>JBMTXX010000215.1:0-6236 GCA_049453935.1 Rubrivivax sp.
TCGGTGAAGGTGCCGCCACGGTCGATCCAGAACTGCCAGCGGGCTGCGGAAGAGGTCTTCGAAGACATGGTCAGGTCAAAAGCAGTCGGTGAGGGATGTGGGTTCGACCGGCCGTCACTGCCGTATCCGTGACGCGGCAGCCCGCAGGCGCTGCACAGCCACCGGCATGGCTGCCGCGGCCAGCATCGCCGCGATCCAGGCCGGTCCCCCATGCACCTGCGGCAGCAGCCACAGCAGCGTGACGAAGAAGGCCGAGAAGCCGATCTGCCCGACTGAGAAACCGCGCAGCAGCGCCACGGTGGCCGCCGTGCCGTGACGCGGCAGCGTGAAGGACGGCAGGATGAGACCCGAGATCGGCACCGCCAACAGCAGGCCGGCCAGTGCCACCGGCAGGTGCGACGACCCGCCGATCACGATGGCCGCCATCACGACCGCGGCAGCCACACGGGCCCAGAGTTCGGCACGCGGCAGGACCAGCCGCCCCGGCGTGCTCAGGCCTGCCGACAAGCGGGAAAGCGTTCCGGCGCCCAGCGCCACCGCCAGCACCGACAGCAGGACGGCGCTCCACTCGGGGCCATCGAGCGCGATGAGCGCCGCACCCAGGCTGAAGAAAACCGCCAGAGACAGACCGAGGCACACAGGCCAGCGCCAGCGGCGCGCCGCCCAGCCGTAGGTGACGAGGTAGGCGATCAGTGCCGGGTGGCAACGCAGGGTGGCCAGACAGGCCTGCCGACCCAGCTCGGATCCGACATCCACCATCAGCAGCCCGACGATGGGGCCGCCGATCATCGGCAATCCCGCAAGCCAGCCGCCGGCCGCATGGCCCCAGCGCGCTGCGACCATCGAGGCTGCGAGCACGGTGCATGCGATCAGCACGAGTTTGGCACCCAGCAGGCCGGCGTCGGTCAAGGCAGGACTCCACACCGGGCGCAAGCGCTTCGGCGGCAATTTGAAAGAGGGAAGACCGGGCCATGGGCTCGCATCTGCACTATTCTGGACTGCGCACGCCGCCAGGGCACGGCGCATCTGACCGTCACATCAAGCTTGGCAACCAGAGCACGGTCTGCGGGAACAGGTAGATCAGCAGCACCGCCAACAACAGCAGAAAGAAGAAGGGCAGCGCGGCGCGCGCCAGCCAGGTCACCTCGCGACCGGTCAGCCCCTGCAGCACGAAGAGGTTGAAGCCCACTGGCGGTGTGATCTGCGCCATCTCGACCACCAGCACCACGAAGACGCCGAACCACAGCAGGTCGATCCCGGCGGCTTGCACTGTGGGCACCAGCACCGCCATTGTCAGCACCACCATCGAAATGCCGTCGAGGAAGCAGCCGAGCACGATGAAGAAGACCATCAGCAGCATCAGCAGCCCGAAGGGCGGCAGCCCCAGCCCGCCGATGAAGGCCGCCACCTCTCGCGGCAGTCCGACGAAGCCCATGGCCAGGGTCAGGAAGGACGCGCCGGCGAGGATGAAGCCGATCATGCAGTAGACGCCGCAGGCCGCCGTCAGACCTTCGACGAAACTGCGTCTCGAGAGGCTGCCGTCGAGCGCGCCGAGCGCGAGCGCACCGGCCACGCCCATCGCTGCAGACTCGGTGGCTGTGGCCACCCCGCTGTAGATCGAGCCGATCACCAGACCGATCAGCGCCAGCACCGGGATCAGGTGCCGCGCCGCGCGCAGCTTCTGCACCAGCGTGGTCGCAGGCCCGGCCGCAGGCACCTGGCTGGGGTGTCGCAGCGCCCACCAGGCGATGTAGCCCGAGTACAGCGCCATCAGCATCAGCCCCGGCACCGCCCCGGCGACGAAGAGCTTGGCGATCGAGACATCCGTGGCCACGGCATACACGATCATGATGATCGACGGCGGGATCAGCAGCCCGAAGGTGCCTGCCCCGGCCAGCGAGCCGAGCGCGATCCGATCGGGATAGCCGCGCGCCTTCAGCTCCGGTAGCGTGATGCGGCCGATGGTGGCGCAGGTGGCCGCGCTCGAGCCCGACACCGCGGCGAAGATGCCGCAGCCCACGACGTTGGTGTGCAGCAGCCGCCCCGGCAACCGGTTCAGCCAGGGTGACAGGCCCTTGAACAGGTCGGCCGTCAGGCGCGTGCGGAACAGGATCTCGCCCATCCACAGGAACAGCGGCAGCGCGGTCAGCGTCCAGCTGCTGGTGCTGCCCCAGATCGTGAAAACCATGCTGTCGCCCACCGGGCGCGACGTGAAGGCCTGCATCGCGAAGGCCGCGACACCCAGCAGCGCCAGCGCGATCCAGAAGCCCGAGGCCAGCACCGCGAGCAGCAGCGCCACCAGCAGGCCGGCAAGCGTCAAGTCCATCATTCGCTCCGGGCTGCGCCCTGCGCGGCGGCGTCGGGGTGGAAGGGCAGGCCGAGCAGCCGGCAGGCGCAGGCGTCGGCGAAGGCGATCGCGAGACCGACACAGCCCAGCGCCATCGACAGCTGCGGCATCCACAGCGGTGTCGCGTCCGAGCCCGGCGAGACGTCTTGTGTCGTCCACGACACACCGACCAGCCGCACGGCGTAGAAAGCCAGCCCGGCACTGAGCAGAAGCCCGGCGGCCAGGCAGGCACCTTCCAGCGGCGCACGCCCGCGGGCCGGCAGGCGTTGCAGCAGCAGCGTCACCCGCAGGTGCTCGCCGCGCTGCAGCGTGCGCGGCAGCGCGAGGAACAGCCCGGCCGCGATCGCGTAGCCGGCGTAGGCGTCGAGCCCGCGCAGGCCCCAGGCGAACTGGCGGTCGGCCACGCCGAGCAGCACCGCCACGAAGGCCGCCACCATGGCCAGCGCCGAGCCGGCCATCAGCAGGGCGTAGAAGCGGTCCAGCCAGGGCCTGAGCGCTTGCACGGCAGGGTCTCCCGGTCGGGGCTCAGCGTTGGTAGGCGTCGATGACGGCCTGCCCCTCGGGCCCGGCCTGACGCAGCCATTCGGCGGTCATACGCTCGCCGATCGGGCGCAACTCCGCCTTCAAGCGCGTACCGCTGCGATCCACCGTCATGCCGCGCGCGGTGAGCTCCTTCAGGTACTCGTCGTCCTTCTGCTCGCTGAGTTGCCATCCTCGCTCGCCGGCGGCAACCGCCGCCCGCAGCACGGCGGCCCGCGTGCCCTCGTCCAGCGCATCGAAGGCCCGCGCGTTCACCACCACCGCATTGCGCGGCAGCCAGGCGTTGACGTCGTAGAAGAACTTCACCTGCTCGTGCAGCTTGCTCTCGACGCCACTGGCGCTGCTGGTCAGGAAGTTGTCGATGCCACCAGTGGCAAGCGCCTGCGGCAGCTCGGCGAGCTGGATCGTCACCGGCTGCGCGCCCACGAGCTCGGCGATGCGGGTGGTCGCCGGGTTGTAGGCGCGCATCTTGGTGCCGCGCAGGTCGGCCAGCGAGCTGACCGGACGCTTGGAATACAGGCTCTGGCCCGGCCAGGGCACGGTGTAGAGCAGCCTCATGCCCTGGCGCCCGAGCAGCTGCTCCAGCGCCGGGCGCGAGACCTGGTCGAGCTTGCGCGCCTGGGGGTAGGTGGTGGCCAGGAAGGGAATGGCGTCGATGCCGAACAGCGGGTTCTCGTTGGCGAAGCCCGACAGGATGAACTCGCCGGCCTGGGTCTGCCCGGTCTGCACCGCACGCTTGATCTCGTTGGCCTTGTAGAGGCTGGCCCCGGGGTGCAACGTGATCTTCAGGCGGCCCGAGGTGGCGCGCTCCACCTCGTCGGCGAACCACTGCAGGTTCTGCACCTGGAAGGTGTTGGGGCCGTAGCCGGAGGGCAGGTCCCAGCGGGTCTGTGCCTGGGCGGGCAGCGCAGTGGCAGCGGTCGCGGCAACGGCGGCGGCGAGGAAGAGTCGTCTCATGCAGATCTCCTTGGGGTCGGGTGGGTGGGTAAGGGACGGTGATCTCTGTGCTCAGCGCAAGAGGCGATGGAGACGGCGGGGCTCAAGGCGTCGCGCGGCGGATTCAGAACGCAGCGAGCTCATGATTCAGGCGGTCGGTGATCAGCATTGCGCCGGGCGCGTGCGTGATCGCCAGCGGCGGGCGCGCCTGCAGCAGCGCCGCCTGCGGCGTGACACCACAGGCCCAGAACACCGGCACCTCGTCGGCACGCACCTCGACGGCATCGCCGTAGTCGGGCCGCTGCAGGTCGGCGATGCCGATCAGCGCCGGGTCGCCCAGGTGCACCGGGGCGCCGTGCACCGCCGGGTAGCGCGAGGTGATCTGCACCGCCCGGATCGCGTCGGCCGCACGCAGCGGGCGCATGGTCACCACCAGCGGGCCGCCGAAGGGGCCGGCGGGCTCCGTGGGCAAGGTGGTGCGGAACATCGCGACGTTGCATCGCTGCTCGACATGGCGCAGCCGCACGCCCTCGTCGAGCAGCGCCTGCTCGAAGCTGAACGAGCAGCCGATGACGAAGGTGACCAGGTCGTCGCGCCACAGTGGCGAGATGTCGGTGGGCTCGTCGACCAGTTGACCGTCGCGCCAGACGCGGTAGCGCGGCAGGTCGCTGCGGATGTCGATGTCCTGGCCGAGCGAGGGCAGCGTCGGCTTGCCGGCGTCGCCCACGGCCAGCAACGGGCAGGGCTTGGGGTTGCGCTGGCAGTAGCGCAGGAAATCGTCCGCCCAGTCACGCGGCAGGATCACGACGTTGCCCTGGACGTGGCGATCGGCCAGGCCGCTGGTGTGCGCAGCCCTCGCGCCGGCCCGGAAGGCAGCACGCCACTGTGAGGGCGATGCCGCGGGGTCCGTGAGGTTGGGGATCTGTGTGTACATGGGCCGCGATTCTGGAAAGCGCGGGCCCGAAGGGCAAACGAGAAGTTTTTCTATCTCGTCATCGATTTCTTCGATGAAGCACCTCGAACGCCGCCAGCCGCTTGGGCTTGCGCCCAGCGATTGGTGAACGCCCGCAGCGACTCGACGGCGCGACCGACGATGGGGCTCGAGGGGTCGTCGCGCCAGCTCAGGTGCACCGGCAGCGGCGGCAGTTGCACGTCCACAGGCCACACCGCGAGCGGCCGCTGGGAGGCCAGACGACGCACCGCGGCTGAAGGCAGCGTGGCCACGCCGAAGCCCTGTTCGGCGAGCTCGAGCATGGCCGAGATCGACGAGATGGCGTGCACCCGCGGGCTGTCGATCCCAGCGGCCCGACAGGCCTCCAGCAGCGCCACATGGGGCTGCGAGGCGCGCTGGAAGGTCAGCAGTTCGTGCGCGCCAGCGACAGCAGCCAGCGTCGCCTTGCCGCGCCGCGGTGCCGGCCGCGCGCCGACGAAGACCATGGGCATCGAGGCCAGCGCGCGGTTGTCGATGCCCTCGCCCTGCAACGGCAGCACGGCCACGGTCAGATCCAGCGCCCCGCGCCGCATCTGGTCCAGCAGCACCGCGCTGGTTTCCACCGTCAGGTCCAACTGCAACGCCGGCTGCTCGCGCCGCAGCAACTGCACCCACTCGACGAGCCAGGAGTGCAGCACCGACTCGATCACGCCCACGCGCAACAGCGCGTGGCGCTCGCCCGCACCCGACGCCGTTCCGAACTCGGCGCGGATGTCGCGTTGCAGGTTCAGCAGCTTCTCGGCGTGGCGGTGGAAGCGCGCGCCGGCCATCGTGAGCCGGAACTGCTTGTCGCGGCGGTCCAGCAACAGAACACCCAACTCTTCCTCGAGCGCGGCGATACGGCTGGACAACGCAGACTGCGTGACGAAGAGCTTGTCGGCCGCGCGCGTGACGCTGGACAACGTCACCGCCCAGTAGAAGGCCTCGACGAAGCGCAGGTTCATCGCAAGATGCCGGCTGGCGCCAGCGACGGCGCGTCCGCAGTGAGGCCGGCCATCCGCTCGTGCAGCAGGCTCACGATGTCGTGTACCGGCAGCCCGGTGGCCTGGCGCAACGCCGCCGCGTAGGGTGGCAGGTTGGTGCACTCGAGCACCAGCGCCTGCAGTCCAGGCTCGCGCGCCAGCAGGCGGCGACCGGCGGCCAGCACCTGCTCGCGGGCGTCGGCCTCGTCGAGCTCGGGCCGGTCTTCCATCAGCGTGCGGTGCAGGGGCGAGCCCGACGCGATGCCCTCCACCGGCGTGGCCGGATCGGCGCCCACGGCCCGGAAGTGGTCCTCAGTCAGTGACGACGCTTCGATGGTGATGACGCCGCAGCGCAGGGGCGACAGCTCCTGCAGTTTCAGCAGCGCAGACGTCCACACCGGCACGGGCAGCGCGGCCTGGAGTTCGCGCTGCCAGCGAGCCAGGAAACCGCAACTGGTGC
>JBMTXX010000216.1:0-6200 GCA_049453935.1 Rubrivivax sp.
GGCGAAGGCGGCCAGTTGCCGGGCGGCAAGGTCAGCGACTACATCGGCTTCCTGCGGTACAGCGTGCCGGGCGTGGGCCTGATCAGCCCGCCGCCGCACCACGACATCTACTCGATCGAAGACCTGGCGCAGCTGATCCACGACCTGAAGAACGCCAACCCGCGGGCCTCGGTCAGCGTCAAGCTGGTCAGCGAGGTCGGCGTGGGCACCATCGCCGCGGGCGTGGCCAAGTGCAAGGCCGACCACGTGGTGATCGCCGGCCACGACGGCGGCACCGGCGCTTCGCCATGGTCCAGCATCAAGCACGCCGGCACGCCCTGGGAGCTGGGCCTGGCCGAGACCCAACAGACGCTGGTGCTGAACCGCCTGCGCAGCCGCATCCGAGTGCAGGCCGACGGGCAGATGAAGACCGGCCGCGACGTCGTCATCGGCGCGCTGCTCGGGGCCGACGAGTTCGGCTTCGCGACCGCGCCGCTGGTCGTCGAGGGCTGCATCATGATGCGCAAGTGCCACCTGAACACCTGCCCGGTGGGCGTGGCCACGCAGGACCCGGTGCTGCGCGCCAAGTTCGCCGGCAAGCCCGAGCACGTCGTCAACTACTTCTTCTTCGTCGCCGAGGAGGCTCGCCAGATCATGGCGCAGCTGGGCATCCGCCGCTTCGACGAGCTGATCGGCCGCGCCGACCTGCTGGACACGCGCCGCGGCATCGAGCACTGGAAGGCGCGCGGGCTGGACTTCGCCCGCATCTTCCACCAGCCGGCCGTGCCGGCCGAGGTGCCGCGCCTGCAGACCGAGTGGCAGGACCACGGCCTGGAGCGTGCGCTGGACATGACGCTGATCGAGCGCTGCCGCCCGGCGATCGAGCGCGGCGAGAAGGTCCACTTCATGGAGACCGCGCGCAACGTCAACCGCTCGGTGGGCGCGATGCTCTCGGGCGAGCTGGTGCGTCATCGCCCCGAAGGCCTGCCCGACGGCACCATCCACATCCAGCTCGAGGGCACCGGCGGCCAGAGCTTCGGCGCCTTCCTGGCCAGCGGCATCACGCTGTACCTGATCGGTGACGCCAACGACTACACCGGCAAGGGCCTGTCGGGCGGGCGCGTGATCGTGCGGCCGAGCATCGACTTCCGCGGCGAGACCACGCGCAACATCATCATCGGCAACACGGCGCTGTACGGCGCCACACGCGGCGAGGCGTTCTTCAGCGGCGTGGCCGGCGAGCGTTTCGCCGTGCGGCTGTCCGGCGCCAGCGCCGTCGTCGAGGGCACCGGGGACCACGGCTGCGAGTACATGACGGGCGGCACCGTCGTCGTGCTGGGTGCGACCGGGCGCAACTTCGCCGCCGGCATGAGCGGCGGCGTCGCCTACGTCTACGACGAGGACGGCAGCTTCGCCTCGCGCTGCAACACCAGCATGGTGGCGCTGGAGCGGGTGCTGCCGTCGGGCGAGCAGTCGGCCACCTCGACGGCCGAGGCCTGGCACCGTGGGCTGGCCGACGAGGTGCAGCTGCGCAAGCTGGTCGAGGACCACCACCGCTACACCGGCTCGCTGCGCGCGCGGCAGATGCTGGACCAGTGGCCGCAGGCACGCGCGAAGTTCGTCAAGGTCTTCCCGCACGAGTACAAGCGCGCCCTGACCGAGACCGCAGCGCGTGCGCGTGCCGCGGCCGCGGCCTCTGCCGCCGCCGTGCCGGCCAAGTGAGCGCCGCCCCATCACCCCGTCTCTGAACGCACAAGGACACCACGCATCATGGGAAAAGTCACCGGTTTCCTCGAGTTCGAGCGACTCGAAGAGGGCTATGAGCCCGTGCCGCAGCGCCTGAAGACCTGGAAGGAGTTCGTCATCGGCCTGTCCGAGGAGCAGTCCAAGGTCCAGAGCGCCCGCTGCATGGACTGCGGCACGCCGTTCTGCAACAGCGGCTGCCCGGTCAACAACATCATCCCGGACTTCAACGACCTGGTCTTCCGCGGCGACTGGCGCAACGCCATCGACGTGCTGCACTCGACGAACAACTTCCCCGAGTTCACCGGCCGCGTCTGCCCGGCGCCCTGCGAGGCCGCCTGCACGCTGAACGTCAACGACGACGCGGTAGGCATCAAGTCGATCGAGCACGCCATCATCGACCGCGCCTGGGCCGAGGGCTGGGTGCAGCCGCAGCCGCCGAAGGCGCGCACCGGCCGCAAGGTCGCGGTCGTCGGCAGCGGCCCGGCCGGGCTGGCCGCGGCGCAGCAGCTCGCGCGCGCCGGACACGAGGTGACGGTGTTCGAAAAGAACAGCCGCATCGGCGGCCTGCTGCGCTACGGCATCCCCGACTTCAAGATGGAGAAGTCGCACATCGACCGCCGCATCGCGCAGATGCAGGCCGAGGGCGTGACCTTCCGCACCGGGGTGATGGTGGGCACGCTGCCGCAGGACGGTCCGGCGGCCAAGGTGACGAACGATGCGCAGACCGTGGTCTCGCCTGACGAGCTGAAGGCGCAGTTCGACGCCGTGCTGCTGACCGGCGGCTCGGAGACCTCTCGCGACCTGCCGGTGCCCGGGCGCGACCTGGCCGGCGTGCACTTCGCGATGGAGTTCCTGCCGCAGCAGAACAAGGTCGTGGCTGGCGACGAGGTGCACGGCCAGATCCGCGCCAACGGCAAGCACGTCATCGTCATCGGTGGCGGCGACACCGGCAGCGACTGCGTGGGCACGAGCAACCGGCATGGTGCGGCCAGCGTGACGCAGTTCGAGCTGATGCCGACGCCGCCCGAGCACGAGGACAAGCCGCTGACCTGGCCCTACTGGCCCTACAAGCTGCGCACCTCCTCGAGCCACGAGGAAGGCTGCCAGCGCGAGTTCGCCATCGCCACCAAGGAATTCACGGGCGAGGACGGTCGCGTCACCGGCCTGAAGACGGTGCATGTCGAGTGGAAGGGCGGCCGGATGATCGAGGTGCCGGGCACCGAGAAGCACCACCCCGCCGATCTGGTGCTGCTGGCCATGGGGTTCACCAGCCCGGTGGGCAGCGTGCTCGAGGCCTTCGGCGTCGAGCGAGACGCCCGAGGCAACGCCAAGGCGGGCACCGATCTCATCGGCGGCTATCGCACCAACGTCGACAAGGTCTTCGCCGCCGGCGACATGCGGCGCGGCCAGAGCCTGGTGGTCTGGGCCATCCGCGAAGGCCGGCAGGCCGCGCGGGCGGTGGACGAGTACCTGATGGGTGCGAGCGCGCTGCCGCGCTGAAGACGGGCCCCGCGCGGGCCTGTCCGACGCACGCGTGGTCGACAGCCCGGTCACGCACCCGCTTGACCCGCGGCGCGTGATTCGCGCCCCGCGGTGGGAGAATCAAACGCTTTCGCGTATCCGATCCCACCGCGCACCCGCGGTGGCCTCCACCCTTGAGCACCGACGCCCTGATCGAGGTCGACCACGTCCGCTTCGGCTACGACCCGAGCCGCCCCATCCTGGGCGACGTCTCGCTGCGTTTTGCACGCGGCAAGGTCACGGCGCTGCTCGGTGGCTCGGGCTGCGGCAAAACCACCCTGCTGCGCCTGATCGGCGGCAGCGCGGTGCCGGATGCGGGCACGGTGCGCTTCGACGGCGAAACTGTCGTCGGCACGGACAAGCCCCACATGTACCGGCTGCGCCGGCGCATGGGCATGCTGTTCCAGTTCGGCGCGTTGTTCACCGACCTGACGGTGTTCGACAACGTCGCCTTTCCACTGCGCGAGCACACCGACCTGCCCGAGCCGATGATCCGCGACATCGTGCTGATGAAGCTCAACGCGGTGGGTCTGCGAGGCGCAGCACCGCTGCGCATCTCCGAGGTCTCGGGCGGCATGGCGCGTCGCGTCGCGCTGGCGCGCGCCATCGCGCTCGACCCGGAGCTGATCATGTACGACGAGCCCTTCGCCGGGCTGGATCTGATCTCGATGGGCGTGGCCGCCAAGCTGATCCGCACGCTCAACGACGTCACCGGTGCGACCTCCATCGTGGTCTCACACGACGTGCCCGAGTGCATGGCCATCAGCGACCACGTCGTGCTGATGGCCACCGGCGGGCGGATCGTCGCGCAGGGCACGCCGCGCGAACTGATGGACTCCACCGATGCGGAGGTGCGGCAGTTCGTGCGCGGCGAGCCCGACGGCCCGGTGAAATTCCATTACGCCGCCGCGCCGATGGCGCAGGATTTCGGCCTTGAGGAGGCCGGCCGGTGAAGCGGCCCGCCGACGCGCTTCAGGCGCTGGGCGCGCGCGCGCTGGCGCTGTTGCGCAGCCTCGGCCACGCCGCCCTCTTCACCGGCGAGTTGCTCGCCGCCGTGCCGGCGTCGCTGCGCCGCTTCCACCTGGTCGTGCGTCAGGTGCACGCGGTGGGCAACCTGTCGCTGCTGATCATCCTGGCCTCGGGGCTGGCCGTGGGCTTCGTGCTGGCGCTGCAGATGTATTACGCGCTGGTGACCTACGGCGCCACCGAATCTCTCGGGCTGATCGTCAACCTGTCGCTGGTGCGCGAGCTCGGGCCGGTGGTCACGGCGCTGCTGTTCGCCGGGCGCGCGGGCACGTCGCTGACGGCCGAGATCGGCCTGATGAAGGCGGGCGAGCAACTGGCCGCGATGGAGATGATGGCCGTCGACCCGAAAAGCCGCATCCTCGCCCCGCGCTTCCTGGCCGGGATCGTGTCGATGCCGCTGCTGGCCATCCTGTTCTCGGCCGTGGGCATCCTCGGCGCCTACGTGGTGGCAGTGATGCTGATCGGCCTGGACGCGGGCAATTTCTGGAGCATCATGCAGGACCGGGTCGACGTTTGGCGTGACGTCGGCAACGGCATCGTCAAGAGCTTTGTGTTCGGCGTCATCTGCACCGTGGTGGCGCTGTACCAGGGCCACGAGACGCAGGCCACGCCCGAGGGTGTGGCCTACGCGACCACCCGCACCGTCGTGATCTCGTCGCTGGGCGTGCTGGCGATGGACTTCGTGCTGACGGCACTGATGTTCTCGACGCCTTGAGCGTGGGGGCTGCAAATGCGGATCGACAGGCCGAAAATACAAGGGGCGGTGGCCGCACCGCACCCGACGGGAGCGAAGACTTGAGCAAGCGTAACGTGGAGATCCTGGTCGGGCTGTTCGTGCTGCTGGGCATGGCCGGGCTCGTCTTCCTGGCCCTGAAGGCCGCCAACCTCGCCAGCTTCGGCGCGCGCGACGGCTATCTCGTCACGGCCCGCTTCGACAACATCGGCGGCCTGAAGCCGCGCTCGCCGGTGCGCAGCGCCGGTGTGACCGTGGGCCGCGTGTCATCGATCCGCCTGGACCCGCAGACCTTCGAGGGCGTGGTGACGATGGAGCTCGACAGTGGCGTGCGCTTTCCGCGGGACTCCTCGGCCAAGATCCTGACCTCCGGGCTGCTGGGCGACCAGTACATCGGCATCGAGGCCGGCGTGGCCGACGACAACCTGGCCGCCGGCAGCGTGATCGCGCGCACGCAGTCCGCCGTCGTGCTGGAGAACCTGATCGGCCAGCTCGTCACCGGCAAGGCCGCCGACGCCGCGGCGCAGGCGGGGGCCGGCCAATGAGGCGCAGCCCCGCCGTCGCGCACGCGCTGGCTGCTGCAGCAGTCTGTCTGGTCGCCACGCCCGTCCTGGCGGCCGACGACATCGACCCCTGGGAGCCCTTCAATCGCAAGGTCCACGCCTTCAACGAATCGCTGGACGACGCGGTGCTGCGCCCGGTGGCCACGGTCTGGCGCGACGTCGTGCCCGACCCGCTGCGCACCGTGGTCGGCAACGTTTTCGGCAACGTCGAGGATGCATGGTCGGCGTTGAACCAACTGCTGCAGGCCAAGCCTGGCCCGGCGGTCACGATGACCGTGCGCTTTGCCGTCAACACGGTGGTCGGCCTGGGGGGCGTGCTGGATGTCGCCAGCGAGATGGGCCTGGAGCGCCAGAGCGAGGATCTCGGCCAGACGCTGGGCCGCTGGGGTGTGGGTGCAGGGCCCTATCTGGTGTTGCCGTTGATCGGCCCGAAGTCCCTGCGCGATGCGGCCGCCTGGCCGATCGACCGAGCGGTCAGCCTGCCCGGCGTCGTCGACGACACCGCCTGGCGCTGGAGCCTGACCGGCGTGGAAGTGGTGCACAACCGCGCCAACCTGCTCGGCGCCAGCGCGCTGATGGAACAGATCGCGCTGGACCGCTACACCTTCACCCGGGACGGCTACCTGGCGCGG
>JBMTXX010000217.1:0-6150 GCA_049453935.1 Rubrivivax sp.
CATGTCCACGCGCCCGCACATCCTCCTGACCGGCTTCGAGCCCTTCGGCGGTGACCCCGTCAACCCGAGTGCGCTCGTGTGCCAGGCCCTGCACGGGCAGCCTGTGGCGCATGCCACCGTCCACACCGTGGAACTGCCCTGCGTCTTCGGGCGGGCGCTTCAGGTGCTGGATCAGGCGCTGGCCGAGACTTCACCGGTGTTGGTCATCGCGCTCGGGCTGGCGGCCGGCCGTGGCGAGATTTCGGTGGAGCGTGCTGCACTGAACATCGACGACGCCCGGATCCCAGACAACGCGGGCGCTCAACCCGTGGATGTGCCTGTCGTCCCGGGCGGCCCCGCGGCGTGGTTCAGCACCTTGCCGGTCAAGGCCATCGTCGCGGCACTGCGCCTGGCGGGCCTGCCGGCGGCGGTGTCGCAGACGGCAGGCACCTTCGTCTGCAACCATGTCTTCTACGGACTGCAGCATCGGCTGGCCGGTTCGGGCGTGCGCAGCGGCTTCATTCACGTCCCTTTGATCGACACCCAGGCAGCAACCCATCCGGGGCAGCCGACGCTGGCGCTGCACGATCTGGTGCGCGGCGTGCACATCGCACTGGAGGTCGCGCTGACGCATCAGGGCGCCGACACCAAGATCGCGGCAGGCGCCATTGCCTGAAGACCGCCTGGTCCATCGCATGCACCAGCCATGCCCGCGGGCGACGCTTGTGTGCCATCGTCCGGCGCCACACGCCCTGCGTAGCGGCCCCTTCCGATGATCGACCGCTACGCGCTGCGCCTGTTGTCGCCCGCCCTCGACGCGCTGGCACGCGTGCTGGCACGACTGGGCGCAAGCGCCGACGGTGTCACGCTCGTGGGCTTCGCGGCGGGCCTGGGCGCGGCGCTGGCGATCGCCCTGCAAGCCTGGTGGTTGGGGCTGGTGCTGATGCTCGGCAGCCGGCTGTGCGACGGTGTGGACGGCGCGCTTGCGCGCCAGACGCAGCCCACCGACCGCGGTGCCTTCCTCGACATCACGCTGGACTTCCTGTTCTACGCCAGCATTCCCCTGGCGTTCGCCTTTGCCGACCCGGCGCGCAACGCGCTGCCTGCGGCGGCGCTGCTGGCTGCCTTCATCGGCACCGGCTCGAGCTTCCTGGCCTTCGCCATCCTGGCCGAGCGCCGCGGGCTGGCCCGCACCGCCTACCCGACCAAGGGCTTCTTCTATCTGGGCGGCCTGACCGAGGCCACCGAGACGCTGCTGGCCTTCGTGGCCATGTGCCTGTGGCCGCAGGCCTTTCCGTGGATCGCCGGGGTCTTTGCGGCGATGTGCCTGCTGACGGTGCTCACGCGGGTGGTCGCCGGTTGGCAGGCCTTCGGTTCGCGGTGACACTGTGCGCGACCGTAGGCCCGACACATGCGGTGTGGCCTTCACGTTCGTAAGGAGGATGGTGATGGTGGACGGGGACGACGAGGACGCCGCACTGCGGCAGGACTGCAATACGACCCTGAGGCACAGCCGCGCGCGAGGGAAGCGGCACGATGGGGTCGAGCGCTGGCGTGATGCCGGCCTCGCCGTGGCGACCCTAGCGTGGGCGCTGCCGTTCACGTCCGTTGCGTCGCCGGGACTGGCGCCGCTCGATGACGCAAAGGCCTGGGTGTCTGCTGCACTGCCGTCACAGAAGCTGCCCCAGACACGCTTCGAGACGACGCAGATCGACGGGAGCGTCGCATTGCGCATCAGCGCGCGCGGCAGTTACGGCAACCTTGTGCACACCTTTTCGTCCCCGTCTGTCACGATGGGCATGTTGCGCTGGCGCTGGCGGCTCGACACCGCGATCGATGGTGCCGACCTGCGCACCAAGCTGGGAGACGACGCGGCGCTGAAGGTCTGCGCACTGTTCGACATGCCTCTGGACCGCGTCCCTTTCGTCGAGCGCCAGCTCCTTCGGATGGCGCGGTCCGTCTCCGGCCAGGAACTGCCGGCCGCCACCGTATGCTATGTCTGGGCGCCGCTGTCGACCTCGGGCGCCGTCATCCCCAACGCGCACTCGCGCCGCATGCGCTGGATCGTCCTGCAAGGGCAGGGCAGCCCACTCGGCACGTGGCAGGAAGAGTCACGCTCACTGCAGGCCGACTTCCTTCGCGCCTTCGGCGACGAGACCGGAACGGTACCGCCGTTGATCGGCGTGCTGGTCGGCGCTGATGCCGACAACACCGGTGGCAGCAGTAGCGGACTGGTCCAGGGGCTGCGATGGACACCGTGAGGTTGCAGAGGTCAGCCAATCGAAGGGCAGCCTCAGACGCGCGACTTCTCCAAGCACCGGAACGGGATCGATGACCCAGCGCCTGATCCTGCTGGGCGGAGGGCATGCACACGTCCACGTGCTGAAGGCGCTCGGCCAGGCGCGCTGGCAGGACGTGCACACCGTGCTCGTCACCCCCTACGCGCGCCAGGCCTATTCAGGCATGCTGCCGGGCGTGGTGGCCGGCCACTATCGTGCCGAGCAGGCGGTGATCCCGCTGCGTCCGCTGGCCGCGGCGGCCGGGGCCGACTTCGTGCAGGCCTGGGGCGTGGCTCTGGATCCGGCCGCACGCGAACTCAGGCTGTCCGACGGACAGACCCTGGCCTACGACCGGTTGTCGATCGATATCGGTTCGGCGCCCGCATTGGGCACGATCGACGGCGCCGACCGGCATGGCCTGTTCGTGCGCCCGATCGAGACCTTTCTCGCGCAACTGGAGACGTTGCCGGATCGAGTGAGTCGGGGGGTGACTCGGGCGGTGGTCATCGGCGGCGGGGCGGCGGGCTTCGAACTTGCCCTGGCCCGGGACCGGCGACTGCGCCTGCCCGGGACGGCTTCGCCCGTGTCCTGGGTGACCGGCGGTGGTGAGCCGCTGGCCGGCTATCCCGCCGGCGTGGTCCGACACGCGCTGGGCGTGCTGCGACAGCGAGGCGTGACGGTCTGTGCCGCCGCCTGCGCCGGCGTCGACGCCGCGACGGTGTCACTGTCCGATGGTCGCACGCTGCCTTGCGACCTGGCGGTGGTCGCCACGGGCGCGGCGCCGCCTGCCTGGCTGGCCCACACCGGTTTGCAGTTGGACGCGCGGGGCTTCATCGCGACCGGTCCCACGCTCCAGAGCCTGTCACATCCCGAGGTCTTCGCCGCCGGCGATGTGGCGTCCAGGCAGGACATCAGCCACCCACGCAGCGGCGTGTATGCCGTGCGCGCCGGTCCACCGTTGGCGGCCAACCTGCGCCGCAGCCTGGCCGGGGAAGCACCCAGGCCATATCGTCCGCAAAGGCGGACGTTGAACCTGCTGTCCTGCGGCGATCGCACGGCCATCGCCTGCTGGGGGCCCTGGTGGACGCACGGGCGTTGGGTCTGGCGCTGGAAGGACCGTATCGACCGGGCCTTCATCGAACGCTTCGGCGGCCAGGACTGACCCGTCGGCGCGCCTGGCGAGCCACCGCAAGCGGCTCAGTCGTTCGGCCTGAAGACGATCACCACCTTCGGCGGCACACGTCCGTCGATGTCCTTGGGCAGTTCGCGCGTGCGGTCGATGGCGCGCAGCACCGCTTCGTCCCAGTCTCGGCGTCCGCTGGACTTCGACAGACGACGACCGGTGATCCGCCCATCCGGCTCGGCCGTGACCTCGACCTCGGCCGCAGGGTTGCCCGCCAGCCGCTCAGTGAACACGATGTTGGGCCGCACCGCGGCGATCAACAGGCCCGCATAGGTGTCCGACGGTGCGGCATCGAAAGCCGCGCTGCCCCGGCTGGACGCGCCACCCGTGCCGGTGCCCGGTTGCGCAGTGTTGCCGGAAAAGACCCGCAGGGCCGCGTCGCGGTCTCGCGCCAGACGGATGGCATCCTCGACCTTGGGCTGGTCGGCGGGAACTGGCGGGGGCTTCGGGGCAGGAGGACTCGACGGCGGCGGCGGGGGCGCCGGGGCTCGATCGCGCTCGGGCGGTGAGGGTGGTGCGGGAGACGGCAGCGCAGGCGTGGCCGTCGCCGCCTTCTCGCGCTCAGCGCGCTGGCTTTCCAGTCGCTTCTGGTCTTCCTGCTCACGCTGCAGGCGCAGGCGGTCCTGACGATCGCGCTCCTCGCGCTCCTTCTGCTGGCGCTCGGTTTCCTGCTTTTCCCGATCGAGCCGCTCGCGCTCGCGCGCAAGACGCTCTGCCTCCCGCTTGTCGCGCGCGGCCTTGTCGGCAGCAGCTTTGTCGGCAGCCGCTTTCTCGGCCTTCTCACGCTCGATCCGGTCACGATCTGCGCGGTCTGCCGCCGCCTTGGCCGCCTTGTCGGCGGCCTCTTTCTGGGCTGCGGCCTTGTCGGCGGCGGCCTTCTGCCGCTCCTCACGCTCGCGCGCGGCTTTCTCGCGGGCGGCCTGTTCGCCCTCGGCCTTGGCTGCCGCGGCCTTCTCACGCGCGGCTTGCGCGTCGCGCTGGGCCTTTTCCTTGGCGGCGAGCGCGTCGCTATCGGCCTTGGCAGCGGCCTCGCGCTCCGCCTTCTCGCGGGCCTCCTTCGCCGCTTGGTCTCGAGCAGCCTTTTGTTCCCGCGCGCGCGCCTCACGCTCCGGTGCGTCGCGCTTTGCAGCCGGGTCCTTTTCGACAGCGATGGCGGCTTCGCGCACCGATGGCGCAGGGGGCTGCGGCGCCGGCGCCGGCGGCGGCGGTGCCTGGGCGATCACCCGCGCCGGCTCCGGCGCCGTCTTGGCACTCGTCACGGGGGTGGGCGCCGGGGTCGGATTGGGGGGTGGAGGTGGTGCCGCCACCGTTGCGGCCGACGGTACCGGCGGCATCACCAGCGGCGCAGGCGTGGGCGACACCGAGGGAGCCGAGGGCAGAGGGAGTGACGGCACCGGCGGCAAAGGCACCGGAGTGGGCGGGACAGAGGGCTGCGGTGCAGGAGCAGGTCGCGGAGCCGGAGCGACCTTGGCCGGTGCCGCGGCAGGTGGATCCGCCTCCTGGGGTGAGGCCGTCATCGGGACGGCAGCCCACAACTCGGCCGACACCTCGACCGGTGGCGCACGCCAGCTCACGCCCCAGGCGAGCGCCGCAAGCAGACCGCCATGCACCAGGACGGAAAGCCCGATGCCCTTGGCATTGCCCTCCGCCGGTGGCGGCAGGCTGGGATCGTGGCGCTCGCCGTCGTCGGCCATCGCGGGCTCAACCTCCCTGCTTGACCGACAGACCGACCCGGGGCACCCCTGCACGTTGCAGCACGTCCATCACCCGAATCACCTGCTCGTAACGTACGGCCTTGTCCGCACTGATCACCACAGGGATGGTGTCATCACCCCGCTGGCGCAGCTTGACCGAATCGGCCAGAACGCCAAGTCGTACAGGCTCAAGGGGCTCGGCGTCGACGCGCATGCGTATGCGGTCGTCATCCACGCCGACGACGATCTCGATCACACTGGTCGGCCGCGCCTTGGCCTTGCCCACGCTGGGCAGGTCGACGAGGCCGCTGGTGATCATGGGCGCGCTCACCATGAAGATGATGAGCAGCACCAGCATCACGTCGATGAAGGGGACCATGTTGATCTCGTTCATCGAGCGTCGACGGCGCAAGCCGCCACGGGGAGAAACCGATGGCATGGCTCACCTCGACGCCGGCAGCGGCGTGGATGCAGGCGCAGCGGTGGCGTTGCGCTGCAGGATGTTGGTGAACTCCTCCATGAAGGTGTCCATCTTGGTGGCGATGCGGTCGATGTCGCGCGAGAAGCGGTTGTAGGCCACCACCGCCGGGATGGCCGCGAACAAGCCGATGGCGGTGGCCACCAGTGCCTCTGCGATGCCCGGCGCGACGCTGGCGAGCGTCACCTGCTGCAGGTTGGACAGCCCGACGAATGCGTGCATGATGCCCCACACCGTGCCGAACAGACCGACGTAGGGGCTGACCGAGCCCACCGAGGCCAGGAAACTGAGATTGCGCTCGATCTCGTCGAGCTCGCGCTGCAGGCTCGCCCGCATGGCTCGACGCGCGCCGTCGAGCTGGGCTGTTGCTTCCAGACGCCGCTCGCGCAACTTCAGGAACTCTGCCATTCCACTGACGAAGATGCGCTCCATCGGAGAGGCGTCGCGTTTTTGACGCGCCAGCTGGTTCAGCTCGGTCAGGCTGCGACCAGACCAGAACTCACGCTCGAAGCCCTCGTTGCCGTCATGCACGCGCTT
>JBMTXX010000218.1:0-6070 GCA_049453935.1 Rubrivivax sp.
GCGAGAAATGGCGCGAGCTGGTGCGGGTGTCCGGCGTGCAGCCGACGTGAGCGCGCAGCCATGAGCGAGGTGACCGATACCCTGCTGGCCGCCGCGCAGGCGCGTCGCGAACAGAGCATCCAGTTCCTGCAGCGGCTGATCGCCGCACAGCGCGACGGCGAGGCGGCGGTGCAGCACCTGTTCGCCGAGCACTTGCGCGCCGCCGGCTGCGAGGTCGAATCGCTGCGCTACGCCCCGCGCGACGTGCAGATGCGTCAGGAGTTCGCCGCTGGCGATGTCTCGGCCGTCCAGGAGCGGGAAAGTCTCGTGGCGCGTCTGCCAGGCCGCGGCGCTGGGCGCAGCCTGATCTTCTTCGGTCATCCCGACGGCGAGCCGCTGGCCGGTCTGGAGCGCTGGCAACACGATGCCTTTGCCGGGGAGATCGCGCAGGGGCGCATCCATGGCTGGGGCGTGGCCGACGATCTGGCCGGCATCGCCATCATGGCCGAGGCCATCCGGGTCATCGTCGACGCGGGCCTGCAACCCGCCGGGGACGTCATCGCCACGAGCACGCCGTCCAAGCGGCATGCGCGGGGCGTGGCGGCCGCCTTGCAGCACGGCTACACCGCCGACGCGGCGGTCTACCTCCACCCCGCGGAGAGCGGACACGGCATGCAGGAGATCAAGGCCATCTGCAGCGGCCAGCTCTACTTCCGCATCACCGTCGAAGGCCGGCCGCCAGACACGCGCGAGCCGGGCCACACCGCCTTTGCGCACCTGGCGGTCAGCGCGTTGGACAAGGCCGTCCTGGTGAAAGCCGCGCTCGACGCGCTGGACCGTGAGCGCGGCGCCCGGGTGCGCCACCCGGGCATCGAGGCCGTGGTGGGCCGCGCCACCAACATCCTGGTCTCGAACATCGTCGCGGGCGATCCCGGCCGCTACAGCCGCCTGCCCACGCGCTGCACGATGGGGGCATCGGTGTCCTTCCCGCCTGGCGAACCCATGACGCAGGTGCAGCAGGAGATCACCGACTGCCTGGCCGCCTGCGCGCAGCGCGACGAGTGGCTGCAGGACCATCCGCCGCAGATCGAATGGCTGTCAGGCGTCACGGGGGCCGAGCTGCCTGGCGACTCGCCCCTGTTTGCTGCGGTCAGCGCTGCGGTGTCGCGCGTGACCGGGCTGTCACCCTACGTCAACGCGATGCACACGTCCTCCGACATCCGTGTGCCCATGGTGCAGAAGGGCATCCCCACCGTGGGCTTCGGGCCGCTGTGCGGGGACCTCAGCCAGAACGGCGGACACGACGAGTGGGTGGACGTCGAGGACTACCTGCGCGCCATCCAGGTGGCGGCCGACAGCGCGCTGCGCTGGTGCGGGGCCGTGCAGGGCTGAGTTCGCCTTCCGCAAACGCCGTCGGCGGGCAGATCCAGACTCAATACGCCACGCTGCGCTCCGGCCCGGCGCTGACGGTGGCCATCATCGTGTCGAGGTGGAACTTCAGCCGGTCGAGCTTGAGGTCGCGTGCGGCCGGGTCGTCCCAGAGGTTGTCGAACTCGCCGGGGTCGGTTTGCGTGTCGTAGAGCTCGCCGATGCGGTGGCCGTGGTAGACGACGCTCTTGTAGCGGCCGTCGAACACCATCGAGCCGTGGCTGTGGTCGGCGTGCTGCGGGCCGCCGATGGAGTCCTTGAACTCGCTGATCACTGCCGGCTTGTGGTGGTGCGGGTCGGCCTGGCCGCGCATCAGCGGCAGCAGCGAGCGGCCCTGCATCGAATGCGGCACCTCCAGCCCGGCGGCCTGCAGCAGCGTGGGCGCGACGTCCACGGATTCGACGAGCGCGTCGCTGCGCAGGCCGGCGCGGAACTCACCCGGCCAGGAGAAGATCATGGGTATGCGCACCAGGCCGTCGAAGAAGCGGCAACCCTTGAGGATCAGACCGTGGTCGCCGAGCAGCTCGCCGTGGTCGCTCATGTAGACGATGAGCGTGTTGTCGAGCTGGCCGGTGTCGCGCAGCACGTCGACGATGCGGCGCAACTGGTCGTCCAGCAGCATGATCATCGCGTAGTAGTTGGCCTTGACCTCCAGGGCGTCGTAGGCCTGCGGCGGGGCCGAGGCCACGAGATCGTGCTCGGTCTCCACGACCGCGGACACCTTGCGCCGCAGGCGTGGGTCGACGGCGACCTTGGTCTGCTGGTCGATGGCGACGAAGGCCTTCTGGCGCTCGATGTCGCTGTCGCGGAACAGCGGCATCGGCAGTGACTCGGCATCGACCCGCGCCAGGTATTCCGGTGGCGCGTCGAAGGGCGCGTGCGGGTCGAAAGGGTTCAGCGACAGCATCCACGGCCCGTCACGCTGCTCGGTGATGAAGCGGATCGCCATTTCGCTGACCCAGGTCGTCTGGTGGTATTCGGCCGGCACGCCTGGCGCGCAGAAGGCGTTGTGCGGGCCGTACAGCGCCACCGGGTCGACCTTCTTCTCGTGGCGCAGCCAGTTCTCGTAGTCATGCCCGCGCATGAAGTCCGGGTGCGGGTGGTGGCTCCAGTGGAAGACGCGGTAGCCGTCGTCGGGCCGCTTCTCGTAGTACTTGGCCGCGGTCAGGTGGAGCTTGCCGACCAGCCCGCAGTCGTAGCCGGCGTCGGCCAGCATCCGCGTGACCAGCTTTTCCTGCGCGGGGAACCAGGCATTGCCGTTGCGATAGACGTGGTGCGACGCCGGGTAGCGCCCGGTCATGAAGCTCGTGCGGGCCGGCGTGCAGATGGGGCTTTGCGTGTAGGCGCGCGTGAAGGCCACGCCGCCGGCGCACAGCTCGTCCAGCATGGGCGTGGCGATGTGCGGCTGGCCGAGCGCAGCGATGGTGTCCCAGCGCTGCTGGTCACTGCAATACCAGAGGATGTTGGGGCGGCGGGTGCGAGGGGTGGTCATGAGGCGGCGCTCCGTGGCGCGGTCGGTGGTCGGTGGTCAATGGTCCGTGAAGGCCGCGCGCAACTGCGCGCCGGCATCCGGCTCGCCCGGGGCAGGTTCGACCTCGACCACCACCTGGTGCAGCCGGCCCGTGAAGCGGAACGGCGCGTCGTAGTCGGTGGTCACCGGCAGCCCGCTGTCGTAACCGCAGCACTGGCCCTCGCCCGAGGTCTCGATGACGGCCGGGATGGTGCGCGGGATCTCCCCGTCGCCCACATCCTGCCCGTTGACGAACAGCCGGCCGTGGCCGCGGTGCTCGCCGGTGCGGGTGAAGTCGAAGGCCAGCGTGCAGTCGCCCCGTGGCAGCGTCCCCGCCGAGACGATGCGGTACTCCTCGATGCCGAGGTAGTTGTGCACGTAGACCAGCCGGTCGTCCTTGACGTAGAGCGAGTAGCCCGAGAACCAGCTGCCGTGCGCGAACAGCACGCCCTGCGCACCCTCGGGCGGGATGTGCACCTGCGCGGTGATCGTGTGCGAGCGGTTCTTCAGGTTCACCGCCGTGTACTCGAACTGCGGCGCGCCGAAGGGCTCGAAGACGTGGCGCCGCGCCGGTGCGCGGCTGCCGGGCTTGCGCTCACCCATGCGCAGCTGCATGCGCGAATCCAGCGGCAGCACGTTGTACTTGCCGGCCTCGGACCACCACTGCTCGACCAGGCGCGCCAGCTTGTCGGGGTGCTCGGCGGCCAGGTCACGGGTTTCCGAGAAGTCCTCGGCCACGTGGTAGAGCTCCCACTTCTGCTGCGAGAGCATCTCGTCGGTGAGCATCTCGCCCTGCGGCTGCTCCACCACGGCCTTCCAGCCGTCGGCCCAGATCGCGCGCGAGGCGATCATCTCGTAGTACTGCACGCGCTTGTGCGTCGGCGCCTGCGCATCACCGAAGGTGTGGGCGAAGCTCACGCCCTCCAGCGGGCGCTGCGGCACGTGGTTCAACACCTTGGGCGCTTCCAGGCCCAGCGCCTCGAGGATGGTGGGCGTGACGTCGACCACGTGCACGTACTGCGAGCGCACCTCGCCGCGCGCGGCGATGCCCTTGGGCCAGTGGACGATCAGCGGGTCGCTCATGCCGCCCTGGTGCAGGTAGCGCTTCCAGCGCCGCAGCGGTGTGTTGCCGGCCCAGGCCCAGCCCCAGGCGTAGTTGGCGAAGGACTTGACGCTGCCCCACTCGTCGAGGTGCTTCAGGTTGTCGGCCACCGTGGGCTCGATGCGGTTCGGGAACTGGCACTCGTTGAACGAGCCGTGCTCGCCGCCCTCGGCCGAGGCGCCGTTGTCCGAGGCCAGCAGGATCAGCGTGTTGTCGAGCTCGCCGCGGCGCTCGAGGTCGGCGATGAAGCGGCCGATGTGATGATCGGTCTGCTCCATGAAGCCGGCGAAGACCTCCATCTGGCGTGCGTACAGGCGCCGTTCGTCGGCCGACAGGCTGTCCCAGGCGCGCACCCAGGGCGGGCGCTCGCTGAGCACCGTGGTCGGCGGGATGATGCCGCTGCGCAGCTGCCGCGCATAGACCTGCTCGCGCCAGGCGTCCCAGCCGGCGTCGAACTGCCCTCGGTAGCGCTCTATCCACTCCGGCTCGCACTGGTGCGGCGCGTGGCCTGCGCCCAGGCAGTAGTACATGAAGAAGGGCTTGTCCGGGGCCACGGTGCGCAGGTCGTTCACGTAGCGCATGGCCTGGTCGGCCAGGTCGGCGTTCAGGTGGTAGCCGTCCTTCCAGCTCGCCGGCGGGTCGATGTAGTGGCTGTCGTGCACCAGCGTCGGCGACCACTGGTTGGTCTTGCCGCCGAGGAAGCCGTAGAAGCGCTCGAAGCCTCGCGACAGCGGCCAGCGTGCCTTCGAAGCGCCCGACGCGTACTCGGCGGCCAGCGTCAGGTGCCACTTGCCGATCGCGAACGTGGCGTAGCCCTGGGCCAGCAGCATCTCCGACAGGAAGCCGTTCTCCTTCGGGATCATGCCGTTGTAGCCGGGGTAGCCGGTGGCCATCTCCTGGATGATCCCCACCCCGTTGGAGTGGTGGTTGCGCCCGGTGAGCAGGCAGGCCCGCGTGGGCGAGCAGATGGCCGTGGTGTGGAAGTCGCGAAAGCGCAGGCCGCCGGCGGCCAGGCGGTCCATGTTCGGCGTGCGGATGTCCGAGCCGTAGCAGCCCAGCTGTGCGAAACCCACGTCGTCCAGCAGGATGACGACGACGTTGGGGGCGCCGGGCCGCGCCTTGGGCGGCTGCGGCCACGAAGGCTCGGACTGGCCGGCGGTGCGCTCGATGCGGCCGTTGAACCGGCCGCCTTCGGGATAGGTCTTCATGGTCTGAGGTCTCGTCCGTGCGGGCACGCGAGCAGGAAAGGCTGTGGAGGACGGGCCCCCTCAGTTCATCGTCAGCTTCGCAGCCTTGACCGCGGCCGACCAGCGCTGGTGCTCGGCCTCGAGGAAGCGGGCGAAGTCCTGCGCGCTGCCGGCGGCGACGTCGGTGCCCAGGGCCGTCAGGCGCTGCGTGACCTCGGGCGAACGCAACACCGCAACGATGTCGGCGTTCAGCCGTTCGACGATGTCCTTCGGGGTGCCCGAGCGCACGACCACGCCGAACCAGGCATAGGCCTCGTAGCCGCCCGCCCCGGATTCCTTGAAGGTGGCCACGTCAGGCCAGTACGGCAGCCGCTGCGCCGAGGTGACACCCAGCACCGCCAGCTTGCCCGATTTGACGTGCTGCATCACCTCCAGCGGGCTGGCGAACATGAAGGCCACCTGCCCGGCCACCAGATCCACCACCGCCGGGCCGCCGCCCTTGTAGGGCACGTGCAGCGCGTCGATACCCGTCTGCGCCTTGAACAGTTCCACCCCCAGGTGCGGCAGGCTGCCGTTGCCCGGCGTGGCGTAGGCGAATTCACCGCCCTTGCGCTTGGCCTCGGCAATGAAGTCGGCCACATTGCGCGCGGCCACCCGGGCCGGGTTGACCACCAGCACCATCGGATTGGTGACCATCAACGCCACCGGGCTGAAGTCGGCCCGCCCGTCATAAGGCAGCTTGGCATAGGCGTACTGCGTGATCACGAAGGGCGCGGGCGACAGCAGCAGCGTGTAGCCGTCGGCCGGCGCCTGCGCCACCAGCGCATTGCCGATCGTCGTGGCCGCCCCCGGCTTGTTGTCCAC
>JBMTXX010000219.1:0-6042 GCA_049453935.1 Rubrivivax sp.
GATTCGGGGCGATTCAGATCTGGTCGCCGAGCGGTTCGCCAGCTTCGATGAAGGTAGGCCTGCCGTCGGCGTCAAAACGGTACACGCCAGGTAGCACCAGGCAGTGCAGGTGGATGTTGAGATCGGCGGCCGAGCCGAAGCACTGACTTGAGAGCTTCAGACCATCGGACGCATTGACGGCGCGCAAGTCGCGCCCGGACAATCGCCAAGCGCGACGGGAGGGCCGATGCGGGACGTGATTCGGAAGCGGGGGCTGGTGGGCGACGGCTGGGGTCGGGTCAGGCCGGTGCCCGGACTTGGCAGCCCGGCTCGGCGCACTTTCGCCTGGAGCCTGGTGCTTTACCTGCTGTTGGCTTCGGCGTTGGCCGGGTTGATCCCAGCCGGCTTGATGGCGCTGGCCATCCCGCTGGTGTACGTGCGGCTTTCACTGGTTCTGCACGAGACCATGCACCGCCATCGCGCGGCTCAGGTAACCCCCTGGTTGCGATTCGGCGCGATCCTGGAGACGCCGCTGGCGCTTGGCTACCGGGAACACCGCGCGCTGCATCTGCAGCACCACCGCTTCAACGCCGCCCCGGGTGATCCTGAATACCCGTTGATCGCCAATCCCGCCGCAGTGGCTTTCCTTCATGCCTTGCTGGTGCCGGAGCGCGCTGCCCTGCTGTGGGTGCGCCGTCACGGTATCGACCGCGCGCTGGCCCGCGACGGTGCCTTGCGCGCGCTGCTGTTCAGCGCAGCGCTGCTGGTCAACCCGGGTGTATTCCTCGTCTACCTGTTGAGCTTGCGGCTGAGCATCGCGTGTGCAAGCTTCGTCTTCCATCACCTGCTGCACCGGCACGGCGGGCGCACCGGCACGTTTGCGCTGCCGTGCAGCGCATGGGCGCGGCAACTGGGGGGGCTGCTGTTCGGCCGCGAACCCATGCTCATCCTGACCCGGCACCGGGCGCACCACCTGTGGCCTCGGCTCCATGTCCATGCGCTGCCGGATCTACCTGGCGATCTCGAACTGCCACCAGGCCGGCTTGGCCCGGCAGCCTGTCGGGCTGCTGCAGCCCCTGCGCCCACTCCCATCCAGAGGAACCCGGCATGCGCTGCGTGAATTGCCAGACCGCTCTGACGCCTGGTGCCAAGTTCTGCACCGAATGCGGCACGCCGCAGCCCCGCAGTTGTCCGTCCTGCCAGGCGCCGGTGGCCGCCACAGCGCGCTTCTGCCAGGAGTGCGGTACGTCCCTAGGGGCCTCCAAGTCGGCCACGGGCGCAGCCCCAGGTGCCACGACGCCTCGGTCGCCCACAGGTGATGCGGACCTCTCCAGCCCAGCCCACGGACACGGTCCGGGCACCAGCCACGTCCCGGCCTTCGGAACGGCGTCGCCGGCCCCGCCGCCATCCTTGCCGCCCGCGGCCCGGGCCGCAGCGCCGTCCTTGGCACCACATGGATCGTCGCCCGTGTCTTCGCATCGATCGTCGCATCCGTCACCGCAGCGTCCGGCCGCGTCGGCTGCCGCGGACGGCGTGGCAGTCGGGGCTGGTGAGCGGCGCCAGATGTCAGTCATCTTCTGCGACCTGGTCAATTCCGTTGGCATTTCGCGTCAACTCGACCCGGAGGACTTGCGCGACCTGATCCGCCACTACCGCCAGGTCTGCTCAGACATCGTGCGGCGCTACGACGGCACGCCCGCGCAGTTCCAGGGCGACGGCATCGTCGTCTACTTCGGCTATCCGGTGGCGCACGAGGATGCGCCGCGCCGCGCGGTGCAGGCCGCGCTGGAGATCGTGCAGGCGGTGCGGGCCATGGCGCCCGAGGTGGAGCGCCGCCTGCGTGTGCCGCTGGCAGTGCGCGCGGCGGTGCATACCGGCCTGGCGGTGATCGGCGAGTTCGGCGCCGACGCAAGCGCCGACGCCATGGGCTCCACCGTCAACATCGCCGCGCGCATCCAGTCCGCCGTCGGCCCCGACCAGGTGGCGCTGAGCGCGGCCACGCAGCGGCTGGTGGCCGGCTTCTTCGAAGTCGAAAGCCTGGGCGAGCATCAGCTCAAGGGCGTGGCCGAGCCGATGGCCGTGTACGTGGTGCACGGGGCGACCCGGGCCCACGACCGCGTCGAGGCCGCGTCCGCCCTGCTCACGCCCTACGTTGGCCATGCGCAGACCATCGAAACGCTGCAGGACCTGTGGCGCGCGGCCTGCGGCGGCCACGGCCGTGCCGTCTTACTCACCGGCGAGCCGGGCGTGGGCAAGTCGCGCATGCTGGCGGAGTTCCGCCGCTCGATGGGGGATCACGGCGAGATCATCGAATGCTGGTGTTCGCCGCACTACAGCCACACCGCCCTGTACCCGATGGTGCGGGCGCTGCGCAGCCGGATGCTGGGGGACGAGCCCCTGCCGGCCGAGGCCCAGCACGCCCTGCTGCAGGCCCAGCTGAAGGAGCTGGGCTGCCGCGACGAGACCGCCTGGCCCATCGTGGCGGAGTTCTTCGGCATGCCCATGCCGCCGGGCTACGAGCCGCTGCGCCTGCACCCGTTGACACACCGCCAGAAGACCATCGCCACCTTCGGCACGCTGCTGATGGCGCGCGCCACCGTGCGGCCCACGCTGCTGCTGGTGGAGGACCTGCACTGGTCGGACGCGACCACAGTGGAGTTGCTGGGCAGCCTGTTGATGCAGCTGCGGGGCCTGCATCTGCTGGTGGTGATGACCTCACGCCCGGGCTTCGCGCCGTCGTGGATCTCCAACGAGGGCCTGATGTCGGTGCACGTCAACCAGCTGTCGCGTGCCGATACCGAAGCCTTGATCACCCACCTCAGCGGTGGGCGCGTGCTGCCGCCGCCGCTGGTGTCGGTGCTGGTGGACAAGACCGAGGGCAACCCGCTGTACGTCGAGGAGATGACGCGGATGTTCCTGGATTCGGGGCTGGGCCAACCGGGTGCGGCGGCAGCCGGTCTGGCAGGGGTGCTGCCCGAATCGCTGGTGCCGGCCTCGCTGAACGACCTGCTGATGGCGCGTCTGGACCGCCTGTCGCCGTCCGCGCGGCGGGTGGTGCAGCTGGGCTCGGTGGTCGGGCGCGAGTGGAGCTTCGAGCTGCTGCTGGAGTTGCTGCCCGGTGAGGAGGATGCCCTGGCGCGCGGCATCGAGGAGCTGGTGGACTCGGGCTTTCTCTACGCCACCGAGCGGGGTTTTCGCATCAAGCACGCGCTGATCCAGGACGCCGCCTACGACTCGCTGCTCAAGCGCGTGCGCCAGCAGTACCACCGCCGCGTCGCCGAGGCGCTGTCGCGCCATGGCGGCGATGGCGGCCACGACGAACGGCTGGCGCAGCACTGGTCGCGCGCGGGCGAGCCGGCGCGGGCCGCCCCGCTGTGGCTGGAGGTGGGCCGGCGTGCGGTGGCCGCCTCCGCCACCGTGGAGGCCGAGTCGCACCTGCGCGCGGGCCTGGCGGCGCTGGCCGAGCTGCCCGAGGGCGCCGAGCGCGACATGCTGGAGCTGGCCACGCTGGCCACCCTGGGTGTGGCGCTGACCATCCGCAACGGCTGGGCCGCCCCCGAGGTGGTGCAGGCCTACCGGCAGGCTGAAGCCGTGTCGCACCGTCTGGGCCCCACGCCGCAGCTGTTCTGGGTGCTGTGGGGCATGTGGGCCTACTACCTGGTCAAGGGCGACCAGCACGAGGGCATGGCCTTCGCGCGCCGGCTGATGGCGCTGGCCCTAGAGCAGCGCGACAGCGGCATGAAACTCGAGGCCGACTTCGCCCTCGGCCTGAGCCACTACTACATGGGCGATCTGGAGGCGGCCCAGCGCCACCTGGACGCGGCCATCGATGTGTACGAGCCCGAACTGCACCATGCCAACGCCCACCTGACCGCCCAGGATGTGGGTGTGACCTCGCGCTCGGTGGCTGCCATGGTCTTGTTCCTGCGTGGTCATACGCAGGCCGCACTGGCCATGTCGCGCGAGGCCTTGCGCCTTTCGGAGCGCCTGCGCCACCCCTTCAGCCGCGCCTACGCCCTGGGCTGCGCCGCCTGGTTCGATCACATGCGCGGCGACGGTGCGTCCATGGCCGTGCACGCGCGGCTGACCATCGACCATGCCAGTGCGCAGGCGCTGGGCTTCTGGGTGGTGTGGGGCATGCTGTTCGCCGGCCGTGCCGCGGCCCAGAACGGCGAGGTGACCGAAGGCATTGCGCAGATCGACCAGGGCCTGACGACCATGGCTGCCATCGGCAGCGGCATGGTGGTGCCGTACTTCAAGGTCATGCTGGCCGAGGCGGAAGCGGCCGCTGGAGACCCGGCGCGGGCGATGCTGCGCCTGCTCGAGGCGCGCGAGCAGATGGCGACCGGCGGCGAGATCATGGCCGCGCCCGAGATCGAACGCTCCGAGGTGACGATCCGGGCGCGGTGGGCCGACGAGCAGGGTGACAGTTTCGACACCGAGGCGACGCTGCCGCGCTTGCAGCAGGCGGTGCACGAGGCGCAGCGCCAGGGCAACCGCGTCTTCGCCTTGCGCGCGACGGTGGACCTGGCCGGCCTGCTGGCCGCGCGCGGCGCGTCACACGAAGCCCTGCACCTGCTGCGGCAGGCCGTGCAGGCCCTGCCCGACCCCACCCCCACGCCCGACGTGGAGCGTGCCCTCGGCCTGGCCGAGATGCTGGCCCTGGAACTGGGCGGGGCCGCTTGAACGAGGAGGATGCCCTGATGCCAGCCGAACACTGGACCGACGCCGTGCTGGACGCGGCGCGACTGGAAATGGACCCGGCGGCCGATGCCGTGGTGCGCGCGGTCTACGACGCCGGCGCCGTGGATGCCGTCAACGTGCTGCTGATGAACACCCGGCGGCCGAGCTCCGAGCTGCCGCTGCCCGTGCCCCCCGCGGTGGAATCGGTGGTGCGGGACTACCTGCGCGACACCGCCGTGCTGCCCTACTGGGCCGAACCCGCCCGGATCCGTCAGGCCGAGCACCTGTTCTCCCGTCACGGGCTGCTGGCCAGCGTCATCCTGTGCTGCGCAAGCCTACCGGAGTGCTACCTGGACGCGCTGGACGTGCCGGTGCTGGCCTCGACCACGCAGCTGAGCGATCACGTCTACCGCCGCATCCTCGAAACCTCGTCGATGGTGGTGGCGGTGATGCAGCCCGGTGGCATGGCCCCCGGCGGGGTGGGGATGGACCACAGCCAGCGCGTGCGACTGATGCATGCAGCCGTGCGCCACCTGATCCTGTCACGCGGGCGGGTGGGTCAGGCCCTGCCGCCGCCCATCCCGCAGCGCGGCCGGCCCATCAACCAGGAGTCGATGGCCTTCGTCATCCTCACCTTCTCCTGGGTGGGCCTGCGCAGCATGGAGCGCCTGGAGATCGACGTCAGCGACGACGAGCGCGAGGCCTATGTCCATGCCTGGAGCGTCATCGGCCACGTCATGGGCGTGCGCGACGACCTGCTGGCGCACAGTGTGGACGAGGCGCGGTTGCTGTTCGAGCGCATCAAGGCGCGTCGCCGGGGCGCATCGCCCGAGGGCAAAGCGCTCACCGCTGCGCTGCTGGGCTGGATGGAGGGCGAGATGCCGCGCCTGCTGCGGCGCGTGCCCGGGGAGATGATGGAACGGCTGATGGACCCCGATGACCTGCTGCTGCTGGGGGTGGACCACGGCGAGCGCAACGCGGCCGACCGGTTGTTCGACGGCCTGCTGCACAGCGTGGAGAAGGTGGTGGAGGGCCTGGAGGCGCTGCCGCTGGGCCGCCGCGCAGCCGAGGCCATGTTCTCCCACATCGTCAAGGCGGTGTGGGACAGCGAGAAGGTCTGGATGGCCGAGGCCTTCGCCCTGCCACCGTCGCTGCGGCAGAGCTGGAGCCTGCCCCAAGGAGTGCGGTAGCGCGGGTCAGGGTCTACAGCAAGGCCTGCCGATAACTTTCGGCGCCGAACAAGGCTGCGTGCAGCCGATGGCGCAGACCCTGCGGCGCCAGGTCGAGCAGCCAGGCGGCAGCGTTCTTGGCACGGGAGGGCATCAGCAGCTGGCGAAGCAGCCAGGCGCGACGCAGTTCGGGCAGCACCTCCGCGTCGAA
>JBMTXX010000220.1:0-6012 GCA_049453935.1 Rubrivivax sp.
CAGCCACGAGGTGCTGATGAAGGAGATCGGCTTCTTCCTGCTGGCCGGTGCCTTCACCTCGATCCACACGCTCACGCATGCCATGCACGAGATCTTCGTCTGGCGTGAAGAACACCCCGAGGACGGCCTGCGTTATGAGCAGGACCGCCTGTTCCTGCAGCGCGCCATCCACGAAAGCATGCGACTGCATCCGTCGAGCCCGACCGCAGGTCGCCGACCGACGTGTCCTGTCCACATGCCTGGCGGGCACGAGGCTGGTCCGCAGGATCTGATCTCGGTGGACCTGATGTCCGCCAACCGGGATCCGTCGGTCTTCGGGCCGGACGCCGGGTCCTACAACCCGCACCGTCCACCTCCGGCAGGTGCCAGCCCCTATGGTTTGTCGTTCGGCCTGGGGATGCACGCCTGCATCGGCCTGAACCTGGCCGCGGGCCTGTTGCCGCGGCCCGACACCGACCCGCGTACACAGCAGTGGGGCACCGTCACCCTGATCGCTCACGAGTTGTTGTCCTGCGGTGCGAGACCGGATCCGCGGCATCCTGGCGTCGTCGACCGATCCACGGTTCGCAACAACTGGGCCACCTACCCGATCCTGCTGGGGCGCGCCTGACAGCGCCCCCGCCCGATCGAGACCGTCTGAAAGAAGGAACACAAGCATGCTTCCGATCGCACTGATCACAGGAGGAGGGGGCGGCATCGGGGCCGCGGTGTGTGAGTTGGCCGGCCAGCGCGGCTACCGCGTGATCGTGGCGGACCAGAACCACTCCGCGGCCGCGGCCGTGGCGGCATCGATCCCTGGCGCCCGCGCCGAAGCGCTGGATGTGACGTCCGAGGCGCAGGTCGAGGCGCTGCTCGACCGTCTGGACGCCGCCCCGGCCCTGCTCGTGAACAACGCAGGGATCGGCCGTTTCGGCCCGCTGATGGAGATGGCATTGGCGGACTTCGAGCAGGTGCTTCGGGTCAACCTGCTGTCGTGCTTCGTCGTGGGCCGCGCATGCGCTCGGCGCATGGCCAAGCGAGGCAGCGGCCAGATCGTCAACATCACTTCGATCAACTCCGTGACCCCCGGGCCGAACGCAGGCGGCTACCCGGCGGCCAAGGCAGGCCTGGCCAGACTGACGCAGCAGATGGCCATCGAGTGGGGGCCGCTCGGCCTTCGGGTCAATGCCGTGGCCCCTGGCTTCATCGATGCAGGCCTGTCGACCCCCTTCTTCGCCAACGCGTCGGTGCGCGAACTTCGCGGTCGTGCAGTGCCGTCGCGACGGCTGGGACTCGCCAAGGACGTGGCGCAGGCGGTGATGTTCCTGGCCAGCGACGAAGCGAGTTACGTCAACGGCCACGAGCTGGTCGTCGACGGCGGTGTGGTGTCGAGCCTGCTGGCGCAGTTGCCGCGCGAGCCGTCCCGCGGCTGAGACCTTGATGATGTCGACGCCAGCACGAGCCATCCAACTGGCCGGCGGCCTGCACCACCCGGCGCAGGCAAGCGCGGCCTTCTGGGATGCACTCTGGCAGGACGCGGGTGTGCAGACGCACACCTTCGAGGACATCGACGCGGGCTGCCGAGCGCTGGCTGCACAGCCGCACGACCTGCTGGTGGTCAGTGCCCTGCGATGGCCCATGGAACACGACGAGAAGTACGCCCCGCACCGACAGCGCTGGGCCTATCGCGTCAGCGAGCAGGCGCGTTTGGCCATCGAAGGCCACCTGGAGCGCGGGGGCGCACTGCTGGCCATGCACACGGCCTGCATCAGCTTTGGCGACTGGCCTGGCTGGCGCAACATCCTGGGGGCCCGGTGGGTCTGGGGCCAGTCCTCGCACCTGCCGCACGGGCGCACATACACCCGCATCGATCGCCATGACCACCCCATCATGGCGGGCGTGGATGATTTCGAGGCGCAGGACGAGGTCTACGGGCAGCTCGAGATGCTCCCGACCTGTGAGATCCTGGCGCATTCGCATGCCGCAGACGGCGCGTGGAAACCCACATGGTGGACGCACCGTCACGAGGGTGCAGCGGTCTGTGTCGACCTGCTGGGCCACGACGAACGCAGCCTGCGCGTGCCAGCCCATGGCCGGGCGCTGCGTCAGGCGGTGGACTGGCTGTTGACCCGTGCGCAAGCGTCGGGCAGGACCTGAACGAGGAGAAAGAGGATGCGATCGATCGAAGGGATGTCACTGCTCGTGACGGGTGGTGGAACCGGGATCGGCGCCGGGACTGCGCGCTATTTCGTCGAACGCGGCGCGCGCGTGACGATCTGCGGTCGACGCCAGGACAAGATCGATGCCGTGGCAGCGACCCTGGGCCCGGCCTGTCTGGCTGTGCCTGCAGACATCGCCGTTGCAGAGGATCGCCAGCGGCTGCTGGACGCTGCGGTGGCGCATGGCGGGGGCCTGGACGCGCTCGTCAACAACGCCGGCAACATGCTGCGGGGCCCGATCACCGCGCTGTCGCAGGATGAACTGCTTGACGTCTTCAACGTCAACGTCGTGGCGGCCATGCTGCTCAGTGGCCTGGCGGTGCCTCATCTGGCAAACCGCAGGGGCGCCATCGTCTACTTCGGCTCGGTCCACACGCGCCGGGCCTATCCTGGCGCCTCCCCGTATGCGGCGACCAAGGGCGCCCTGGAAGCGATCACCAAGGTGGTCGCCGCAGAGCTCGGGCCGCAACAGATCCGGGTCAACTGCATCGTCCCCGGGGCCGTCCCCACGGACTTGAACATCCGAGCCGGGCTCTTCACGGAAGAAGAGCACCAAAAGCGGATGGACGCCATCGCGCCTTATCACGCGCTGCAGCGCGTAGGCACGCCTCAGGAGATTGCCGAAGCTGTGGACTACTGCATCCGCGCCGAATGGTTCACGGGCCAATCCATCGTGATTGACGGGGGACTGTCGCTGGGCATCTCGCCGTTCTGAGGGTGCTGCGCCTGAACGCCTGCGTACAGCCCGAAGCCCCCCTCGGCCGATCCACCTGCCACACGCCCGCCACACGCCACCCTCAAAGCCGAATCGACGAGATCGACTATGAACTCCCCAGAAACAGTCGCGGGTGAAGGCTCTGCACCCACCCGAGCGAGTGCCGGGACCAAGGCCCTCGAGTACTTCTGTGCCGCGATGATGGCGGCCATGGTCGTCCTGCTCTTCGTGCAAGTGGGCGCGCGATATGCCCTGAACGACCCACCTGAATGGACCGAGGAGTTGGCACGAACTGCATTCGTCTACGCCACCTTTGCCGGCGGTGCGCTGGCGGTGGCGCACAACGCACATCTGAAGATCGACTCATTCGTCAAGTGGCTGCCGGGGGCGGTCCAGCCCTGGGTACGACTGACGACGACGGCGATCGCGATCGTGTTTCTCGGATTCGTCATCGTCTACAGCCTGCAGATGCTGCCTCAACTGGCCTTCCAGCCGCTGACGGCGTTGCCTTTCCTGTCCAAGGCGTGGTTCTTCGCGGCGGTGCCTGTGGGGTGTGCGCTCATGCTGGTCTATGAACTGGCCAGGCTGTGGAGTCACATCGGCGAGTTGCGCGGCGTGCGCCACGGCAAGGAGGGCTGAGACCATGCTGTCACTGCTGTTCGTGGCCTTCCTGGTACTGCTGTTGATCGGTGTGGACCTGTTCTCCGCCATGGGTGCGGCGAGTCTGCTGTATCTGCTGGTCACGCAGGCGGGTGACATGCCGTTGCCGCTGACGCTGATTCCGCAGCAGTTGATCGGCGGGGTGGATTCGTTCCCGCTGCTGGCCGTACCGATGTTCCTGCTCGCGGGCGAACTGATGACGCGCGGCGGCGTCACCACCCGGCTGGTCAACTTCGCAGGCGTGCTGGTCGGCCACATCCGAGGCGGGCTGGCCCAGGTGTCGATCGTCACCAACGTGATCATGGCCGGCATGAGCGGCAGCGCGGTGGCCGACGCTGCGTCCACCGGATCGGTGCTGATCCCCGGCATGGTCAAGCGCGGATACTCGCCGGAGTACGCGGCCGCCGTGATTGCCGCGGCGGCCTGCATCGGCCCCATCATCCCGCCCAGCCTGATGTTCGTCGTGCTGGGTTCGATGGTCAATGTCTCAGTGGGACAACTGTTTGCCGCCGGCATCGTTCCCGGACTGTTGATGGCGCTGGCGATGATGGCTGTCGTTTACAGACAGGCGCTCAAGAATGGCTTGCCAGTGGAGCCGCGTGCCACGCTGCCTGGCTTCTGGAAGGCCACACGCGAAGCCTTGCTGGCGCTGGGCATGCCGGTGATCATCCTGGGTGCCATCCTCAGCGGCTTTGCAACGCCGACCGAAGCCTCGGTGGTTGCAGTCGTTTACGCGCTGATCCTCGGCGTGTTCGTATACCGCGAGATCAAGCCGGGGCAATTGGTCGAGATCTTCTCCAGCGTGGCGATGACCTCGGCTGCGGTGATGGTCACGGTCGCAGCGGCACAGTTGTTCGGCTGGATCACGACCGCAGAGGGTCTGGGACGCATCCTCGGTGGCATGCTGGTGCAGGTCAGCCAGGAACCCTGGGTCTTCCTGCTGATCGTCAACGTGGTCCTCCTGATGCTGGGCACGATCATGGAGCCGATCCCGGTGATGATCCTGACCGTACCGATCCTGTTCCCGGTGGCCAGTCAACTGGGCATCGACCCGGTGCACTTCGGGGTCGTCGTGGTGCTCAACCTCATGATCGGCTCGCTGTCCCCTCCCGTGGGCATCAACATCTTCGTCACAGCAGCGATGGCGCGGGTCCCGGTGATGCGTGTCGCACACCAGAGCCTGGGCTTCATCTGGATCCTCATCGCAGTCCTGCTGCTGATCACTTACGTGCCTCAGTTCGTGCTGTGGATTCCGCAATGGCTGTTCCGCTGACACGCACCGGCTCACGTCCGGCCCGGCGATCGAGCGTCTGCGTGCGTTCGCCTACCGGCTGTCTGCAACCCTGAACCCGCGGCGTTTCATAACTTTCCCAACCCGAAGGAGACATCCATGTCAACCCCATCTCGCGACTCCACCCGCAGAGGCCTGCTTTGGAAGGCAGCTCGTTGGACCCTGCCCCTGTTGATGGCGAGTGCGCTGGCACCTGCCGTCGCACAGGACCAGCAGGAGCTGAAGTTCCGCTTCGCCTCCGTCCAACGCCCCGGCATCTACCTGGACGGCATCACCAAGTTCACCGAGTTGGTCAAGCAGCGCACCGGCGGCAAGGTCCAGATCGAAGTCTTCTGCTGCAGCCAGCTGGGCGGCGAGCGTCAGATCATGGACGGCGTCAAGCTGGGCACCATCGGCATGGGGTCGATCGGCGCCACCGGCTCGGCCACCTACGACCTGCTGTTCATGCCCTTCATCTTCCGTGACCTTGATCACGCCCAGAAGGTGGTCAACGGCCCGGTCGGCGCCAAATGGCAGGACGACTTCTACAAGCAGACCGGTGTGCGTCAGGTCGGCTACCTGATCAACGGCTCGCGCATGTTCCTGACGAACAAGCGCATGCTCAACAGCCCGGCCGACGCCAAGGGCCTGAAGATCCGTGCGCCGGAGATCCCCACCATCGTGGCCTCGCTGCGCGCGCTGGGTGCCAGCCCGGTGGTCATTGCGGCACCCGAGCTCTACACCGCGCTCCAGCAGGGCACGGCCGATGGCTGGGAAGGCCCGCTGGCCTACATGGCAGACAACAAGCACTGGGAGGTCGGCAAGAACCTGGCAGTGGTCGAGTGGGTGTTCAACATCACCAACACCATCATCAACGACAGTGTGTGGAAGCGCATGACACCGCAGACCCAGGCCATCGTGCGCGACAGCTGGAAAGAAGTGGCCGCCGAGATCACCAGTAAGGAATGGGCCAAGCAAGGCGAACTGGTCGAACTGTTCCGCTCCAAGGGCGTGGCCATCGCTCGTCCGCCCGTGACCCCGTTCCAGGAAGCGACCAAGGACGTGTGGAAGCAGTTCGCTCCCAAGGTCTGGGGCGAAGGGGTCTACGAACAGATCCAGGCCACCAAGTGAACCTCCGCGTCGCCGGGCGCAAGCACCGGTGACGAGCG
>JBMTXX010000221.1:0-5934 GCA_049453935.1 Rubrivivax sp.
GGGGCGGGGGCCCCGCGGGCCCGGGCGGCGCGGCCAGCGGCCGCTTCGTTCATGAGCGCGCACACAGCGCTGACGAAGCGGGCGTCGTCGGCCGTGAAAAGTCGTCGCCCGCGCGCGGCGTAGCGCAGGAAGAGACCCGGCATGCCGGCGCACGGCGGAACGGTCAACCCGAGGCCGTCGTGGATGACGGCAGCCAGGGCCAGGGCATCCACGTGGGTGCGTCCCTCGCCCTGAGCCATCCGGCCGGCATCAGGTGTCGACGGGGCGATGTCGAGCGGATCGAAAAGGCCTTGAAGCAGCGCCTGCCAGCGGGCTTCCCGTCCGTTCGCCGCGTCCTGGAAGGCAATCGCGACGATGTCAGGCATCAGCGCAGTCAGTTGGTGAGGCTGTCGATGCACGAGCCGGGCCCAAAAGAGTTGCCGCGCCGGAAAGTACAGCAGCCCGCAAACCCACAGAGACACACCGAGCGCCGTGCCCTGGGACCAGTCCAGCAACGCGATCAGCAGCGCATCCAGTGCCAGAACCGCAACGATCCCCCCTGCCCAGGCCAGCATGCGCCAGGCCAGGGCGTCCAGCTCGAAAAGGCGATGGCGCCGCAGGCCCAGCGCGATGCCGGCATAGATCAGCAAGAAGAATCCGAACGCGTAACCTTGGGGCAGCGGGGGCAGCCAGCCCAGCACGACGGTGACGATGATGCTGGCGATGAACAGGCTGCTCCCCAGCAGCAGCGACAGCAGAAACCATCTCAGCGCCGCACGCTGCAGCGGCTCGCCCCGGCTCAGGCGCCACTGCCAGAGGGCCAGGGCGATGGCCGCCAGCAACTCGGTCATCAGCAGCAGGCGGATGCCGGCGTCCAGCCCGTCCACCTGGCGCAGTTGACCCAGCAACCACCATGCGCCGAACATCGCGAAAGGCGCAGCCAGCCAGACGGCAGACACGAGCCGCCGGGGATGGGCCATGAAGATGCCCACGAAGGCAGCCCCCCACAGCGCTGCACTGCCATGATTGATGCCGCTGAGCGCGGCGAACTCGGCCGCGGGCAAGGCGAGCTCCCGCGCACCGTACACCCCGGCCGCATGAGCTGACAGCGGCAGCAGCAGTCCGGTCAGGCCGAACATGCAGGCTCCCCAGTCAGTGGGGCGCAGCGACCACACCCAGCAGGCGATCAGGCAGGCCAGCGAGGCCACGCCGAGCTGGAAGACGAATCGCCAGGGCAGGCTGCTCAACGGACGCTCGGCCGGGCTCAGCGTGCTGCGCCGCAACTCGCCCGAAGGCGACTGCCATTCCAGTGTGACCTGCGGTCGGTCCAGCACTGCCGCAATCCACCCCTGGCGCTCGAAAAAACCGTCCAGCGTCGCGTAGCGCTCGACCATGTCGGGCTCTTCGGCAATGTCATTCGCGCGCAGTTCGATCCGCACCTCTGCCCCGCGCGCAAGGCCGGTTGGGCCGTCTGTGTCCACGCCCGAGGACGGCGCGGTCTCAGCAGCGAGCCGCACTTGCGGATGGCCGGCAGATGGGCCCTCCCTCACACCGACGGGAGCGGCTTCAATCGCGCGCAGCACCGCGCCGGGCTCGATACCCGCACCAGCAGCCGGACCCCGCACAGCCACGATCTGCAGCGCGTCACCCTGGGCCTTGAGGTTCAGGCCCAGCCAGGGTCCCTTGAGCGACCATGCGACGGCTGTCGCCCCCAACAGGGTGATCCACAGCAGGGCAGCCACGAGGCCTTGTGAAGGCTGAAGCCGGGGCGCGCGGCGCACCTGGGCGAGCCCGCCGCCAACCCCGTTGCCGGCAGCGCCATCGTGGGCGGTTGACCGCGCGGCTGGGCCGGACGCTGCAGTGACTGCCACGCTGCACCTGGGGGTTGTGGGCGACCCCGTCAATTTACGGGTGATCGGCGCGGCTGGCTACCCCCGCGAACACGGGATTGCCGTCTTGACGGGTCATTTCCAGAATTTGGTGGCTTGTCCTGGCTGGCTCGCGCCGCGACATCGCCCCTTCCCGATTTCGTTCGGGCCCCATCACGTGCACCAGCAGGAGTTGTCGATGCCCCTCTGTCCGTCTCCTTCCTCTCGGCCTTCCGGCACCCAACGGTGGGCCAGTGCGGGCCTTGGTTGGCGCGCACCCGCGCTCGCCTTGTCCATCGCGCTCGCCGGCTGCAGTTCTACCGACGACATGCTGTCCGGCACCGCGGCCACCGGCGCCCCGATCGCGGGTGGAGAGGTGACGGTCCAGTGCAGGTCTGGGGCGGCACTGGCCACCACGACGTTGGACACCGGTGCATGGGCGGTCACCTTGACCGGCCAGACACTGCCTTGCAAGGTTCGCGTCCAGGCAGGACAGGTCAACGGTGTCGCGAACACCACTGCCTATCACTCGATCGCGACGACGATAGGCACGGTCAACATCACGCCGCTGACCGACCTCGCCGTGGCCCAACTGGCAAAGGAAGTCCCAGCCAGCTGGTTTGCAAGGACTGCCGTCGCTGACTTCGACGCGATCGACACCGCCAGCGTCACCGCAGCCGTCAGCGCTGTGGTCGAAGCTCTGGGTGTCAAGGCCTTCCTCGGCGCCGACAACCCATTGACCACGGCTTTCCACGCCAAGGTCCAGCCGACGGACAGGATCGACATGGCGCTGGAGGCCTTGAAGGCCGCGGGCTCGCACGCCGCAGTGCTGGCATCTGCCGTCTCGGCCCAGGATCTGGTCAGCGCAGCCGCGTCATTCAAGACGGCAGTCATGGCGGCATTGCCGAAGGCGCCGCAGACCGGCGGCGGGGGCGACAGTCCGGGGACTGGAGCGCCCGGGGCCATGGCCTGCACCGACACCGAGATCCTGACCTCGTCCCAGGGGGCTGTCCGCAGCCCCACAGCCGAAGAACTGGCCGGCTATTTCGGGAACTACACCGGTGACTTTGATCACGCGGGTGACAACCAGTACGTGACCGCGACGGCGACGATGACCCCCGATGGTCAGGTGACGGTGAAATGGGACGGCGGCGAAAGCACATACACCGGTACGTCGTTCTGTTATGACACCACCATCGGCGACGAGGCCTACGGCCACACGCTGTACGTCGATTTCGGCGCCAAGGGCAAGGTGGACCTCTGGAAGAAGAACAGCAAGTTCTCGGGCTGGATGAAGGCGGCGTCAGGCGCAGGGTCCAACACCTCTGCAACCACCTCCGGTCTGGAGGTGATCGACAGCCTGAACCCGGCCGCCTGCACACTGCCCGGGGCCTCAGGGGGGTGCGGGGCGGCGGTCGTGGTCGACTTCGCACTGACGGCCGGCCAATGTCTGGTGTCGAAGACCGGATCCAGCGTGGTGGTGCAGAAGGCGGGTACCGTCGTGGCCGAAGTCACTCTGGGGGGTGACGACAACATCGCGGACAAGGCCGTTACGTCGGGCAACTACTTCTCGTTTGCGGTGCGCGAGATCCGACAGTCAGGCGTCAATGTCCTGAACATGTCGCTGAGCACCCAGACGGGGGCCGTTTTGGTTGCGGACGGCATGGGCGACTCGGTATCGTTCAACTGTTTCTGAACTCCCTGGGCGGCCCGATCGCCCCGCCATGGCCTGGCCCAGGAGCACGGCACACCGCCAGCAGGTGTGGAATCCGCCCGCCTGTCTTGGACTGCCGGCGTTGAACCGAGCGCGTCCACAAACGCGCTACAGCGATGACGGCTCGGCCGCTCAAGCCTTCGACTCCACCACCGCCGCGTTGACCATGGTGCGCAGTTCGCGCCGTACCGGGTACTGGCTGGACGGCATGTACTGCGTCAGGAAGACGACCGACAGGTCCTCGACCGGGTCGATCCAGAAAGCCGTGCTGGCGGCGCCGCCCCACCAGTACTCGCCGGTCGAGCCGGCCACACCGGTGCGCGCCACGTCGGTGGTCATCGCAAAGCCCAGTCCGAAGCCCACGCCGTGGTACATCGCCTCGCTGAACAGGCTCTTGGACAGGTCGGCCAGATCGCGCCCGCCCGGCAGGTGGTTCTGACGCATCAGCCACACGGTCTTGGGGCCGAGCAGGCGCACGCCGTCGAGCGCGCCACCACGGCGCAGGCATTCGCAAAAGCGCAGGTAGTCGGCCGCGGTGCCCACCAGGCCTCCGCCGCCCGAAGGCGCGCGTGTCGGCTCGCGGAAGGTGCGGCCGGGCAGCGGTGCCAGGCCGCCCTTCGGGTGGGCCACGTAGCACTGCGCGAAGCGCTCGGCCTTGTCGTCGGGACAGTGGAAGGCGGTGTCCACCATGCCCAGCGGGCCCAGGATGCGCTGCTGCAGGAAGTCGCCTAGCGGCTGGCCCGAGATCTGCTCGATCAGGTGGCCCAGCACGTCGGTGGACACGCTGTAGTTGAAGGCGGTGCCGGGCGAGAACTCCAGCGGGATCTGGCCCAGCGCGTCGACAAAGCCCTGCAGGCCGGGCCCACCCTCGGCGTTGCCGATCTCGAAGGGGTCGATCTTCAGCCGGCGGTAGGCCGCGTCCACCATCGTGCGCATCTGGAAGCCGTAGGTCAGGCCCGAGGTGTGGCGCAGCAGGTCGATCATGCGCATCGGCGCCTCGGTGGGCCGCGTCAGCCAGCTGCCGCCTGCCGCCCCAGGCAGGCCGGGGCCGCTGCCGGCATAGACCCCGAGATCGCGCCACGAGGGGATGAAGCGGTGCACCGGGTCATCCAATGCCACCAGACCTTCCTCGACCAGCATCATGAAGGCCACGCTGGTGATGGGCTTGGTCATCGAGTAGATGCGCACGATGGTGTCTTCGGCCATGGGCCGCGGGGCCACACCCTCGGCGGGCAGCACCGCGTGGCCGAGCACGCTGTGGTGCACGACAGCACCGTGGCGCGCCACCAGCAATTGCGCGCCGGGCAGCAGGCCAGGGGCCACGTACTTGTGGTTCAGAAAGCGGTCGATGCGCGCCAGGCGTTCGGCGCTCATGCCCTGGCTTTCGGGGGAGGCAGTGGGCAGCGGGGTCAAGCGGGGTCTCCTCAAGCAGCAGAAAGGCAAGGCAGATCGGGGCCGTGGATCACAGTCCCTGTACCGAGCGCGCCTGCACCACCCGTCCGGCCACCGCAAAGGCGCCGGCGCCGAGGTGGTGCAAGGTGTGCAGCGCAGGCAGGTCGTCGCGGAAGGTCCAGCGGCCGTTCGAGAAGACGCGCGCATCGGCCGCCGCGGCCACCACCTCTGCGAAGCAGGTGTCGTAGGCGTCCTCGGTGTGGCGCTCGGGGATGAGCCGGCATTCCAGCCAGGCGCAGCAGCCGTCCTCGAGCACCGGCAGGCCCAGCACCGGTCCAGGCCTGGGCGCCAGGCCGAGACGCGCGAACTTGTCCTCGCCCTCGGGCAGGTCACGCCCGCTGTGGCTGCCCACAGCGTAGGTCACGTCGGCCAGCGCTGCGCCCGGCACGCACAGCGCAAAGCCGCCCGACGCCAAGACCAGCTCCCGCGTGTAGGTGCGCTTGTCGATGACCACGGCCACGCGCGGCGGCGTGAACTCCACCGGCATCGACCAGGCGGCGGCCATGACGTTGCGGCGTGCGCCGTGGGCGCTGGTCACCAGCACCGTCGGGCCGTGGTTGATCAGACGGCTGGCGTGGGCAAGATCGACGGGTTGGAAGGCGTGCATGTGTCAGGTCCTGGCGACCTGATTGTGCACACGCCTCTCGTCCCGCCCCGCTCGGCCCCGACAACGCAGGACAGGCCGACGGAACAGCAACGCCTCCCCAGCGGGAGTCGCCAGAAGCACAATCGTCCGCAGCTGCAGCCAGTCAGCGAGACGCACCAGCGGCAGGACCGCCCGGTCACACCGGCAAAGCAGCGCTCAAAGGCACGCATACGACGACACAGGAGACACACTCATGCTCACCCCCGAAGAGATCGAGCATTACCACACGCACGGCTACGTGGTGCCGGCGGGCTTTCGGCTGCCGCTGCAGACCG
>JBMTXX010000222.1:0-5897 GCA_049453935.1 Rubrivivax sp.
CCGTGGCCCATCATCCCGATGCCGACCATGCCCACCTTCATCGCGTCTCCTTCGTTGCCGTACCACCCCAAGGGGATCCCACGCTGAGCGTCGGCACTCTAGCGGCGGGACCCTTGCGACGGAATCGACTTGTCGACAAGGCAGGCTTGCCGACCTGGCAAGGCTCGGACACAGGCGCGGGGGGGCGGGCGCCGCCTGATCCGCCCGGCTAGCGAAGCAGGAAGGGAGTTCTCATCTTCTGAGCTCGCCATCGTCCTGGCGGACACTCGCGCCCGAGAGGTTGCATAAGATGCGTGCAGTGAGCCCCCGCAGCATCTCCCCAGCCGCCTCGGACGACGTCGGCGACCGGAACTTCGTCAAGTCGCTGGCCAAGGGGCTCGCGATCCTGCGCGCCTTCGAGCAGGGCGAACTGCTTGGAAACCAGGATCTCGTTCGCCTCACCGGACTGCCCAAAGCGACCGTCTCACGACTGACGGGCACCTTGCAGGACTTGGGCTACCTCAAGCTCGATCCCTTGACGCGCAAGCACCTGCTGGCCGCACGCTGGCTCGGCCTGTCTGCGGCCGGGCAGAGGCATCTCGCGCTGCGGCAGCGGTTGCGCCCGATGCTCGACGATCTGGCACTGGCCCTGGATCTGACGGTGATCCTTGGCGCCAGAGAGCACCTGAGCGTCCTCTTCCTGGAGATGAGCCGGCCCACGCGAAGTCTGCTCACCGTGAACACCGCGCCAGGGTCGCTCGTGCCGATCGCCTCCACAGCGATCGGGTTGGCCTACCTGGTGGGTGCCCCTGTGGGTGAACGGACCCAGATCCTCCAGGAGCTACGGGAGCAAGATCCGGCGGACTGGGACGCAACACGGCGGGTGGTCGAACAGGCCCACAAGGACCATGCTGCGCTGGGTTTCGTCGTCCACCAGCGCTCTCGCGGAGGCGCCGTCAGTGGCGTCGGCATGGCGCTGCAGGTGCCGCCACACGGTCACCTGACCGTGGCCTGCGCGGGACCGTCGTCCGAACTGACGCGACGACGTCTGGTGGAATCGGTCGGGCCCAGGCTGCGCGACGTGGTGCGGCAGATGCAAAAGGTCGTCGGACCGGCATGACGTTCGCGGACGGCAAGAGCCAGCGAGTCGACAGGTGACTGATCAAGGAAAACCCGCAGTCCTCCCGCACTGCGGAACCGACCGCAGGGCCGAGGCCCCGACCGTGGGCATCGGAGTCACGATCAGCGTACGGCGCCGCGGCGACGAGCGGTCCGACTGCGAGGATGACGATGAAGCCCTACCGGATGCCCGACCATGAAGTCCATGGCGAAGCCGACACGACGATCTTCCTGCTGCATGGCGCCTACGGGTCGAAGGCCTATTTCAGGGAACTGACCCGAAGCCTGGTCGGGGCAGGGCTGCGTGTCGTGGCCTGGGATGCACCGGGATACGGCTTGAGCGCCCTGCCCGAGGACCTGTCCATACAGGGCATGGCAGAGGCGGCCGCGCGCCTGGTCGACCATGCCGGCAGCGCCACCAACGTGCTGCTCGGCCACAGCATGGGCGGCATCATCGCCCCAGCCGTGGCCGGGTTGAGGCCCGGCCGAGTACATGGTCTGGTGATTTCGGCCACGGTAGCCTCGTTCTCGGAGAAGACCGAGGAAGAAAAGCGCGTTTTCCTCGAAGAGCGCATCGAGCCGCTGCGTCGCGGCAGGTCATTCCAGGAGACCGCGGGTGCGGTGATCGCATCCATGTTCGCCCCAGGCTCAGAGGGCCCGCGAGTCGAACTCGTGCGGGAAGTGGCGCTGTCGACTTCTCCGGACACCTTCGTCGCCGCGATTTCGGCCATCGTCCACTACGAGGGCGTGCCTGCTCTGAAAGCGCTCGAGGCACCGGTGCTGTTGATGGCAGGTGCGCACGACAAGGTCGGCAAGCCCGAATCCATGCACGGCATGACCCGGTTCATCCCCCATGCACGTTATGTCTGCATCGAGGGGGCGGGGCACTACGCCTTTGCCGAGCAACAGGAAACTTTCCTGTCGCACCTGCTCGACTTCATCTCACAAGACGTCCGACCGCGCTGACCGACCCGGCGTGTCGACACCCGTGTGTCATGCCGATCAGACGCCAGCTTGCAGTCCGCCTGCCAACCCCAGACCGACCACGACCAACAGGAGACGACCGATGAATCAGACACAAACCCTTGCCACGCAGACGCTGCGCGCGCCGAGGATGACACGGTGGATGGTGCGCATGGCGGCGCTGGCATGCATGGGCCTGGTGGCCGTCACGGCCTCGGCTGCCGGACCGGGCACCTGGCCATCGGGTCCGGTGCGCATCGTCGTGCCGTATCCGGCCGGCGGGCTCACCGACGTGGTCACCCGTGTGGTCGCCGATGGGCTCGGCAAGCAGATCGGGCAACCGGTGCTGGTCGAGAACAAGCCCGGGGCGGGTGGTCAGATCGGTCTCCAGGGCGTGCTCCAGGCACCTCGTGACGGTCATACGATCGCGCTGGTGGTACCGGCAACCATGATCACGCTGCCACTGACCAATCCGGCCTACAAGATTCAGCCGCTGAAGGACTTTGAGCCGCTGACGTCAGCGGTGGACACCTCGCTGACGCTGATCGTCAACCCATCGCTGGGCGTGACGACGCTCAAGGGTTTCACGGAATACGCGCGAGCGAACACGGGCAAATTGAACTACGGCACGCCGGGCGCGGGTACCAGCTTTCACTTCAGCAATCTGCTGATGGCCAAGGCGCTCGGATTCCAGGCGGCCCACATCCCCTATCAGGGCGAGGTGAAGTTCCTGGCAGATGTGGCGGGGGGCACGCTGCAGTACTCGCTCGTGTCCAGCGCGGCCAAAGCCACCATCGAGTCCGGCAAGGTCATCGCGCTGGCGGTTTCCTCAGGCGCGCGCAGCCCGACGATGCCCGGCGTGCCGACCTTCGTCGAGCAGGGCGTCGACTTCAAGACCGATGGCTGGGTCGGCTACGCCTTGGCCTCGGGCACAGCAGCGGAGATTGTGGAACGGGTCTCTGCTGCCCTGGTCAAGTCGATCCAGTCACCAGAAGTGAGCCAACGTCTGACAGCCATGGGATTCGTCGTCACAGGCACGGACCGGTCGACCTTCAGGGAAGCGATCCAGCGCAGCACCACGGTCTACGCGGAGCTGGTTGCCTCGGGCGCAGCCAAATGATCCACTTGAGGGCCAGCGCAGCCCGACGGTCCCCAGATTCGACGCCTAAGGAACACCATGCACAGGATCCTGAAGACCTGGTCCTCATCACTCGCACCTGACAACGACCATCCCTTTCTCAACGGTCCATTCAGGCCCGTGATGGAAGAAGTGGTGGCCGACACGCAAAGCATGCGCGTGATCGGGGAGATTCCGAAAGACCTGCACGGGATCTATGTGCGCAACACGCACAACCAGGTGCACGAATCGATGGGGATGTACCACCCTTTCGACGGGGACGGCATGCTGCACGCGATGCATTTCGAGGACGGACGCGCGACCTACCGCAACCGCTTCGTCCAGACCACGGGCTTCCTGGCCGAGCAAGCGGCAGGACGGTCGCTGTGGCCAGGGCTGCTGGCCCCGCAACTGGGCACGCGTCGAGGCTGGGGCGCCATCGGTGCGATGAAGGACAACGCCGGAACCGACGTCAAGTGCCACGCCGGACGGCTGCTGGCGTCGATGTCCCAGGGCAGCGAGCCGTGGCGGCTGGACCCGGTCACGCTCGAAACACTGGGGCCGGACGAGTCATGGGCGATGAAGGTGCCAGACGGGGTATCGTCGCACTACAAGATCGACCCGGCCACGGGTGAGATGATGTTCTTCAACTACCCCGAGACCTGGCCCTACATGCACTATGGGGTCGTGGACCGGGACAACCGGCTGGTGCACTACGTGCCGATTGAGCTGCCTGGGGCCCGCTGGCCGCATGACCTGGGCATCACGCGCCGCTACACCATCGTCCACGACCTGCCGTTGTTCTTCGACCCGGCGCTGCTGGCCAAGGGGCAACGCAAGCTGGAGTTCCACCGGGAGATGCCAGCCCGCTTCGGCGTGCTGCCGCGCTACGGAGACGGCAAAGCGGTGAAATGGTTCGAGGCCACGCCCTGCCACATCCTGCACCTGGCCAACTGCTACGAGGACGGCGATGAGGTCGTGATGGACGGCTGCATCATGCCCGACCCGCACAAGCCGGCGGTAGGCGAGTCCACGGCCACCGGAAAGCAGGCAGCCTACGAAAAGATCCGCGCCCATCTGGACAAGCACAACAATCCCACGCTGATGTACCGCTGGCGCTTCAACATGGTCACGGGCCGCACCACCGAAGAGCAGATCGACGACGAGATCACAGAGTTCCCGATGGTCAGCAACGACTATGTCGGCCTGCCCTACCGCTACAGTTTCAACGTGCTGTACCAGAAAGGCGAGTGGCTGTTCCGGGGCCTCAAGCGCTACGACATGGTCTCGCGAGCGACGCAGTCGCTTGAGTACGGACCCGGCTGCTACGGCAGCGAGCCGCAGGTGGGGCGGCGTGTGGGTGCGACAGCGGAGGACGACGGTTGGGTGTTGACCTTCGTCAACAACATGCCCGAGGACCGCAGTGAGTGCTGGGTGATCCCTGCGCAGGACATCACGCGCGGGCCGGTGGCACGCATCGTCCTGCCCCACCGCATCTCGGCAGGCACGCACGCCTGCTGGGTCGAAGGCGACCGCATCGATGGCGAGCACCGAGACCCGGCGATGATCCCCGCCTGACGCCGTCGCCACCGGCTCGGACGATGCGTGAAGCACTTTTGCTGCTGCCCGGCTTGAACAACACGGCGGCCGTGTTCGACGGCACCGTAGCCGCGTTGCCGCAAGGGATCAACGCTCGAGCGGTGAACCTGCCGGCTCTCGACACCGTCGAGGCACTGGCAGACCACGTCTTGGCGTGCGCGCCAGGGCGCTTCTGGCTGGCTGGGTTCTCGTTCGGCGGTTACGTCGCGATGGCGGTGCTCGAACGCGCGCCAGACCGGGTCATCGGGGTGGCACTCATCTGCAGTCTTCCTGGCGCCGACACGCCAGCGCACATCGCACGCCGCCACGCAGCCATCGAGGCCGCGCGGCAAGGGCGCTACGAATCCGAGGCTGTCAAGGTCCTGACACCGTTCCATCCTGACAGCCTGCAACGATCGGATCTGCTGGCCCGACGCGAGGCGATGATCCGCGAATACGGAGCGGCTCGGCACATCGCGCACTGCCTGGCCTGCATCGCTCGGCCCGACCGCACATCACTCCTAGACGGGCGACACCCGCTGCTGCTGGTGACTGCGTCTGATGATGTCGTCGTGCCTTCACCTGCCATCCTGGCTCTGGGCGCCGGGCTGTCCGGCGCTCCTGAAGGCACGCGCGCGGCGCCCGACGCCGGCGTCCGAAGCGTCTGCATCCAGCAAGCAGGTCACCTCCTGCCCATGGAACAGCCTCGGGCGCTCGCCACGGTGCTGGCCGACTGGATCGAGTCTGCGCGCCCGCGGCCGATGTGAGGCGTCTGGCAGATCGACCTCGACGAATGTCGGCTTGCGCAGCATGCCAGTGCAGTGCGACGATAGGGCTAAACCTGCAGCCGGTTCGCCCATGTCCGCTCATCAACACACCGACAACGATCGGCTGACACCCGATCAGATCGCCTCCTTTCGCCGCGAAGGCTATGTCGTCGTGCGCCAACTGATCGGCCCACGCCTGCGAGCCGCCTGCATCGATGCGCTGGACGGTTTGGCCAGCGGGCGCATCGCGGCCCGCACGACCGACATCGCGCTGGAGCCCGGTGTCGATCAGGCAGGCGTGACGCCGCACACGCGCGTAAATTTCATCCGCAAGTTCGCCGGGTTCGTCGAAGACGCGCCTGCGCTGCATGCCG
>JBMTXX010000223.1:0-5874 GCA_049453935.1 Rubrivivax sp.
CGGGCGCGGTGGAGTTGCCGCAGGACAAGGAGATGGTGATGCCTGGCGACAACGTCAGCATCACGGTCAAGCTGATCGCGCCGATCGCGATGGAAGAGGGCCTGCGATTCGCGATCCGCGAAGGCGGCCGCACCGTCGGCGCCGGTGTGGTGGCCAAGATCATCGAGTGATCTGTCACTCCAGGGTTTCCGCAGGGGCATAGCTCAACTGGCAGAGCGTCGGTCTCCAAAACCGAAGGTCGGGGGTTCGATCCCCTCTGCCCCTGCCATCGCCGGCGTTGCCGGCTTTGGTTTTTTCTCGAACTGTCGTGAAACCTGCGGCAGGCACGCTCCCCGAAGCGGGAAGGCGTGTCATGGGTTTCACGCAACTTCGGTCTGAGTGTCCTTCGCCAGTGCTCCATGAGTCATCCTCCGCAAGCTGAAACCGTCACGTCCGGCGCTGACAAAGCCAAGCTGTCGGCCGCCGCCGTGCTCGCCGTCGCGGGCATCGTGGCGTTCTACATGCTGGCTTCGCAAGGCATCTGGCTGAGGCTGGCGGCGCTGCTCGGCTTGTTCGTTGCAGCGGTGGTGACGTTCTTCGTCTCCGAGCCGGGTCGCCAGTTGATCGCCTACGGACGCGACTCGGTCCGGGAGGTCAAGAAGGTCGTCTGGCCTACGCGCAACGAAGCGATGCAGATGACGGGGTATGTCTTTGCGTTTGTGTTCGTGATGGCCTTGTTTCTGTGGCTGACCGACAAGACGCTCGAGTGGGCGCTGTACGACCTGATCCTTGGCTGGCGTGGCTGAGCCTGAATCGAGGAGATATTCCTGATGACCGACACCCCGGTTGACGTTGTGGCAACGTCCACGCCGACCCAGGCCCCGATGCGCTGGTACGTGGTCCATGCCTACTCTGGCATGGAGAAGGCGGTCGAGCGCAACCTGCGCGAGCGCATCGACCGTGCCGGCATGCAGACGAAGTTCGGGCGCATCCTGGTGCCGACCGAAGAAGTGGTGGAACTGAAGAACGGCAAGAAGGCGGTCACCGAGCGTCGCTTCTTCCCCGGCTACGTCCTCGTCGAGATGCAGATGGACGACGAGAGCTGGCACCTGGTCAAGCACACCAACAAGGTCACCGGATTCGTCGGCGGAGCGCGCAATCGCCCGGCGCCGATTTCCGAATCCGAGGTGATGAAGATCGTCAACCAGATGCAGGAGGGTGTGGAGAAGCCGCGCCCGAAGGTGCAGTGGACTGTGGGCGAGCCTGTCCGTGTCAAGGAGGGCCCGTTCACCGACTTCAACGGCGCGGTCGAGGAAGTGAACTACGAAAAGTCCAAGGTCCGCGTCTCGGTCACCATCTTCGGTCGGGCCACGCCGGTCGAACTCGACTTCTCACAAGTGGAGAAGATCTGATCGGGCTGTGAGGCTGTCCCGCCCCGCAGGGGGGCGCAGTCGCACGAGCCTGACATCGCACCACGCGCCGTTGCAGCCCCGGCGCGCAGGTTCCTCTCAGGGCTGCATCACGAGGAGCCAGCCGGTGGCTGGCGCTTGAACTCGAAGGAGTGCCTTCATGGCAAAGAAGATCATCGGCTTCATCAAGCTGCAGGTGCCTGCGGGCAAGGCGAACCCCTCGCCGCCCATCGGTCCTGCCCTGGGCCAGCGCGGCCTGAACATCATGGCTTTCTGCAAGGAGTTCAATGCCCAGACCCAGGGCTATGAACCCGGCCTGAAGCTGCCTGTGGTGATCACGGCGTTTGCGGACAAGTCCTTCACCTTCATCCTGAAGTCGCCGCCAGCGACGGTGCTGCTGAAGAAGGCCGCCAAGATCGAGCGTGGGTCCGGACGGGCGCACATCGAGAAGGTCGGCAAGGTCACCCGCGAACAACTCGAGGAAATCGCCAAGGTGAAGATGAAGGACCTGACGGCGGCCGACATGGCTGCAGCGGTCAAGACGATTGCTGGCTCGGCCCGTTCCATGGGTCTGATCGTGGAGGGTGTCTGACATGGCGCGGCTCACCAAGAAGGCGAAGGCCCTGCAGGGCAAGGTCGACAGCACGAAGCTGTACCCCATCGACGCGGCACTGTCCATCGTCAAGGAGTGCGCGACGGCAAAGTTCGATGAGTCGATCGATGTGGCGGTGCAGCTCGGCATCGATGCGCGCAAGTCCGACCAGGTCGTGCGCGGCGCAGTCGTCATGCCCAACGGTACCGGCAAGACCAAGCGCGTGGCGGTCTTCGCCCAGGGTGCCAAGGCCGATGAGGCCCGGGCTGCTGGCGCAGACATCGTCGGCATGGACGATCTGGCAGCCGACATCAAGGCCGGCACCATGAACTTCGACGTCGTCATCGCATCGCCGGACACCATGCGCGTCGTCGGGACGCTGGGTCAGATCCTGGGCCCGCGCGGCTTGATGCCGAACCCCAAGGTCGGCACCGTGACTCCGGACGTCGCCACGGCCGTGCGCAATGCCAAGGCGGGTCAGGTGCAGTTCCGTGTTGACAAGGCCGGGATCATCCACGCCACCATCGGCCGTCGGTCCTTCGAGTCCGATCGCCTCAGTGGCAACCTGCGGGCCCTGCTGGACGCGTTGAACAAGGCCAAGCCGGCCACCAGCAAGGGTGTTTATCTGCGCAAGGTGGCCGTTTCGTCGACCATGGGCGTCGGCGTTCGCGTAGATCTTGGCTCGCTGGCGGCCGCGCCGGCGGCCTGATGGAGGTTAGGAGCCCGGCATCTGAAGGATGGCGGGCAAGGTTTGGTGGGTCTCGGTGTGACACGTGCGCACCGAGAGCCGTCCAAGACCGCTGGCGGCTGTGACTGCAGCCTTAATGGACGGGGGCGTGCGTATCGCCCACGGACGCCAGCGCAGATGGCGGTCCCGCTGCCGGGAAGTCTTTCCCGGACAGAAGGTCGCTGATTCAGGGTGTGGCCCGGGCGAAATCCTCGCCCGCGCCACGATGTGAAAGGAGTGGACCTTTGAGTCTCAATCGCAACGAGAAGGCCGCCGTGGTCACGGACGTGTCGGCGCAAGCCGCACGCTCGCAGACGCTGGCGATGGCCGAGTACCGTGGCATGACCGTGGCCCACCTCGACGCGTTGCGCCGCCAGGCGCGCGACAAGGGCGTGTATCTTCATGTCTTGAAGAACACGCTTGCCCGTCGCGCGGTCGCGGGTACGCCGTTTGAGGCAGGGCAGGCCGCCATGGTCGGGCCCTTGATCTACGGGTTCTCGGAAGACCCCGTGGCAGCAGCCAAGGTGATCGCCGACTTTGCCAAGGGCAACGACAAGCTGGTCATCAAGGCGGGTGTGTACGCCGGGCGCGCGCTGGACGTCGAAGGCGTCAAGCAGCTGGCCGCCATCCCCTCGCGCGAGGTGTTGATCGCGCAGGTGGCTGGATTGCTGATGTCGCCCATCCAGCGCCTGGCAGGCGTTCTGGCTGCCGTCTCCGAGAAGAAGGGTGGCGGCGAGCCGGCGGCGGCCTGAGCCGCAGCACGTTTGCGCACCTCTTGAACCGAATCAATCTTTCTGTACTGGAATTTCCAAATGGCATTCGACAAAGACGCGTTCCTTTCGGCGATGGACAGCATGTCCGTCATGGAACTCAATGACCTGGTCAAGGCGATCGAAGAGAAGTTCGGCGTGTCCGCTGCTGCAATGGCAGCGCCGGCCGCCGGTGGCGCCGGTGGCGCTGCGGCCCCCGCTGCGGAAGAGAAGACCGAATTCACCGTGATGCTGCTGGAAGCCGGCGCCAACAAGGTGTCGGTCATCAAGGCTGTGCGCGAGATCACCGGTCTGGGCCTGAAGGAGGCCAAGGATCTGGTCGACGGCGCGCCCAAGCCTGTGAAGGAGGCCATCCCGAAGGCCGACGCCGAAGCCGCGATGAAGAAGCTGGTCGACGCTGGCGCGAAGGCCGAGCTGAAGTAATCGATCACGCGCGCCCCGCCTACGGGTGGCGCGCGCTGTCGAGAACAGCGCAAAGCCCACGCGGCTTTGCAGTGTTCTCTGATCCGACTGCAGGGAACGGGTTTGGTCGGGCTCCGGTGCAACGCCGGGGTTGTCCGCCAGCGGCAGGTAGTGGCCTGCCACCAAGCTTTCGGGTGAGGCCCCGGGCGTCGTGTGGACGGTGGACAGGTTCTTGTCCGCGGCCGTCCGCGTTGGAACGCCGGGCCATCCGATCAGCCAGTCGTCGCCTTGGTCGTGCACCGGACGGTGGTGCGCGCGGTCGACACGGAGATATTTCATGGCGCAGGCTTCCCCCTACAACTACACCGAGCGCAAGCGCATTCGCAAGAGCTTCGGCAAGCGCGAGAGCGTGCTGAACGTGCCCTACCTGCTGACGATGCAGCGGGAGTCGTACACGGCCTTCCTGCAGAAGGATGTCCCTGCCGCGCAGCGCAAGCCCGAGGGCCTGCAAGCGGCATTCCTGTCGGCGTTCCCGATCGTCTCGCACAACGGGTTCGTCGAGATGCGGTTCGTCGAGTACAACATGGCCAAGCCGGCCTTCGACGTGCGCGAGTGTCAGCAGCGGGGCCTGACCTACGCCTCGGCGGTGCGTGCGCGGCTGCAGATGACGATCTACGACCGCGAATCCCATCCGCAGAAGGTGGTGCGCGAAATCAAGGAGCAGGAGGTCTACATGGGCGAAGTGCCTTTGATGACCGACTACGGCTCTTTCGTGATCAACGGCACCGAGCGCGTGATCGTGAGCCAGTTGCACCGCAGCCCCGGTGTCTTCTTCGAGCACGACAAGGGCAAGACGCACAGCTCCGGCAAGCTGTTGTTCTCGGCGCGCATCATCCCGTATCGCGGGTCGTGGCTGGACTTCGAGTTCGATCCGAAGGACATCCTGTACTTCCGTGTGGACCGCCGACGCAAGATGCCGGTGACGATCCTGCTCAAGGCCATCGGCCTGAAGCCGGAAGCCATCCTCGCCCACTTCTTCGTCAACGACAACTTCCGTCTGATGGAGACCGGCGCACAGCTCGAGCTCGTGCCCGATCGCCTGCGCGGCGAGGTGGCACGCTTCGACATCACCGACAAGACCGGTGCCGTCGTCGTCGAGAAGGACAAGCGCATCACCGTGCGCCATTTGCGACAGCTCGAGCAGACCGGCACCACGCACCTGTCGGTGCCTGAAGACCTGCTGATCGGCCGCATCGTGGCCCGCAACATGGTCGACGCCGACACCGGTGAGATCGTGGCGCGTGCCAATGACGAACTCACCGAGACCCTGCTGAAGAAGTTGCGGGCGGCGGGCATCCAGGATCTGCCCTGCCTGTTCACGAACGAACTCAGTCAGGGCGCCTACATCAGCCAGACGCTGGCCATTGACGAGACGGCCGACCAGACCGCTGCGCGGGTGGCGATCTACCGCATGATGCGCCCTGGCGAGCCGCCCACCGAGGACGCGGTCGAGGCGCTGTTCAATCGCCTGTTCTACAACGCCGACACCTATGACCTGTCGCGGGTGGGGCGAATGAAGTTCAACGCCCGCGTGGGACGGCAGTCGGCCGAGGGCGAGATGACGCTGTCCAATGAGGACATCCTGGACGTCGTCAAGATCCTGGTCGACCTGCGCAACGGCAACGGAGACGTCGACGACATCGATCACCTCGGCAACCGCCGCGTGCGCTGCGTCGGCGAGCTGGCCGAGAACCAGTACCGCTCCGGCCTGGCGCGTATCGAGAAGGCCGTCAAGGAGCGTCTGGGCCAGGCCGAGACCGAGGCGCTGATGCCGCACGACCTGATCAACTCCAAGCCGATTTCCGCGGCGCTGAAGGAATTCTTCGGGGCGAGCCAGCTCAGCCAGTTCATGGACCAGACCAACCCGCTGTCGGAGATCACGCACAAGCGTCGCGTTTCCGCGCTCGGCCCGGGCGGTCTGACGCGTGAACGCGC
>JBMTXX010000224.1:0-5748 GCA_049453935.1 Rubrivivax sp.
GGCGCGGTCAGGTCCCGCGCCGCAAGCGCCACCCCGTCGCCGACCCGTGCAGCAGGTTCAGCGCGTTCCCGGCCAGGATCAGCCCGACCCCCAGCGCGGTGTAGACGTCCAGCTGCTCCGAGTACGCGAGCCAGCCCACCAGCGCGGTCAGCGGCACACGCAGGAAGTCCATCGGCACGACCACGGTGGTGTCCGCGTGCGCCATCGCCCTGGCGAAGCAGTAGTGCGAATAGACGCCGCAGAACGCCACCACGACCACCCAACCCCAGGCTGTCGCCGACGGCCACTGCCAGACCATGAGCGCCGGCACGAGCCCGATGCCGCTCTGCACCACCAGCATCCAGAAGCTGACCGCCACCGCCGAGTCGGTGCGGGTCAGCGACTTCACCAGCACGACCGAGATCGAGAAGCCCACCGCGGAGACCAGCGCGATCAACTGCCCGGCGTCGAGTTCGCCCGTGGCGGGCCGCACGATCACTGCGACGCCCACCAGCCCCAGCAGCACGGCGAACCACTTGCGCCCGCTCATGCGTTCACCGAGAAAGAGCACCGCCAGAACGGCCGCCCAGATCGGCATCGTGAACTCGATGGCCACCAGTTGCGCCAAGGGAATCAGCGTCAGCGCCGCGAACCAGCCGTACTGCGCCGCGTAATGCACCGCGTTGCGCAGCACATGCTGGGGCAGCCGCGCAGTCCTGACCCGGGTCCAGCCACCCGATGCATGCACCAGAGGCCACAGCATCCCAAACCCCATCACGGAGCGCATCAGCATGATCTGGAACACCGACAGTTCGCGCGAAGCCTCGCGTCCCGCCACGGCGATCACGATCATCAATGTCAGCCAGCCGCTCATCCAGGCGGCGGCGCGCGAGATCGAGGCTTCGGGCGGGGCTTGCATGCCCAGGAGCGTAGCCGATCGGACTGACCGGGGCGCACAGGGTCGCGCGCGCAGCGAGCGCGCTGGCCCTACGCTGACCCCGCGGCCGGCCTACTGCGCCAGCTCCCCCACCGGCACGCAGCTGCAGAACAGGTTGCGGTCGCCCCAGACGTTGTCCACGCGCCCCACCGGCGGCCAGTACTTTTGGCGCCGCAGACCGGGCACGGGGTAGGCGGCCTGCTCGCGGCTGTAGGGTCGGGCCCAGTCGGTGGCCAGCAGCGCGGCGGCGGTGTGGGGGGCGTGCTTCAGCGGGTTGTCGTCGCGCGGCCAGGCGCCGGATTCGACCTGCGCGATCTCCTGGCGGATGGCGATCATCGCGTCGCAGAAGCGGTCCAGCTCGGCCAGTGGTTCGCTCTCGGTGGGCTCGACCATCAGCGTGCCGGCCACCGGGAAGCTCAGCGTCGGGGCGTGGAAGCCGTAGTCGATGAGGCGCTTGGCCACGTCTTCGGCGCTGATGCCCGAGCTCTCCTTCAGCGGGCGCAGGTCCAGGATGCACTCGTGCGCGACGCCGCCGCCCTTCAGGCCCGGCACGCCGCTGCTGAACTGCACCGGGTAGTGATCGGCCAGGCGTGCGGCCACGTAGTTGGCCGACAGGATGGCGGTCTCGGTGGCTGCACGCAGGCCGTCGGCGCCCATCATGCGCACGTACATCCAGCTGATCGGCAGCACCGCGGCATTGCCCAGTGGCGCTGCCGAGACCGCGCCCACCGACTGCGGCCCGCCGACGCCGCCGCTGGCGTGCCCGGGCAGGAAGGGCGCCAGGTCCTCGACCACGCACACCGGCCCGACGCCCGGGCCGCCGCCGCCGTGCGGGATGCAGAAGGTCTTGTGCAGGTTCAGGTGGCTGACGTCGCCGCCGAACTCGCCCGGCGCGGCCACGCCCACCAGCGCGTTCATGTTCGCGCCGTCGACGTAGACGCGCCCGCCATGGGCATGCACCAGCTCGCACAGCGCCTGCACGCGGGTCTCGAAGACGCCGTAGGTGGACGGGTAGGTGATCATCACCGCCGCCAGGCGCTGGCTGTGCTGCTCGCACTTGGCGCGCAGGTCGTCGAGGTCGACGTTGCCCTGCGCGTCGCACTTCACGACGACCACCGTCATGCCCACCATCTGCGCGCTGGCCGGGTTGGTGCCGTGCGCCGACTCGGGGATCAGGCAGATGTCGCGGTGGCCCTGGCCGCGCGCGCGCTGCCAGGCGCGGATCACCAGCAGCCCCGCGTACTCGCCCTGCGAGCCCGCATTGGGCTGCAGGCTGATGCCGGCGTAGCCGGTGGCCTGGCACAGCCAGGCCACCAGCTGCTCGGCCAGCGCCTGGAAGCCGGCGCGCTGGTCGGCCGGCGCGAAGGGGTGGATCTGCGCGAACTCGGGCCAGGTGACCGGGATCATCTCGCTCGTGGCGTTGAGCTTCATCGTGCACGAGCCCAGCGGGATCATCGTGCGGTCGAGCGCCAGGTCCTTGTCGGCCAGGCTGCGCAGGTAGCGCAGCATCTGCGTTTCGCTGTGGTGGGTGTTGAAGACCGGGTGCGTGAGGTAGGCGCTGCTGCGGCGCAGCGCGGCTGGCAGCAGCGGCTCGATGCCGGCCTCGTGCGCGGCGACCTCGGGCAGGGCCTGGCCCGGCGCGGCGAACCACGACCACAGCGCGGCCAGGTCGGCGCGCGTGGTGGTCTCGTCCAGCGTGATGCCGAGCACGGTGTCGCTGACGCGGCGCAGGTTGGCGCCGCCGTCCAGCGCGCGCTGCAGGATCTCGGCCGTGCGCGCGCCGGTCTCCACGGCCAGCGTGTCGAAGGCCTGCGCGTGCAGCAGGCGGTGGCCGAGCGCCTGCAGCCCGCGCGCCAGCACCGCCGTGTAGGCGGCCACGCGCTGCGCGATGCGCTTGAGCCCCTGCGGGCCGTGGTAGACGGCGTACATGCTGGCCATCACCGCCAGCAGCACCTGCGCGGTGCAGATGTTGGAGGTGGCCTTCTCGCGCCGGATGTGCTGCTCGCGCGTCTGCAGCGCCAGGCGGTAGGCGGGGTCGCCGTGCGCGTCGACACTGACGCCCACCAGCCGCCCGGGCATCGAGCGCTTGAACTCGTCGCGGCAGGCCAGGTAGGCCGCGTGCGGGCCGCCGCCGCCCATCGGCACGCCGAAGCGCTGGCTGGTGCCGACGACGATGTCGGCACCGCACTCGCCCGGCGGCACCAGCAGCGTCAGCGCCAGCAGGTCGGCGGCGACGATCAGCGCGGCCTGGCGCGCGTGCGCGGCCTCGGCCAGCGGCTTCAGCTCGCGCAGCCGGCCGGTGGTGCCCGGGTACTGCACCAGCAGCGCGAAACCGTCGTCCGCGGCCAGCAGTTCGTCCAGCGGGCCCACGCGCACCTGCAGGCCCAGCGGCTCGGCGCGCGTGCGCACCACCTCGATCGTCTGCGGGTGGCAGTCGTCGGCCACCAGGAAGACGTCGGAGCGGCTCTTCACGCTGCGCCGCGCCAGCGTCATCGCCTCGGCCGCGGCGGTGGCCTCGTCGAGCATCGAGGCGTTGGCGATCGCCATGCCCGTCAGGTCGCAGACCATGGTCTGGAAGTTGACCAGCGCCTCCATGCGGCCCTGCGAGATCTCGGCCTGGTAGGGCGTGTAGGCGGTGTACCAGGCCGGGTTCTCGAGGATGTTGCGCAGGATGACGCCCGGCACGTGCGTGCCGTGGTAACCCTGGCCGATATAGCTCTTCAGCACCCGGTTGCGCCCGGCCAGCGCCTTCATCTCGGCCAGGGCCTGGGCCTCGCTCACCGGCGCGGGCAGGGCCATCGGCCGGCTGCGCGCGATGGCGCGCGGCACCACGGCCTCGATCAGCGCCCGGCGGGAGGCCGCGCCGATGACCGACAGCATGTGCGCCTCGTCGTCAGGCGTCGGGCCGATGTGGCGGGTGACGAACTCGTCGGCGCGCTCGAGCTCGGGCAGCGGGGGGTGGGCTTGCATCAGCATGGCGGCTGGGGCGGCGGCAGGGCCGCGTCAGGTGATCGCGTGGCAGGCGGGCAGGGCGTCGGCAAGGGGGCCGGCGGGGCCTACAGCGTCTTCAGCAGCGCGTCGTAGCCCGGCGGGTCCATCAGGCGCTCGAACTCGGCCATGTCGGCCACGCGCACCTTGAAGAACCAGCCCGCGCCCATCGGGTCGCTGTTGGCCAGCGAGGGGTCGGCGCGCAGCGCCTCGTTGACCTCGACCACCTCGCCCGAGACCGGCATCTTGACGTCGGCGGCGGCCTTGACCGATTCGACGACGCCGGCGTTGTCACCCTGCTTCAGCGTCGCGCCCACCTGCGGCAGGTCGACGAAGACCACGTCGCCGAGCGCGTCCTGCGCGTGCTGGGTGATGCCGACGACGGCGGCTTCGTGGTCCTCGAGGTTGATCCACTCGTGATCGGGGGTGAACATGGTCGTCATGGTGCGGGGCTCCTGGGGTGCCGGCGGGCGGCGGTTCGGTGAGGGTTCGTTGTGGTGTCAGGGCAGGGCCAGGCCACGGGCCTTCAGCCCCGCACGTAGCGGTGCGGCACGAAGGGCAGCCGCGCCACCCGCATCGGCAGGCGGCGGCCGCGCACCTCGGCCCACAGCGCGGTGTCGGGCGCGGCCAGCGCGGCTTCCACGTAGCCCATCGCGATGGGCTGCTTCAGCGTCGGGCTCGAGGTGCCGCTCGTCACGCGGCCGATGACGCGGCCGCTGTCGTCGAGCAGCGGCGCGCCTTCGCGTACCGGGGCCTTCTCCAGGCCCAGCAGGCCGACGCGGCGTCGCGTGGGGCCGGCCGCCAGCTGCGCGTCGATCACGGCCGCGCCCGGGTAGCCCCCGGCGCGCGCGCCGCCGGCGCGGCGCACCTTCTGGATCGCCCAGGACAGGCCGGCTTCCACCGGGGTGGTGGCGGTGTCGATGTCGTGCCCGTACAGGCATAGCCCGGCTTCCAGCCGCAGCGTGTCGCGCGCGCCCAGGCCGGCCGGGCGCACCTCGGGCTGGGCCAGCAGCGCGCGTGCCAGGGCCGGTGCGGCTTCGTCGGGCACCGAGATCTCGAAGCCGTCCTCGCCGGTGTAGCCCGATCGCGTGACGTAGGCTTCCGCGCTGGCCAGCGTGAACGCGCCGCCGGTCAGGAAGCGCAGCGCCGCCACGCCCGGCGCCAGCCGCGCCAGCGCTTCGACGGCGCGCGGCCCCTGCAGCGCCAGCAGCGCGCGCCCGGGCAGCGGCTGCACCTCGCAGCGCGCGGCCAGGTGCTGCTGCAGGTGCTGCACGTCCTGCGCCTTGCAGGCGGCGTTGACGACCAGCATCAGATCGTGCTCGCGCCGCACCACCATCAGGTCGTCCAGCAGGCCACCGGCCTCGTTGGTGAACAGCGCGTAGCGCTGCTGCCCCACGGCCAGCCCGGCCACGTCCACCGGCACCAGCGTCTCGAGCGCGGCGGCGGCGTCAGGCCCGCGCAGCAGCACCTGCCCCATGTGCGAGACGTCGAACAGCGCCGCGCTGTCGCGGCAGGCGGCGTGCTCGGCCAGGATGCCGGCCGGGTACTGCACCGGCATCTCGTAGCCGGCAAAGGGCACCATGCGGGCGCCAAGCTCGACGTGCAGCGCGTGCAGCGGCGTGCGCGCCAGCGCGGCGGGCGGCGCTGCAGCGGCGGCTGCAGGGGTGGATGCGGTGTCGGTCAAGCGGCGGCTCCGGCAGGGGTCGGCTGGTCTGCCGGCATGCCGGCAGCGCTGACCCCGCTGTCCGCTTTACCTGAGAGATTCGCGACGCCGCCCTGGGCCGGCCCCGCTTGCCCCTTCGGTGGACGCCTTGCCAGGGCAGGGCGCCTCTCTCCAGTGAGGT
>JBMTXX010000225.1:0-5747 GCA_049453935.1 Rubrivivax sp.
TCAAAATCCGCCGCCGCAAGGCGTGCCAGTTCGAGTCTGGCCGCGGGCACCAGGCGCCGCCTATGCGTGTCGGTGCATCGAACGACGACGATTGCGCCCTCCACGACATGCCACCGATCCCTCCTTTGACCAAGGCCATGCTGCTGAGCTGCGTGGCCGTGTTCTGCCTCGGTCTGTTCGTTCCGCTCGAGCGCTGGTTTGCGTTGTGGCCCCTGAGTGGCGGGTATTTCATGCCTTGGCAGGTGGTCAGTTACGGCTTCCTCCACGGCGACACCTTGCACCTGTTCTTCAACATGCTCGGGCTGTGGATGTTCGGCAGCGAATTGGAGCAGTTGTGGGGGCAGCGCCGCTACGGTCAGTACCTGCTGGCCAGCGTGCTGGCGGCGGCGGTGGCGCAATTGCTGATCACGCTGTTCACCGGCTCGCTCGCGCCGACGGTCGGCGCCTCAGGGGCGCTGTTCGGTCTGCTGATGGCCTACGGGCTGTTGTTCCCTCACCGCACGATCATGCCGCTGTTCCCCCCGATTCCGATGAAGGCGCGTACCTTCGTCATCGTCTTCGGTGGGCTGGAACTCGCGCTCGGTCTGCTCGGGCACCGCGGCATCGCGCACTTCGCCCACCTCGGCGGCATGCTCGGCGGCTGGCTGATGATCCGGTACTGGCGCGGTCGCGGGCCCTGGCGGCGACGCTGAGCGGGTTCATCCCCCCGGTCGTACGGACCGGCCCGCAATGCCCTGAGGGCTGACTCGGTTTTCGTCAGCCGGCGACGATCCGCACCAGCGACCATGCGTCCGCGTTGAGGTCTGTCTCCCACCGGTGCAGGCCTGTGCCGCAACATGGTGGCATCACCCCCCGGAGTCGCCATGAAGCCTTGGTCCTGCCTGTGGAGTCTGCTGTCGAGCACCTTGCTGTGGTTGACGCTGTCCGCCTCGGCGGCCACAACTGACATCGAGGCGCAGGCGCGAGCGATGCAGCGCGCCAGCGACGCGGTGGTCGGGCTGAAGGCGACCATCGTCGACGGCGCCCGTTCTGCCGGCACGCTGGGCCCGCAGCGCGAAGGCTCGGGCGTGGTCATCGGCGAAGACGGCCTGGTCCTGACGATCGGATACCTGGTCCTGGAGGCGGAGTCGGTGCTGCTGGTCGACGATCTCGGGCGCGAGTGGCCTGCCAGGGTCGTCTCCTACGATGTCGCCACCGGCCTCGCGCTCGTGCAGTCGCTTGTGCCCATGCCTCTGGCGCCTGCGCCGCTCGGCCTGTCGGCCAGGATTGCGTCCGAAGAGCCGCTGGTGATCGTCAGCGGTGGCCCGACGGGTGCCGTGAGCATGGCGACACTGCAATCGCGACGCTCCTTTTCCGGGACGTGGGAATACCACCTGGACACCGCGCTGTACACCGCACCCGGACGCCGCGACCACAGTGGCGCGGGGCTGTTCAATGTCCAGGGCGAGTTGATCGGTGTCGGTTCGCTCTGGCTGGGCGACATCGGCGCCGGCGCGGGCAGGCGTCAGGCAGGCAACCTGTTCATCCCGGCCGATGTGCTCACGCCCATCCTGGGCGATCTGCGCCGCGGCGGTGAGAACGCCGCCAGCGCCAGGGCGTGGCTCGGCGTGCAGTGCGCAGAGAGCACCGGTGGCCTGCGTGTGGTTCGGGTCAACCCGGACAGTCCAGCCGACGTCGCAGGGCTGACGCCAGGAGACACCATCGAGCGCATCGACGGCATGGCGGTGATCACACTCGAAGGCCTGTACAAGGCCTTGTGGGGCGGCGGGCCGCCGGAACGCGACGTGCAACTGGACCTGGTGCGTGACGGTCGGCCGCTGTCGGTGACGGTGAGCACCGTCGACCGCCGCAAGACCTTCGCGCGCCCTCGGGGCATCTGAGCGCACGGCCCGGCCTGCGGCTTGACAGGGCTCGGGCCGCCGCCGTTGGCGCCCGCGCACCGTCGATTCAGGCTCGCAAGCCTTCTCGTACCGTCGGGTATCGAAGCGACAAGCGCAATTCCCGGCGCAGTCGGTCATTGTCCAGCCGTCTCGACTCGGACAGAAAACTCATCACCACGGGTGACATTTGCATCGACGCCTCGGCACGGCTCAGGCGCGGGGGCCGGGGCAGCCCCCAAAGATCGGCCACCAAGTCGAAGTAGTCCCCCATCGCCAGTTCGGTGCCATCGCAGACATTGACCACGCGCTGCGGCCGGCCGGCGTGCAGCGCACGGATGCAGGCCCTCGCAAGGTCATCGGCATGGATGTGGTTGGTGTGGACATCGTCCTGCGGGCGCAACACCGGCGTCCCGCGCCGAACCCGATCCCGAGGGTCCCCACCGGCACGATCCAAGGCGTAGATGCCCGGCACACGCAGCACGGTAACCGCGCACCCACTGGCCCGGCCGAAATGACGCAGGCGCGCCTCGGCATCGACGCGGCGCCATGCGCGATCGGTCTGCGGCGACACGGGCCGGGTCTCGTCCACGTGGGCCCCGGCACAATCTCCGTAGACCCCCGTCGTGCTGGCATACACCAACCGCCGGGTCCTGCCGCCGCGCGCCAGGGCACGCAAGAGCGCCGCCGTGCGGGGGTCGGTCCGGCCCTGGGGCGGCGGGGGTGCGAGATGCAGCACCGCATCCGCCAGAGCGCCCAAGCGCCAGAGCGTGGACGGGTCGTCGAGATTGCCGACCAGAGGCTCGGCGCCTGCGGCGCGCAGATCGTCCCGCCGTTCCGGCGTGGAGGTCAAGGCGATCACCCGCCAGTGGGCGCCCAGATGCCGGATCACACGCACGCCGACGTCGCCGCAACCGATGATCAGCAGGGTGGGCCGCCGCCGCATGGGGGATGTCCAGATGCGCATGACGTTGGGGAGGGCCGCGGGGGCACAATCCCGCTCCGGTGAAAACTCGAGTCCCGGATCGTACCGCCATGAGCCTGAAAGTCACCCTGCAGCCGTCCCAACGGGAGTTCACGGTCGAGCGCGATGAACGCATCCTCGCTGCGGCCATCCGCCAGGGCATCGGCCTGCCCTACGGCTGTCGCGACGGCGCCTGCGGCTCCTGCAAGAGCCGGATGGTCGAGGGCCGCGTGATCCACGGTGCGCATCAACAGAAGGCCCTGAGCGCGGCCGAGGAGGCGGCGGGTTGGATCCTGACCTGCTGCGCGACGCCGCAAACGGACTGCGTCGTCGAGGCGCGCAGCGTGCCCGGTGCGGGCGACTTCCCCGTGCTGCGCCTGCCTTCACGCGTGATGAGCATCCAGCGGCCGACGCCGGATGTCGCCGTGCTGCGCATGCAACTGCCGGCCAACCAGAACTTGCAGTACCGCGCCGGGCAGTACATCGAGTTCATCCTGCGCGACGGCGCTCGCCGCAGCTACAGCATGGCCAATGCGCCACACCTGCTGGGCACGCCGCCCTCGATCGAGCTGCATATCCGTCACATGCCCGGCGGCCTGTTCACCGATCAGGTGTTCGGTTCGATGAAGGAAAAGGACATCCTGCGCATCGAGGGCCCATACGGCAGCTTCTTCCTGCGGGAGGACTCCACCCGCCCCATGGTGCTGTTGGCGAGCGGCACCGGATTCGCCCCGATCAAGGCGCTGATCGAGCACATGGAGATGAAGGCGATCACCCGGCCGACGACACTGTACTGGGGGTGCCGCAGCCGGGCCGATCTGTACCTGCACGACTGGGCCGAGGCGGCAGCGGCACGGCTGCCCCACCTGCGCTATGTGCCCGTCCTGAGCGAGCCGCGCCCGCAGGACGACTGGACAGGCCGCACCGGGTTTGTCCACGAGGCGGTGATGGCCGACATGCCCGACCTCTCGGGACACCAGGTCTACGCCTGCGGCGCCCCCGTGATGGTGGATGCCGCCCGCCACGACTTCACCACCCGATGCGGCTTGCCGGAGGACGAGTTCTTCGCCGACAGCTTCACCTCGGCTGCCGATCGGGCGGCATAGGCCCGCCCCGGCCCCTGCGAGCCGTCGCCGGATGCGCGCCAACATGCCCCATGGAATGAGATGAATCGGTTACGCCACCGGCCGGATGCCTGCGCCCTGACCTAAACTGCATCCTGCGATGCCAGATGCGCTCACCACCGACCTGCCCGCTGCGCCGCCGAAAGTGGCGCGTGTCCTCGACGGGACCCTGACGAACGGCAATCTCGAGCAGGCCCGCAGCCTGATCGACGAAGATGCTGCGCTCGGCTCGGAATTGCTCAGGGCAGGCAATGCCACACTGTTCAATGAGGGCGAGCCGGTCTACGCGACAGACCGCCTGCTGATGCGCCTGGGCATGCGCACCTTCCGCGGGATCGTCCTGAGCCTGGGGCTTCGGGACTGCTTCCGGGAACTGCCCTTCGAGCACACGTCCAGCTTCTGGGTCGACGCGCTGCGCCGTGCGACGATGGCCTGGCGTCTGGCCCAGGCCACCGAGCGCGCCGAACCTCTGCAGGCGCTGTTCGCCGGCCTGATGGTCAACGTCGGAGCCCTGGTCGTGATGCGTCAGCACCCGCAGCAAGCGGCCGACGTGGCGCGCCTGCAGGGCTTGATGCCATCCGAGCGGCCGGATCAGGAGATCGCCCTGTGCGGCAGCACCTTCAATGTGCTGAGCGCGGCCTTGCTGCGGCAATGGGGCATGGGTGCCGACGTGATCGAGGCGATCACGATGTTCCACAGCCCAAGCACGCCGCTGAATGAACTGCTGCGGATGGCGGACCTGTGCGCAGCGGTCTACACCGCCAGCGACACCCGTCAGGCGCTGCAACTGGCGCGACAGCGGCTGCAATCGCAGCTCGGCATGGCCTCGCGCGACATCGACGCCCTGCTGCGTCGCGCACCCGCCGACGCGCAGGATGCCGCCTCGGCCTTCGGCATGCGCATCGGTGCGCAACCGGCATGGCAGGATCTGCTGTCGCAAGCCGCCAGCGACATCGACCCGAGCCGGCTGCCCCCCGCGGCGCTGGCCGAGCACGTCTCGCGACTGACCCGGGACCGCGACGCGCTGTCCTTCGAGCTGCAGAAGGCGCTGGCGCGAGCCGAGCGCGGTCTGCGCTTCGACCCGCTGACCGGGTTGCCGAACACCCCGCAGTTCGAGGAATCACTGCTGCGCGAGATGCCGCGGCTGAGCGTGCCCAACTATCAGCTCACGCTGCTGATGAGCGACATCGAGAGCCTGGGCCTGATCAACGACCGCTTCGGCCATGCCATGGGGGACCAGGTGCTGCGCGGCGTGGCCGACGCCCTCGGCCGCTCGATCCGTGCCAGCGATCTGCGGGGCCGGCTGTGCGGAGGCACCATGGTCAGCGCCCTGCCCGCCTGCTCGCAGGCCGACGCGCAGGCCGTGGTCGCGCGTCTGCGCAGCCGACTGGCCGCGCTGCAATTCGAGGCGGACCGCAGCCGGTTCCGGCCTGCGGTGTCGGTGTGCGTCATGTCCCTGGAAGGGCCCGTGGCCTTCGAGGAAGGACGCCAGGGCAGTTACCTGCGCGCGCTGCTGCAGCGCTTGCAGGAGGGCCTGGTCAAAGGCCGTCGCAAGGCATCGGACCAGACCCACTGGCTCAAGGCAGAGAACAGCTGGAGCCTCGGGGAGTGGTGGCGCAAGCTGTAGGCGCCGTCCGCCTGCCGTCGTTTGCCGCCCTTCACTGCAGCGCCGCGATCACTTCCGGCGGCGCCTGCACCAGTTCGATCAGCACGCCCTCCCCGCAAAGAGGGAAGTCTTCATTGCCCTTCGGGTGGATGAAGCAGATGTCGTGACCAGCCGCA
>JBMTXX010000226.1:0-5744 GCA_049453935.1 Rubrivivax sp.
GGGGGGGCCCCCCCCCCCCCACCAGTCCGCCTCGCGCAATCCAGCCGTCATGCAATCGCTGCCCGCGCAACGGGCGCCATCACCCAGACGGTGCCCGGGCCATCAGGCCAGTCGATCACTTGCCGGGCACCTTGCCTTCGACACCCTTGACGTAGAAGTCGATGGCATCCCGCCACGCCTGATCGGCGACCTTGCCCTTGGCCAGGCGCTCCTTGCCGGTGCTGTCGACCACCGGACCCGTGAACGGCTCGAACCGGCCGGACTTCAGACCCGCCTTCACATCGGCCACCTTCTTCTGGGCAGCCGCGGGCACGACGGGGTTGATCTTGATGAGATCGTTCAGGCCTTCCTTGACACCCCAGACGGTGCGCTTGGTCTTCCACGACCCATCCATGATTTCCTGAACGGTCTGGATGTAGTACGGACCCCAATTGGCGATGGCCGACGCCAGATGGGCCTTGGGGCCGAACGCGCTCATGTCGCTGTCCCAGCCGAAGGCGTACTTGCCGTTCTTTTCGGCCGTCTGCAACACCGCCGTCGAATCGGTGTTCTGCAGCAGCACGTCAGCGCCCTGGTTGATCAGGCTCTGAGCCGCTTCGCTCTCCTTGGGGGGATCGAACCAGGTGCTGACCCACACGACCTTGGTCTTGATGTTGGGATTGACACTCTGTGCGCCCAGCGTGAAGGCATTGATGTTGCGCAGCACCTCGGGGATCGGGAAGGAACCGACGAAGCCCAAGGTGTTGGTCTTCGTCATGGTGCCGGCGATGATGCCGGCCATGTAGGTGTCCTGATAGAAGCTGGCGTCGTAGATGCGCATGTTCGGCGCAGTCTTGTAGCCCGTGGCGTGCTCGAAGTACACGTCCGGGAACTCGCTGGCCACACGCATCATCGCGTCCATGTAGCCGAAGGACGTGGCAAAGATGACCTTGTTGCCCTGCATGGCCAGATCGCGGATGACGCGCTCCGCGTCGGCACCCTCGGGGACCGCCTCGACGATGGTGGTCTTGACCTTGGCACCAAACTTGGCCTCGACCGCCTTGCGGCCGAGGTCATGCGCGAAGGACCAGCCGGCGTTGCCGACCGGGCCGACATAGATCCATGCGGCTTTCAGCGGCTCGGCGGCTTGGACGGGCGACAGCACAGCCAGGCCGGCCGCGAGAGCCGAGACACCGGCCCACTGGACGAGTCGGCGCTTGTTGAGATCGGTCATGAACGCATCTCCATGGGAGGTTGAGGATAAGGACAGGGGCGATCAGGCTCGGAACCATGGGCCCGAGATGTCGATACACCGCCGCGAAGCGTTCGTCGGGGCACGAAGGACAGTGAACCGACGATGGCTCTGCAGGCAACGACACCAGCAGCAAATTATGAGCCCGCCCAGGCCCCATGGCTCGCATCACGTGCGAACGGGTACACAAGGGCGACTGCCTTTGAGGGCTTATGACGCCACGCCCGGTACGCCCGCGGGTCAAGCGCCCGGATGAAAGGGCCGCCCCAGCGACGCCGGCATGTTCAACCGGATCCACACCGGGTTGCGACTGATCAATGCGAGGACCACGATGGTGGCAAGGTAAGGCAGCATGGCCAGCAGTTGACTTGCGATCTGAACACCTTCGCCCTGCAAATGGAACTGCAGCATCGTCACGCCGCCGAACAGGTATGCGCCCAGGAGGACTCGGGCCGGTCGCCAGGTCGCGAAGGTGGTCAGTGCCAGGGCGATCCAGCCGCGACCGGCCACCAGACCCTCTACCCACATCGGTGCATAAACCACCGACAGAAAGGCACCGGCCGCACCACAAAATGCGCCACCGACCACCACGGCGGCGAGCCGGATCCTTCGCACCGGGTAACCAAGCGCATGTGCCGATTCGGGTGACTCACCGACTGAACGCAGCACCAGGCCTGCCCGCGTCCGGTACAGAAACCAGGCGGCGACCACCACCGCGGCGATCGTGAGGTAGACCATGGGATGCTGTCGGAACAGTGCCGGGCCGACGAAGGGGATGTCCACCAGCAGAGGGACCTCGGTGATCAGGCGATCGTCCAGCTTCTTGCCGACCAACCCCACTCCGACAAACGCCGAGAAGCCGGCGCCGAAAAGCGAAAGCGCCAGACCGGTCGCGTACTGGTTGGTGTTCAGCCAGATCACCAACCAACCAAAGACGGCGGCGGCTGCCGCACCGGCCAGCGCCCCGACGATGAACGCCAGCGTGTCGCTACCCGTGGCCAGTGCAACTGCGAAGCCGGCCACCGCAGCCATGAGCATCATGCCTTCGGCGCCCAGGTTGAGGACACCCGCCTTTTCGTTGAACAACAGCCCCAGACCGGCCAGCGCAATGGGTGTGCCAGCCGCCAGGGTCGCTGCCAGCAGCAGTGCCACCTCGTTCATTGACGAGCCTCCGTGGTGCGTGAGCCCCAGCGCAAACGGTAGTCGATCAAGGTATCGCAGGTCAGCAGCAGTACGAGCAGCAGACCCTGGAATACGCCGGTCATCGCGTTGGGCATACCCATCCGGGACTGCGCGAGCTGACCGCCGATCAAGATCATGGACAGCAACACCCCGGAAAAGAGTATCCCCACGGGATGCAGCCGTCCGACGAACGCCACGATGATGGCGGTGAAACCGTAGCCGGTGGACACATGTGGCGTCAGCTGTTTCAGCGGACCCGCCGCTTCCATCGCGCCGGCCAATCCGGCCATGCCGCCAGAGATCAGCAGGGCCGTCCACAGTGATCCGCGTGAGGAAAACCCGGCGTAGCGTGCAGCCGCGGGCGCAAGCCCCCCCACCTGCAGTTGATACCCCCGCCAGGAGCGAAACAGGAACACCCAGAAGACGAAGACCGCCACCAGCGCGACGACGGCACCCCAGTGCAGGCGCATCCCGCGCGCCAGAGGCACCAGCCAGGTGCTGGCATCGAACATCGGGGTCTGAGGGAAATTGAACCCCTGCGGGTCCTTCCATGGACCGAACACCAGATAGTTCAGGAGTTGCTGCGCCACGTAGACCAGCATCAGACTGACCAGGATCTCGCTGGCGTTGAAGCGGTCCCGAAGCAGCGCTGTCATCCCAGCCCATACCATGCCGCCTGCAACCCCGGCGAGCAGCAGCACCGGGGACAACCAGCCTCGGGGGGCCGACATGCCGGCCTGCGCAAGCGCAAGCGCTGCCCCGCCCGCAAACACCGCACCGAGCAGAAACTGCCCTTCGGCACCGATATTCCAGACGTTGCTGCGATAACAGACGGCCAGGCCCAGCGCGCACAGGACCAGGGGCGTGGCCTTCAAGAGCACTTCGGTGGTCTGGCGCAGGCCGTTGAGCGGCTCGATGAAGAACATCGACAGCCCGCGCACGGGATCCTTGCCGAGTGCAACGAACAGCAGTGCCGCCAATACCGCCGTCAAGGCCAGCGCCAGAAGCGGCGAGGCATAGGTCATCAGCCGCGAGGGCGCACTGCGGGACTCCAACCGGATCATGGTCGCCCCCCAAGAACGGCGCCGGACGACGCAGGAGGCACATCGGGCAACGCACGCGGCACACCGGATGCGCCCGAGTGCTGCGACGCGGGGTCGTCCCAGAGACCTGACATCCATTGCCCGATCTGTTCCACCGTTGCCTGCGCCGTCGGCACGGATGGCGACAGTCGCCCTCGTGCGATGACCTGTAGGCGGTCGGCCAATTCGAACAACTCGTCCAGTTCCTCGCTGACGACGAGCACCGCACAACCCTCGTCGCGCAGGGCAAGAAGCTCTGATCGGATCTGGCTCGCTGCGCCGACGTCGACGCCCCAGGTGGGCTGCGACACGAGCAACACCCGGGGCCGCGCGTCGATTTCGCGGCCGACGATGAACTTCTGCAGATTGCCGCCGGACAGCGACCGCGCCGCAGCCATCGGCCCGCCGGCCTTGACACGGAAGCGCTCGATCAGATGGGCCGCTTGCCGTTGCAAAACCGGCAGGCGCAACCAGCCAGCGGCACCCACCCCCTCCGTTCGTGTCAGCAGCGTGTTGTGCGCCAGACTCATCGAAGGTACGGCCCCGCGACCCAGCCGCTCCTCCGGCACGAAGTGCAGACCCAGGCGACGTCGTGGGCCGGGGCCGAGCCGTCCGACCGGCTCACCGAAAAGGCATATCGCGCTCGCATCGGACACGACCTCCTCGCCGGAAAGCGTGGCCATGAGCGCCTGCTGACCGTTGCCGGACACCCCGGCAATGCCCAGGATCTCACCCGCACGCAGTTCCATCGACACGCGTACGCCACCGTCATACCCAAGGCCATCTCGCGCCCGGCGGTCACCCACCGCCGGGCCCGCCGGCGCGAAACCAGGCAAGACCAGCCCACTCACGGACAGCGCCACCTCCCCCGGCTGGGAAGCGCGATGGCGCAGCGGCGGCGGCTCGGCGCCGATCATCAGGCGCGACAGGCTGGCGTTGGTCTCCTGCGTCGGATCGACCTCTCCTGTCACGCGCCCGCCGCGCAACACCGTGCAGTGGTGGCACAGCGCACGGATCTCGTCGAGCTTGTGGCTGATGTAGAGGATGGAGCAGCCGCCCGCAGCCAGTTGTCGCAGCGTGACGAAGAGCTTGTCGACCGCCTGCGGCGTCAGCACCGAGGTCGGCTCGTCCAGGATCAGCAGTTGGGGGTGGGTCAGCAGCGCGCGCACGATCTCCACGCGCTGGCGCTCACCCACCGACAGCGCGTGCACCGGGCGCTGCGGGTCGACGTCCAGGCCGTAGGCGCCGGCCACCTCGCCGATGCGGCGGCTCACTTCGGCCAGCGACTGCGAGCGATCCAGCCCGAGCCAGACGTTCTCGGCCGCAGTCAGCGTGTCGAACAGGCTGAAGTGCTGATAGACCATGCTGATGCCCAGCGCGCGCGCCTGCGCCGGACTGGCCACCTGCACCGGCTGGCCGTTGAAGCGCATCGTGCCCTCGTCGGGCCGCACCGCGCCGTAGATGATCTTCATCAGCGTGCTCTTGCCGGCGCCGTTCTCACCCAGCACGGCGTGGATCTCACCGGGCTGCACGCGCAGGCTCACGCGGTCGTTGGCCTTGACCGCGGGGTACTGCTTGCTGATGTTCTCGAGTTCGAGGCGGAGCATCGATCGCTGGAGGTCTGGAAAGAATTTGTCTCAGGTCGAAGCGTAACCTGCCGCGTGCACGCGCCGGCCAGCCACCCGGGTTTCCACGAGGTCGCGCTCATCGCCCGAGGTGATCCACGCGAACAGCCGATCGTGCAAGTCGCGTGCCACCTCCTGGCGGCGCTGCGCCATTGGCGTGCCAGCCCAGCGCCAGACGCAGACGTCGGCCACCGCGCCGGGCTCGAGGCTGCCGATCTCGTGCGCCAGGCCCAGCGCGCGCGCCGCGCCGCGGGTGGCCGCATGCAGCAACGCGTGCGCCGTGACGCGCCGGCCGGCGCAAGCCTGCACCTTGTAGGCGTCCAGCAGCGTGCGCCGCATCGACAGGCTGGTGCCGCCGCCCACATCGCTGGCCACGCTGACCGCCACCCCGGCGGCCTGCGCCGCGGCCCAGTCGAACAGCCCGCTGCCCAGAAAGAGGTTGGAGCTGGGGCAGAACGCGATCTGCGCGCCGCGCTCGGCCAGCAGGGCACGGTCGGCGGCGTCGAGCCAGATGCCGTGCGCCAGGATGGCGCGCTCGTTCAGCAGGCCGTGGCGCTCGTAGACGTCGAGGTAGCTGCGCGCGGCCGGGAAGAGCTCGCGCACCCAGCGCACCTCGTCGGTGTT
>JBMTXX010000227.1:0-5726 GCA_049453935.1 Rubrivivax sp.
AGGCCGCCTTCACCCGCGAGCTGATCGCACTCGGCGAGGCCGACACGCTGGCTAGGCGCGAAGAGGTGGTGGCGTTCTTCGGGTGGGGGTCCGTTGCCGCCGCGGCAGCGGCCGCGTAGCACGGGCGGGGGGTTCAGGGTCAGCTTCTTTTATGTATAAAAATACAGTATTCTTCGCGGCTCGATCCCGTTCCTGAGCCGGTTGCCTGAACCGTTGGCGACCGGCCTTGCCGGCCCGCCGCCCGGGCTCGGACTGCGATGCTTCCCGCCTACGCCGAGCTGCACTGCCGCAGCCATTTCAGCTTTCTGGATGCCGCCTCCTACCCGGAGGAGCTGGTTCAGCGCGCGCATGCGCTGGGGTATGCGGCGCTGGCGATCACGGACGAGTGCTCGCTGGCTGGGGTGGTGCGGGCCCACGGGCAGGCCCGCAAGCTCGGCCTGCATCTGGTGCTGGGGGCCGAGATGCGGCTGCAGCCGGAGGCCGAGGGCGACGAGGCCTTGCCGCAGGCTGAGGCCGGCCCGCGCCTGGTGCTGCTGGTGCAGTCGCGTCGGGGCTGGGGCAATCTGTCGCGCTGGATCACGCTGGCGCGGCGGCGTGCACCCAAGGGGTCCTACCGCGCCCTGAGGGCCGATGTCGAAGGCCGCACGCCGACGGCCCCGATGCTGGCGGGGCTGCCGGGTTGCGCGGCCTTGCTGGTGCCCGAGGCGGAACAGTCCTTCGAGACCGTGTTCGCGCACGCGATGTGGCTCAAGACCTGGTTCGGACCCGAGCGCGCCTTCATCGCCTTGCACCGTCTGCTGGGTCCGGATGACGAGCGCTTGCAGGCCACGGTGGTGAAAGCCTCGCAGGCGGCCGGGCTGACGGTGGTGGCGGCCGGCGGTGTGCGCATGCACGTGCGCTCGCGCAAGCCCCTGCTGGACGTGCTCACCGCGACCCGGCTGCGCCGGCCGCTGGCCGCGTGCGGGCTGGCGCTGACGGCCAGCGCCGAGGCGCATCTGCGGCCCCGGGCCCGCCTGGCCACCCTGTTCCGCCCGGAATGGCTCGCCGCGACGGTCGCACTAGCCGGCCAGTGCGCCTTTTCGCTGGACGAGCTGCGCTACGAGTACCCGCGCGAAATCGTCCCCGATGGCCACACGCCCACCAGCTGGCTGCGTGAGCTGACCGAGGACGGTGCGCGTCAGCGGTTCCCGGCGGGGGTGCCACCCTCGGTGCGTGCGACGCTGGAGCACGAGCTGGCGCTGATCGCCCAGCTCGGCTACGAGCCCTACTTCCTGACGGTGGCCGACATCGTCGCCTGGGCCCGCGGCCAGGGCATCCTGTGCCAGGGGCGCGGCAGCGCGGCGAATTCGGCGGTCTGCTATTGCCTGCACATCACCGAGGTGGACCCGGCGCGCGCCAGTCTGCTGTTCGAGCGCTTCATCAGCGCCGAGCGGCGCGAGCCGCCGGACATCGATGTCGACTTCGAGCACCAGCGGCGCGAGGAGGTCATCCAGTACATCTACCGCAAGTACGGGCGGCACCGCGCCGCGCTGGCGGCGGTGGTGACCAGCTACCGCCCGCGCTCGGCGCTGCGCGACGTCGGCCGTGCGCTGGGCATCGACGCCGACCGCATCGACGCCGTGGCCAAGGCGCACGGCTGGGGGTCGTACGGGCCGCTCGTGGCGTCGCCGGGTGCGGACCCTGCCGGCGGCGGGGCTGAGCCGTCGGCCGGGACGCCGCCCACTTCAGTGGCGCAGGCTGAACCGGTGCCGCGGGCGGCCCGTGGTCTGGACCCCACCCGGCTGCGCGAGCACGGCTTCGACCCGGACTCGCCACTGTGCCGCCGCTGGGCGGCCCTGACGGCGCAGCTGATCGGCTTTCCGCGGCACCTGAGCCAGCACCCGGGCGGCTTCGTGATCGCACGCGACGAGCTGTCGCAGCTGGTGCCGGTGGAAAACGCCGCCATGGACGGGCGCAGCGTCATCCAGTGGGACAAGGACGACCTGGACGCCGTCGGGTTGATCAAGGTCGACATCCTGGCGCTCGGCATGCTCAGCGCCTTGCGTCGCGCCTTGGCGCTGGTCGCCCTGAAGCAGGGCATCGGCCTGCCGGAGGCGCACCCCAACGCCTTGCCCGCCTTTCGCCTGCAGGACATACCGGCCGAGGACGCGGCCACCTACGCCATGCTGTCACGCGGCGACAGCGTGGGCGTGTTCCAGGTCGAGAGCCGGGCGCAGATGAGCATGCTGCCGCGGCTGAAGCCGGCACGCTTCTACGACCTGGTGATCGAGGTGGCCATCGTGCGGCCGGGGCCGATCCAGGGCGGCATGGTGCATCCCTACCTGCGGCGGCGTCAGGGCGAGGAGCCGGTCACCTACCCCAGCGACGAGGTGCGTCAGGCGCTGCAGCGCACGCTGGGCGTGCCCATCTTCCAGGAGCAGGTGATGCAGCTGGCCATCCTGGCGGCTGATTTCTCGCCCGGCGAGGCCGACCAGCTGCGCCGCGCGATGGCGGCCTGGAAGCGCCGTGGGGGCCTGGGCCCCTTCCACGAGCGGCTGGTCGGGCGCATGGTGGACAAGGGCTACACGCGCGAATATGCCGAAGCCATCTTCCGCCAGATCGAGGGCTTCGGCGAGTATGGCTTCCCCGAGAGCCATGCCGCGAGCTTCGCGCTGCTGGTCTACGCCAGTGCGTGGGTCAAGTGCCACCACCCCGACGCCTTCCTCGCCGCGCTGCTGAACAGCCAGCCCATGGGCTTCTACGCCCCGGCCCAACTGGTGCGCGATGCTCAGGCGCACGGGGTGGAAGTGCGGCCGGTGGACCTGCACGAGAGCCTGTGGGAGACAGCGCTGGAGGACGGGCTGTCCACCTGCTCGCCTGTCACCGCAGGCGCAGGCGCAGGCGCAGGGTCGGGGGGCGAGGGAAGGGACGGGGGAGGGGGCCACGGAGGGAGTGACGGAGGAGGCGATGGACGGCGTGATGGACGGGGTGATGGACGAGGCGAGAGGCCCTCCGCATCCTCTCGATGGGTGCGTGGCACGCAGGCCTCGGCCGTCCGGCTGCACCCGGTGCGCCTGGGCTTCAGCCGCATCGCCGGCCTGTCCGAGGAGGCGGCCCAACGCATCGTCGCCGCCCGCGGTGGGCGTGCGGGCCAGGCCGGCTTCCAGCCTTTTCGCAGCCCGGAAGACCTGGCCCGCCGCGCCGGGCTGGACGCGCACGCGCTGCAGTTGCTGGCGCAGGCCGATGCGCTGGCACCGCTGTGCGGCCACCGCCACCAGGCGGCCTGGGCGGTGGCCGGGGTGGACACGCGCGCCACGGCGCTGTTGCAGGCCACGCGCACGCACGAGCCCGCCCCCGTGCTGGCCGCGCCGCTGCGCGTCGAAGAGACGCTGGCCGACTACCGCAGCACCGGGCTGTCGCTCAAGGCCCACCCGGTGGGCCTGCTGCGCGAACAGCTCGCCGACTTCCGCATCCAGCCGGCGGCCGTGCTGCAAGGCTACCCGCACGGGCGCCTGGCGCGCGCCAGCGGCGTCGTCACTCATCGACAGCGGCCCGGGACTGCCGGCGGCGTCGTCTTCGTCACCCTCGAGGACGAGACCGGCCAGGTCAACGTGATCGTCTGGCCGGCGCTGGCGCAGGCCCAGCGTCAGCCGCTGCTGGCCAGCCGCCTGCTGACGGTCTACGGCATCTGGCAGCGCCAGGGCGAGCCCGGCCGCGAGATCTGCCACCTGGTGGCAAGGCAACTCGTCGACCACACCCCGCTGCTGGCAGGCCTGGCCGCGCGCAGCCGTGATTTCCATTGAACCGGCCGCATCGCCACTGAATTTTGCGAAGCCGCCACAATCTGCGTTCGATCTTCGCCGATGCTGCCCCATAAGGCCTGTTGCCATGCTTTTCCTGCTGTCCCCCGCCAAGACGCTCGACTACGACACCCCGGTGCCGGCCGCGGTGGCGAAGAAGGCGACCGACCCGCTGTTCACCGACCGCGCCGCCGAGCTCATCGGCGCGCTGAAGACGCGCACGCCGGCTGAGATCGCCTCGCTGATGGAGCTGTCCGACGCGCTGGCCACGCTCAATGTCGGCCGTTATGCCGCCTGGCAGCCCGCAGCCACGCCCGACAACAGCAAGCCCGCGGTGCTGGCTTTCAACGGTGACGTCTACGAAGGCCTGGATGCCCACACGCTGAAGCCGACCGATCTGGCCTGGGCCCAGGAGCATGTCGTGATCCTGTCCGGGCTGTACGGCGCGCTGCGGCCGCTGGACCGGCTGCAGCCCTATCGCCTGGAAATGGGCACCTCGCTGGCCAATCCGCGCGGCAAGGACCTGTACGCCTTCTGGGGCGACGCGCTGGCGCAGCACCTGAACGAGCGTCTGGCTGGGCAGGCCCATCCCGTCGTCGTCAACCTCGCCTCGCAGGAGTACTCGAAGGCCGCTTTGCGCCCGGCGCTGAAGGCGAAGGTCGTCGACTGCCAGTTCGAGGACTGGAAGGGCGGGCGCTACAAGATCATCAGCTTCTACGCCAAGCGCGCGCGGGGTCTGATGTGCCGCTGGGCGATCGAGCACCGCGCGCGCAGCCCGCAGGCGCTGCGGGGTTTCGCCTTCGACGCCGCTGAGTCCACCGGTGAGCGGATGGTGTTCCGCCGCCGCCTCGAGGGCTGACACCATGGTTGCCACGTCGAAGGTCACCCAGACCGTCACCCCGGAACTGCGTCGCTGGATCGTCGAGCAGGCCGAAGCCGGCTGCCTGCCCGAGGATGTGGTCAAGGCGATGATCGCCAGCGGCTGGCACGAGGACGTCGCCATCGAGGCGCTCGAGCAGACGCTGCGCAGCCACCTGGAGACGCTGCGCCGCGAAGGGCGCATCGGCGCGCGGCCTCCGGTGGATGCGCAGGCCGAGCCTGCTGCGGCGGCGTCGCCCGCACAAGCCGCCGTGCAGGAGGCGGTGGCCGAAGCCGCGGCGGCGCCGGCCGAACCGCCGGTGCGCCGCGTGCCCGAGCCAGCGATCGAGGACGGGCGCTGCGTCTTGACGGCCGACGGCCGCGCCGTCAAGGTCGCGATGAGCATGCGCCTGCCGCGGGTCATCCTGTTTGCCGACCTGCTGGACGACCAGGAGTGCGAAGCCCTGATCGAGCAGGCGCGGCCGCGTCTGGCGCGCTCGCAGACGGTGGACACCGCCACCGGCGGCAGCGAGGTCAACACCGCGCGCACCAGCGACGGCATGTTCTTCGAGCGCGGCGAGTCGCCGCTGATTCAGCGCATCGAGCAGCGCATCGCCGCGCTGGTGAACTGGCCGGTCGACCACGGCGAGGGCTTGCAGGTGCTGCGCTACCGCCCGGGCGCGCAGTACGAGCCGCACCACGACTACTTCGACCCCGCTCGCGCGGGCACGCCCCGCATCCTGGCGCGTGGTGGGCAGCGTGTGGGCACGCTGGTCATCTATCTGAACACGCCCACGCGTGGGGGCGCCACCATCTTCCCCGATGCCGGGCTGGACGTCGCGCCGGTGCGGGGCAGCGCCGTCTTCTTCAGCTACGACCGGCCCGACCCCGCCACCCGCACGCTGCACGGCGGCGCGCCGGTGCTGGAGGGCGAGAAGTGGGTGGCGACGAAGTGGTTGCGCGAGGGCGTGTTCGTGTAGCCGCCTTCGCGCAGAAGGCAGGGCGACCACCGGCCGCGCGCCAAGCGCGCAGCCCGCAGCCCGCAGCCGCCCAGGCCTGGGCTCAGCGCTTGCCGCTGAACAGCCGTGC
>JBMTXX010000228.1:0-5668 GCA_049453935.1 Rubrivivax sp.
CGCGTGCTCGCAAGCCCACCCCCAGCTCTACCCCCAGCGCTACCCCCAGCCACGCACGAACCGCACGCACAGCCAGCACCCCACCCCACAAAGGAGACAATTCCCCCGACCGAGCCCGAACCGCCCACCGCCGTGCCCCCCACCCCCGACATCCTCGCCTACGGCGAACCCATGGTCGAGTTCAACCAGACCGGGCAGCACGACGGACGGCTCTACCTCCAGGGCTACGGCGGAGACACCTCCAACTTCGCCATCGCCGCCGCACGACAAGGCGCACGCGTCGGCTACCTCAGCGCCGTCGGCGACGACCCCTACGGCGCCATGCTGCGACAACTCTGGGCGGCCGAGGGCGTCGACGACCGCACCGTCGCCACCGACCCGCAGGCCTACACCGCCATCTACTTCGTCACCCACGACGCCGGCGGCCACCACTTCCACTTCTTCCGCCGCGGCTCCGCCGCCGCGCGCTTGCGCCCCGACGACCTGCCGCGACAGGCCATCGCCCAGGCCCGCGTCCTGCACCTGTCCGGCATCTCGCTGGCCATCTCCGAGGACGCCTGCGACACCGGTTTCGCCGCGATCGACACCGCCCGCGCCGCCGGCGTGGCCGTCAGCTTCGACACCAACCTGCGCCTGAAGCTGTGGTCGATCGACCGCGCCCGCGAGGTCATGACCGAAGCCCTGCGGCGCTGCGACATCGCGCTGCCCAGCATCGACGACGTGCGTGCCATCACCGGCCTGGATGCCCCCGACGACCTGGTCGACCACTGCCTGGCCCTGGGCGCGCGCATCGTCGCCCTCAAGCTGGGCGCGGACGGCGCGATCGTCGCCTCCGCCACCGAGCGCCACCGCATCGCGCCGCACCCCTGCCGACCGGTGGACGCCACCGGCGCCGGCGACACCTTCGGCGGCGCCTTCATCGCGCGCTGGCTGGCCGGCGACGGCCTGGCGCAGGCCGGCCGCTACGCCGCCGTGGCCGCGGCCCTGTCCACCGAAGGATATGGCGCCGTCGAGCCCATCCCCCGCACAGACGCGGTGCTGCAAGCCCTGCATCCGACCCCGACCTGAAATGAACCCAGCATCGCCCAGACAGGTGCTCGTCACCGGTGGCACCAGCGGCATCGGCGCCGGCATCGCACGCGCCTTTGCCGCCCACGGCGACCACGTCACCGTCACCGGCGCCAGCGAAGCCGAGGTGGCCCGCGCCCTGGCCGCGCAGCCGGGCCTGCAGGCACAGGTGCTCGACGTGCGCGACGCCACCGCCGTGGAGGCCATGGTCCGGGGGCTCGGCGACCTGGACGTCGTCGTCAACTGCGCCGGCGTGATCCGCCGTGGCGCCGAGCACGACCCGGCCGTGTTTGCCGACACCGTCGACATCAACCTCACCGGCACGATGCGCGTGTGCACCGCCGCGCACGCGGGCCTGAAGGCGCGCCGCGGCTGCGTCGTCAACACCGCGTCGATGCTCAGCTTCTTCGGCGGTGGCCTGGTGCCCGGCTACAGCGCGAGCAAGGGCGGCGTCGCCCAGCTGACCAAATCGCTGGCCATCGCCTGGGCGGCCGACGGCATCCGTGTCAACGCCGTCGCCCCGGGCTGGATCGCCACCCCGCTCACCCAGGCGCTGCAGGACGACACCGCGCGGACGGCGCAAATCCTCGGCCGCACCCCGCTGGGCCGCTGGGGCACGCCGGAGGACGTGGCCGGGCCCGTGCTCTTCCTGTGCAGCCCGGCCGCGGGCTTCGTCACCGGCGCGGTGTTGCCGGTCGACGGTGGCTACTTGATTACATGACCTATTCGGAGGACCCCCGATGACACCCATCCTGCAGCTGCCCGGCATCCGGCCCGAGATCGCCGTCCAGGCCATTCCCGACGACGAGCGCGTGTGGGTGCCGCAGGCCCCACAGGTGTGGTTCCGCCCGCTGCTGCTGAACACCGTCACCGGCAGCTGGTGCAACCTGCTGCGCGTGAGGCGCAGTGGCGTGCTCTCGCGGCACATCCATCCGTCCTGGGTCACCGGTTTCGTCATCCGCGGCGCCTGGCGCTACCTGGAGCACGACTGGGTGGCCCGCGAGGGCAGCTTCGTCTACGAGCCCCCGGGGGAGATCCACACCCTGGTCGTCGACGATGTCGCGGTCGAAGGAAGCGATGGCGCCACCGAGATGATCACCTTCTTCAACATCCACGGGGCCATGGTCTACGTCGACGAACAGGGCAAGACCACCGGCTACGAAGACGTGCACACCAAGATCGAGATGTGCCGCCGGCACTATGCGGCCTGCGGTCTCGGTGCCGACTACGTCGACCAATTCGTCAGGTGACCGTCGGATCCCGGCGCGCCGGGCGGGGCCGTCACAGGCTGAAGCGGCCCGGCGCGTAGCGCGTCGGGTCGATGCCGGTCGGCCGGCCCGTCATCAGATCCGCCAGCAGCGCGCCCGACCCGGCCGCCTGCGTCCAGCCCAGGTGTCCATGGCCGGTGTTCAGGAACAAGCCGGGCACGCGGGTGGCCCCGATCAGCGGCACGCCATCGGGCACCATCGGGCGCAACCCCGTCCAGGCCTTTGCCGCTGAGTCCGGCGTGGCCTGGACCAAGGCGGGGTACACGCGCTCGAAGAGCCGTCGCAGGTTGGCGATGCGCGCCGGTGGCAGGCTCAGGTCATGGCCGGTGAACTCGGCCGTGCCGGCGATGCGCACCCGGTCCTCGCCCACGGGGACGACCGCGACGTGCAGCGCTTCGTCGACGACCGCGACCTTCGGCAGGGTTGCCAGCGGCACCGGTGGGGTCAGCGTCAGCGAGTAGCCCTTGGCCGGCCGTATCGGCAGCCGCAGGCCCAGCAGGCGCGCCAGCGCCGGGCTGTGGTTGGCGGCGGCCAGCACGACGGCGTCGGCGCTGAAGACCTCGCCGCGGTCCAGCCGCAGGCCGCGTACCTCCCGCGAGCCGGGCCCGCTGGAGGGCTGCAGGCCCTGAACCGTGCGGCCGTAGGACAGGCGCACGCCCCGCGCCTGCAACCAGGCCGACAGCGCGACGCAATAGCGGTGGGCATCGCCCCGCACGTCGTCCGGGTTGAACATCGCGCCCGCCAGATCGCCCGCAATGGACTGCAGCGCCGGCTCGTGCGCCACCACCTGGTCCGTCGACCAGGCCTCGAACCGCCGCCCGTCCCGGCTGAGCGCGCGCGCCCATTGCTGGCCGCGATCGAAAGCCGCGCGGTCGCGGAACAGCATCAGCGAGCCCGTCGCGTGCTGCGCGTAGGCGTCGGGGTCCGGTCCGGGGGCGGCCATCTGATCGACGCTGTAGCGCGCCAGCAGCAGATTGGCCCGCGTGTTCGCGAGAAAGCGCGGCCGCGACGACTCGCGCACGAAACGCAGACCCCAGCCCAGCAGCGAGGGCAGGGCGCGGGGGCGCAGCAGGGCAGCGGCATCCTCGTTGCCCAGGTCCTTGAGCAGCACCTTCAGGATGCCCGGCGAGTTCCAGGGCTCCGGCAGGCTGGGGTGCAGCAGCGCGCCGTTGGCAAAACTGGTCTCCAGACCGGGGCCCTCGCGCCGTTCGAACACGGTGATGTCGGTGACCCCGCGCGCGTGCAGCGCGTGGGCCGCGGACAGGCCGGCCAGGCCGGCGCCGACGATGGCGACTTTCATGCGTTGTGGGGGCCCTCTCGTCGGGGCCGTGTGATGGCTTGGCGCCTATGCTACCGGCATGCAGGCCTTTCGGCGGCTCGTCGGGACGCCGGGCGGCAAAATCGGCCTCCGATGAGCAAGGCCTTCACCCGAGAGAACGATGCGGCGCCCGACGACGAGGACGGCGACGCCGCGCTGCCCCCGCTGCCGGCGGGCACCCGCAACTACATGACGCCTGCCGGCTACCGCCGCTTGCGCGACGAGCTGATGACGCTGCTGGACGTCGAGCGTCCCAAGACCGTCGAGGTCGTTTCCTGGGCGGCGAAGAACGGCGACCGCTCGGAGAACGGCGACTACCTCTATGGCAAGAAGCGCCTGCGCGAGATCGATCGCCGCATCCGCTTCCTCACGCGCCGGCTCGACCAGGCCGAGGTCGCCGACCCGACCCTGCATCATGGCAGCGATCAGGTCTTCTTCGGCGCCACCGTGACCTATGCCAACGCCCGTGGCGAGGAGCGCACGGTGACGATCAAGGGCATCGACGAGTCCGACAGCCTGGCCGGCGAGGTGAGCTGGATCTCGCCGATCGCCCGTGCGCTGCTGAAGTCGCGTGAGGGCGACGAGGTGCGTCTGGTCACCCCGGCCGGCGTCGAGACGATCGAGGTGCTGGAGGTGCGCTACCCGGCGCCGTGAGCCGGCCTCGCGTCGCGGCCCCGTCGGGTCAGGGCTTGACGCGCCAGACCTTGCGCACCACAGGGGAACGGCGCAGCGTGCGCATGACCTGCGCAAGGTGGACACGGTCGCGCACGGCCAGCAGCAGGCGCAGTTCGGCGCTCTCGTTGAGCACCTCGTGCCCCATGTCGATGCGCGTGATGTCGGCCTCGGCCGCGCTGATCGACATCGCCACCGTGGCGAGCGCGCCCTTGGCGTTGTCGACCAGGACGTTCACCGCGGACTCGAAGGCGCGGCTGGTCTGCTCGGCCCATTCCACATGCAGCCAGCGTTCGCTGTCGCGCTCGTACAGCCGACGCCCGGTGCGGCAGTCGGCGGTGTGCACGAGCAGGCCCTCGCCTTTGCCCAGGTAGCCGGTGACGGCATCTCCGGGGATGGGGCGGCAGCAGGTGGCCAGCCGGATCGTGCTGTCCTGGCTGCCGTCGATGAAGACCACGCCCTGGCGCGGCAAGGTGTCGTCGACGGCGTAGTGGCCCAGGGTCAGCGTGATCGCGTCGGGGCGGGTGCCGCGCTCGGCCATCATCTGCGCCAGGCGCTTGGCGACGATGACGGCGATCTTGCGCCCCAGCCCGATGTCGACGAGCAGTTCGCCCCGGTTGCGCACCCCAGCCCAGCGGGCCACGTCCTGCCACAGCGCGGCGGCGGCTTCGTCGTCAGGCGCGCCCGAGGGCATGCGCAGGCCCTCGGCGCGCAAGGCCTGGGCCAGCATCTTCTCGCCCAGCGCCAGGGATTCTTCCTGCTCCATCGTCCGCAGGAAGTAGCGGATCTTGGCCCGTGCGCGGCCCGTGCGCACATGGTTCAGCCATGCCGGGTTCGGACGCGCGCCGGGCGCGGTGATGATCTCCACCACGTCGCCGCTGTTCAACTCTGCGCGCAGCAGCGCCGGCTCGCCGTTGACCCGGGCCGCCACGCAGCGGTCGCCGACATCGGAGTGGATGGCGTAGGCGAAATCCACTGGCGTGGCGCCACGCGGAAGCGCCAGGATGCGCCCCTTGGGCGTGAACACGTAGACCGCGTCCGGGAACAGGTCCACCTTGACGTGCTCGAGGAACTCGGCCGAGTCGCGCGTGTCGTCCTGGATGTCCACGAGCGACTGCAGCCAGGTCGTGCCCAGCGTCTGCGCGTCGGCGCTGGTGCCACTGGCGCCGTTCGCGCTGCGGTCCAGTTTGTACATCCAGTGCGCGGCCACACCCGACTCAGCCACCGCATGCATGGCCTCGGTGCGCACCTGGAACTCCACCGCCGTGCCCAGCGGGTTCAGCAGCGTGGTGTGCAGGCTCTGGTAGCCATTGGCCTTGGGCAGGGCGATGTAGTCCTTGAA
>JBMTXX010000229.1:0-5630 GCA_049453935.1 Rubrivivax sp.
GAGTGCTTCGGCAAGGGCACGGCCACCTTCATGATCATGGGCGACAAGTGCACGCGTCGCTGCCCGTTCTGCGACGTCGGGCACGGCCGTCCGGATCCGCTGGACCCGGCTGAACCCGAGAACCTGGCGCGCACCATCGCCGCCCTCAAGCTCAGCTACGTGGTCATCACGAGCGTCGACCGCGACGACCTGCGCGACGGTGGCGCCGCACACTTCGTCGACTGCATCCGCCGTGTGCGTGAGGCGTCCCCCGATACGCGCATCGAGATCCTCACGCCGGACTTCCGTGGCCGGCTCGACCGGGCCCTGGACATCCTGCAGGCCGCGCCGCCGGATGTGATGAACCACAATCTCGAGACCGTGCCCCGCCTGTACCGGCAGGCGCGTCCGGGATCGGACTACCTGTTCAGCCTGGACCTGTTGCGCCGGTTCAAGCAGGCGGTGCCTGGCGTGCCCACCAAGAGCGGGCTGATGGTCGGGCTGGGAGAAACCGACGAGGAGATCCTCCAGGCCATGCGCGACATGCGTGCCCATCAGATCGACATGCTGACCATCGGCCAGTACCTCGCACCCAGCGGTCACCACTTGCCGGTGCGCCGTTACGTCCATCCCGACACCTTCGCCATGTTCGAGCGTGAGGCGCTGGCGATGGGGTTCACCCATGCCGCCGTCGGGGCCATGGTGCGCTCGAGCTACCACGCGGATCAGCAGGCCCATGCGGCGGGCGTGTCCGGTGCGCTGGCCTGAAGACCCCCAGGCACGGTCCCGGACCCGTGGTCTCCCGCAGAGGCGGGCCAAGGCGCCCGTGGCGGGCCCCGGATGCGCGGTGCGGAGCCCAGCCGGCGTCCGTTCCATCCGGGGGCGTGCCATTGTCCAGGGTGGCTGTGCACGATGCCTGCGCCGCGCGGGCCGCACGACCCTGGCGGTCTCGACGGTGCTCCTGGTGGCCTGCGCCCCGGCGATGAATTGGCGTGAAGTCCGGCCGGACGTCCAGGGGGCGGTGATGCTCTTCCCCTGCAAGCCGTCGTCCTTCGCGCGCATGGTGCCCCTGGCCGGCGAGCAGGTGCGGATGACTCTGCAGGCCTGCGACGCCGGCGGCGTGACCTGGGGCTTGTCCTGGGCCGATGTCGGCGACCCGACACGGGTCCCGCTGGCGTTGCGTGCGCTGAGGCAGTCGACCCTCGACAACCTGTCCGCCTCGTCAGGCGAGGATCTGCCGCTGCGCGTTCCAGGTGCCACGCCACAGCCGGACAGCCTGCGTCAGGCGCTGTCCGGCCGCACGCCCGACGGCAAGCCCATGAGTGGGCAGGTGGCGGTGTTCTCCCGCGGCACGGTCGTCTTTCAGGCCACGATGCTCGGAAAGCCTGCCCAGGAGGAGTCGGCCAGCACCTTCTTCTCTTCCGTCAGGCTGGGCGTCTGACCAAGTGGCCTCGTCACCTTTCAAGCGCTGAACGATGACCGATGCCGCGTTGGTGCCGCGTGCCCTGGCGATCAGGATCTTCCTGGCGTTTGCCTGTGGCTATTTCCTGTCTGCCCTGTTGCGCGCCGTCACCGCCACATTGGCGCCGAGCTTCAGTCAGGAACTGGGGTTGCGTCCTTCCGACCTCGGGCTGCTGGCGGGCGCCTACTTTCTCGGGTTTTCGCTGTTGCAACTGCCCCTGGGCAGCGCACTGGACCGGATCGGGCCCAAGCGCGTGTTGATGGGCTTGCTCGGTGTCGGCGTGGTCGGCTGCGCTGCCTTCGCCATGTCGCAGAGCGTGGCAGGGTTGATCGTGGCGCGGGCGTTGATCGGCATGGGTGTTGCGGCCTGCCTGATGGCGCCGCTGACGAGCTTTCGCCTGCGATTCAGTCCTGCAGCCCAGTTGCGGGCCAACTCCTGGATGCTGATGAGCGGATCCTTGGGGATGGTCGCCTCCACTCTTCCGGTTCAATGGCTGTTGCCGCTGACGGGGTGGCGCGGCCTGTTCTGGATCATGGCGGTGGGCCTGGCGCTGGTCATCTTGTTGACCTGGTGGTGGGTCCCGGCCGATGCATCGCGCACGACGCCGTCGGTGGACGTGGGCCCGACGGGACAAGCGCAGGTACCGGCAGGCTATGGGTTCGTGGCCCGCCATCCGGTGTTCGTGCGCAGCGTACCGCTGGGCTTCTTCGTCTACGGCGGGCTGATCGCCGTGCAATCCTTGTGGGCCGGCCCTTGGCTGACGCAGGTGGCCGGCTGGACGGCGCAGGACGCCGCGGGCGGGTTGTTCCTGATCAACGTGGCCATGCTGCTGGCCTTCATGGCGTGGGGTGCGGCGATGCCTCGCCTGGTCAGCCGAGGCATCCATGCACGCCGCTTGATGACCTGGGGGCTGCCTGCGCCTGTGCTGCTGCTGGGTTGGATCGTCTTCGACCCGCAGCCCGCGGGCGCTGCGATGTGGGCGCTGTGGTGTGTCAGCTGCACCTTTGTGTCTGTCAGCCAGCCGGCAGTCGGTCAGGCGTTTCCTGCGGCCCTCGCAGGCCGCGCCCTGTCGGCCTTCAACCTGGTGATCTTCTCCGGCGTGTTCTGCATTCAATGGGGCATCGGTCTGGGCATCGACGCGTTCAGCACGCTCGGCTGGGATGTGGCACAGGCCTTCCGTGCCACGCTGGCCATCCACCTGGCGTGTTGCATCGTGGCTTATCTGTGGTTTGTGGCCCCGCGTCGAGCGTCTGAGACGGACAACGCCGCGTTGCCGCTGCCGGGAAGCCCTCCACACACTCGCGCCTGACCCATGACCCGCGTCGTTCTCGTTGCCCACGCGCCGCTGGCGTCTGCACTCGCCGCGGTTGCGCGGCATGCGTTTCCCGAGTGCGCGCAGAGCTTGGCCGCGGTGGACGTCGAGCCCTCGGACGATCTGGCCTCGGCCATGGCCCGGTTGCGTGACACCCTGTCAGAAGAAGACACGCTGATCCTCAGTGATGCTTTCGGCGCCACCCCCTGCAATGCCGCCGTGCGCGTGGCCGACGGTGTGCGCGTGCGCGTGGTCGCCGGCGTGAACGTCCCGATGGTCTGGCGGGTCCTGTGCTACCGGGCAGAGCCATTGGATCGTCTGGTGTCCAGGGCCGTTGACGGCGCGACCCAGGGGGTGATGCAAGTGGCGGTCACGCGACCGCAGAATCAGGGTCCGGCATCGCGCCATCATGATCAAATCCACCATCACCATCAGTAACCGGCTCGGTCTGCATGCCCGAGCATCGGCCAAGCTCACCAAGCTCGCGGCTTCGTTTCGGTGTGAGGTCCACCTCAGCCGCGGCGGGCGCCGTGTCAACGCGAAGAGCATCATGGGGGTGATGATGCTGGCCGCAGGGCAGGGCTGCGATGTCGAGATCGAGACCGACGGGGACGAGGAGCAGGTCGCCATGCAGGCTCTTCGAGGGCTGATCGATGAACGTTTCGGCGAGCCCGACTAGCTTCGTGTGCCCGAGCGGCGGCCGCGCGTCGTCTGTCGATGCCGAGCGCACCGACATGAGGGACGTAGCATGAGCTTTCAGGTCTTCGGCGCCGCCGTTTCTCGCGGGATCGCCATTGGGCGCGCCGTGCTCGTGTCGTCGAGCCGGGTGGACGTGGCGCACTATTTCGTGCCGCAGGAGCAGGTCACGCAGGAGATCGCCCGCCTGCGCTCGGCGCGCGATCGGGTGGCGCATTCTCTGGAGGCCCTTCAGCGTGAGATGCCTGCGGATGCACCGACCGAGCTCTCGGCCTTGCTCGATGTGCACCTGATGCTGTTGCGCGACGAATCGCTTGCCGAGGCGACCAAGGCCTGGATTCTCGAGCGGAACTACAACGCAGAGTGGGCCCTGTCAGCCCAGTTCGAGGTGCTGGCACGCCAGTTCGACGACATGGAGGACGAGTACCTGCGCGAGCGCAAGGCCGACCTCGAGCAGGTCGTCGAACGCTTGCTGAAGGCGCTTGCGCAGGGTGGCTCCGGGGCGGCGATGGATGCAAGGGCGCTGGCGCGGGCCGCAGGCGCCGACAAGCTGGTGCTGGTTGCCGGCGACATCTCGCCAGCCGACATGCTCCAGATGCGGTCGAGCGTCTTCGAAGGCCTGATCACTGACGTTGGTGGCCGGACCTCTCACACGGCGATCCTGGCGCGCAGCATGGACATCCCCGCCGTCGTGGGAGCGCGCGAAGCCAGCCGGCTCATCCGACAGGACGATTGGGTCGTGATCGACGGCGATGCGGGCGTGGCCGTCGTGAACCCGTCGCCCATCGTGCTGGAGGAGTACCGTTTTCGCCAGAGGCAGAGCGAACTCGAGCGGGCACGGCTGGACCGCTTGCGCCACACCCCGGCGGTCACGCTGGACGGCGAGCCCATCGAGCTGCTGGCCAACATCGAGCTTCCGAGCGATGTCGAGGCGGCCCTTGCCGCTGGCGCGGTCGGCGTCGGACTCTTCCGCAGTGAATTCCTGTTCATGAACCGGCAGGGACGCCTGCCGGACGAAGAGGAGCAGTACCTGGCGTATCGTGCCGCTGTGCTTGGCATGAAGGGCATGCCGGTGACGATCCGCACCGTGGACATCGGCGCCGACAAGCCGCTGGATCACGATGGTGCGGTGCAGCACGGACGCCACGAACAAACGCTCAATCCGGCACTCGGTCTGCGCGCCATCCGCTGGAGCCTGGCAGAGCCGGACATGTTCCAGCAGCAATTACGAGCGATCCTGCGCGCTGCGGCTCACGGCAAGGTGAGGATGCTTGTGCCGATGGTTGCCCACCGCGGGGAGGTGGAGGCAGTGCTGCGTGCTGTCGATCTGGCTCGCAAAGCACTGGACCGTGCCGGCAAGGCGCATGGGCCAATGGAGATCGGCGCCATGATCGAGGTGCCCGCCGCAGCACTCAGCGTCGACAGCCTCCTCAGACATTTCGACTTCGTGTCGATCGGCACGAACGACTTGATCCAGTACACCCTGGCCATCGACCGATCAGACCAGTCTGTCGCTCACCTCTACGACCCCTGGCACCCCGCAGTGCTGCACCTGATCGCCACGACCATTGCCCGCGCACAAGCGCAAGGCAAGCCTGTCAGCGTCTGTGGCGAGATGGCCGGTGACCTGAACTTCACCGACCTGCTGCTTGGCATGGGGCTGCGCAGCTTCTCCATGCAGCCGTCACAGTTGCCCACCGTGAAGCAACGCTTGTTGCGCAGCGACACACGGCGGCTGGCTGGAATCGTCGGCAGTGCGCTGATGGCCGACGAGCCGGCTGAGGCGATGCGGGCCGCACACGCAGGCTGGACGAGCCAGGCGGGCGGGAGCTGAAGCCGAGACGTGTTGCGGGTAGGCGCCCGTGGCTTGCGTCGCGAAGACGAAAAGTTTGCGCAAGGCACGAAAACTCCGCTACACTGGCGGGCTCGACGGATGAAACGCGAAGGCGGTGAGTCCAGCCAAGCAGGTGGGGCTCAGAGCCCAGACCGAGTAGGCAGTCAAGGGTTCGTGCGCCAGCCGTCTTGGGGAAGCGCAAAGACACGAAGTAGTTGACCGCTTGACAAGGTCAACAAAACGTGCAAGAATCGCTGTCTTTGCTGATGACGACAGTCTGACGCGAAAACAAAAAAGCTCTTTAACAACATACAGCCGATAAGCGTGGGCATCTGAAGGCGAAAGCC
>JBMTXX010000230.1:0-5535 GCA_049453935.1 Rubrivivax sp.
CCAGCAGGCGACCCTGGGCCAGCAAGCGCGCGGCCTCGCGCACCTCCTGCGGCGCTTGGCCGCGCAGCGGGGGCGAGGCCACCTCGGTCAAGCGCGCTCCGCCGCCTGCCGGGCACGATCCGCATCCAAGGACGCGACCGCCGTGGACGGCTCGGCCATGCCCGAGGCGCCCGTCTTCCTGCTTGGCGTAGCCGCAGCGTCGCCATCCGCCACATGCGGGAGTGCCTTTGCAGGCAGGTCGTCCTCCAGCAGCGGCAGGCCGAGCAGGGTCGCGGCCCTGTCGGCCACCGCGCGAGCGTCCTCGAGCGTTCCTGCCGTCACCGTCAGATGCCCCATCTTGCGCCCGCGCCGGGGCTCGGTCTTGCCATACAGGTGCAGGTGAACGCCGGGCAGCGCCAGCACCGCCGCCCAGTCTGGGGTACCAGCCGCGCCGTCCGTCGCGGCGAACCAGAGGTCTCCCAGCAGGTTCAGCATCACCGCAGGCGAGTGCAGGCGCGGCTCGGTCAGCGGCAAGCCGGCCAGCGTGCGCACCTGCAGGTCGAACTGCGAGACATCACAGGCGTCCAGGCTGTGGTGCCCGGAGTTGTGCGGCCGCGGCGCCATCTCGTTGGCCAGCAGACGGCCGTCGGCAACTTCGAAAAACTCGACGCACAGCACGCCGACGTAGTCGAGCGACGCCGCGACCGCGGTCGCCATACGCAAGGCTTCATCGGCGGCCGCCTCGGAAACGCTGGATGCCGGCACCTGCGTGACAGCCAGGATCCCGTCGCGGTGGACGTTGTGCTGCACCGGCAGGTGCACACAATGCCCCGTACGGTCGCGCGCCAGCACGACGCTGAGTTCGCCGCGCAAGGGCACCCGCTGCTCCAGCACGCAGGGCACCCGGCCGAGCGTGGCCCAGGCCTGCGCCAAGGCCTCGGGCCCGGGCACCGACACCTGGCCCTTGCCGTCGTAGCCCATCGTGGCCGTCTTCAGCAGGGCCGGGAACAGCGATGCCGACACGTCCGCCAGATCGGCCTCGGTCTCGATGCGCGCCCACGGCACGCAAGGCACGCCGCTGCGCTCGAAGTGCGACTTCTCCAATGCGCGGTGCTGGCACACGGTGACGGCATCGGCCGCCGGCGCCACCGGTAACGACGCGGCCAGGCGCCTCAACGATCCCGCCGGCACGTTCTCGAACTCGGTCGTCACCGCGTCGCACTCAGCGGCCAGCGCGGCCAGCGCGGCTTCGTCGTCGTAAGGCGCACGCAGGTGCCGGTGCGCGACGAGGCCCGCCGGGCTGGCGGCGTCCGGGTCCAGCACCACGGTGCGGTAGCCCAGCGCCTGCGCCGCATGCACGAACATGCGGCCGAGTTGCCCCCCGCCCAGCACACCCAGCGTCACGGCACGGCTCGGGTCGCGCGGCGAGCGCGCGCCCGGCAGCAAGGTGACCGGCTCAGACATGGGGTGGCAGCGCAGCAGTCATGGCCTGCGCCGCGGCGGTCTGCGCGGCGCGGAAGGCGTCCAGACGCTCGCGCAGCGCGGCGTCGCCGCCCGCAGCCAGCATCGCCGCCGCGAACAACGCCGCATTGGCCGCGCCAGCCGCGCCGATGGCAAAGGTGGCCACCGGCACGCCCTTGGGCATCTGGACGATCGAGTACAGCGAATCCAAGCCCTGCAGGTGGCGGCTGGCCACCGGCACACCAAGCACCGGCACCGTGGTCTTGGCCGCGATCATGCCGGGCAAGTGCGCCGCGCCTCCCGCGCCGGCGATGATCGCGCGCACGCCCTGCCCCGCGGCAAGCTCTGCAAAACGGAACATCTCGTCGGGCATGCGGTGCGCCGACACCACCTGCACGTCGTGGGCCACACCGAGATCGCGCAGCACCGCCACGGCATGCTGCATCGTCTCCCAGTCACTGGACGAGCCCATGACCACCCGCACCGACGGGACGGAGCCGCCCGGCGCGGAGGGCGACGGCTGCACCGGCCGAGGCGCAGTCTCGATCAACGGACGACCTGCGCCAGCTCGCCACGCTGGTAGCGCCCCGCATAGACCTGCAGGGTCTCGCCGCGGATCTTGCCCGCCTGGCCCTCGCAGCCGAACTCCACGTAGCGTTGGCGGCACACGGCCTGCGCCGCCGCGCGCGCCGGCTTGAGCCACTCGCGCGCATCGAACTTCTCGGGGTTCTCGTGCAGGAACTTGCGCACCGCCCCGGTCATCGCCAGCCGAATGTCGGTGTCGATGTTGATCTTGCGCACGCCGTACTGGATGGCGTGCTGGATCTCCTCGACCGGCACGCCATAGGTCTCCTTCATCTGACCGCCGTACTGGCGGATCTGCTCGAGCAGGTCCTGCGGCACGCTGGACGAGCCGTGCATCACGAGGTGGGTGTTCGGGATGCGGCGGTGGATCTCGCGGATGCGGTCGATGGCCAGGATGTCGCCGGTGGGCTTGCGGCTGAACTTGTAGGCGCCGTGGCTGGTGCCGATGGCGATGGCCAGCGCGTCGAGCTGGGTGCGGCGCACGAAGTCGGCCGCCTGTTCGGGGTCGGTCAGCAACTGCTCGCGGGTCATCGTGCCCTCGGCGCCGTGGCCGTCCTCCTTGTCGCCCTTCATCGTCTCGAGCGAGCCCAGGCAGCCGAGCTCGCCCTCGACGGTGACGCCGATCGCATGCGCCATGTCGACGACCTGCTTGGTGACCTCGACGTTGTAGTCGTAACTGGCGATCGACTTGCCATCGGCTTCCAGCGAGCCGTCCATCATCACCGAGCTGAAGCCCAGGTCGATCGCGCCGCGGCAGACGTCCGGGCTCTGGCCGTGGTCCTGGTGCATGACCAGCGGGATGTGCGGCCAGGCCTCGATCGCGGCCTGGATCAGGTGCTTGATGAAGGCCTCGCCGGCGTACTTGCGCGCCCCGGCGCTGGCCTGCAGGATGACCGGCGCGTTGACCTCGTGCGCTGCGGCCATCACCGCCTGCACCTGCTCGAGGTTGTTGACGTTGAAGGCCGGGATGCCGTAGCCGTTCTCGGCGGCATGGTCGAGCAGTTGGCGCATGGGGACGAGTGGCATGGGGTCACCTCGGTCAGGCAGGGGAAAAAAGCGGGGATACGCAACGACGTCGAGCCGGGCCGGCCAGGCCGCTGGAACCCGCCGGCGTTGGTGAGCGCAGATCGCGACGATTCGCGTCGATTCTAGGGAAGCGCACGGACAACACCCCGCGCGTTCTCAGACATCGTACGGGCTTCGGTGGTACCCGCCGGTGCGCGAACGAGACCCGTCAGACGCTCACCCCACCCGGCACACCTTGAGCATGTTCGTCCCGCCCGGATGTCCCATGGGCTCGCCGCAGGTGATGGCGTAGGTGTCGCCCGGCATCAGCACACCGCGCTCGCACAGCAGCTTCTCGGCCGCCTGCAGGGCCTGGTCGCGGTCGGTGAACGACGGCATCTGGATCGGACGCACGTTGCGGAACAGCGCCATGCGGCGCTCGGTCTGGGCGCGTGTGGTCAGGCCGTAGACGGGGACCTTGATGTTGTGGCGGCTCATCCACAGCGCGGTAGACCCGCTCTCGGTCAGCGCGACGATGGCCTTGCACCCCAGATGGTGCGCGGTGAACAGCGCGCCCATCGCGATGCTCTGGTCGATGCGGCCGAACTGCTTGTTGACGAAGTCGCTGTCGATCTGCACGTCGTCGGCCCGCTCGGCCTCCAGCGCGATCTGGTGCATCTGCTCGACCGTCTCCACCGGGTACTTGCCGGCGGCGGTCTCGGCGCTGAGCATCACCGCATCGGTGCCGTCCAGCACCGCGTTGGCGACGTCGCTGACCTCGGCACGCGTGGGCACCGGGGCGTGGATCATGCTCTCCATCATCTGCGTGGCGGTGATGGTGAGCTTGTCCATCTCGCGCGCCATGCGGATCATGCGCTTCTGCAGTGCCGGCACCGCGGCGTTGCCGACCTCCACCGCCAGATCACCACGCGCGACCATGATGCCGTCGCTGGCGCGCAGGATGGCCTCGAGCTGCGGGATCGCCTCGCTGCGCTCGATCTTGGCGATCATCGCCGGCTTGTGGCGCGTCGCCTCGCCAGCGACGTTGGCGAGTTGGCGCGCCATCTCCATGTCGGTGGCGTTCTTGGGAAAGCTCACCGCCAGGTACTCGCACTGGAAGGACATCGCCGTCTTGATGTCCTCCATGTCCTTGGCGGTCAGCGCCGGCGCCGTCAGCCCGCCGCCGGCCTTGTTGATGCCCTTGTTGTTCGACAGCTCACCACCGATCTTCACCGTGGTGTGGACCTGCTCGCCGCGCACGGCCGTGACGATCAGCACGATCAGCCCGTCGTTGAGCAGCAGGCGGTCGCCGGGGCGCACGTCGCGCGGCAGTTCCTTGTAGTCGAGGCCGACCGCCGTCAGGTCCCCAGGCTCGGTGCGCTGCGCATCCAGGATGAAGGGCTGGCCCGGCTCGAGCATGACCTTGCCGTCGGCGAACTTGCCCACGCGGATCTTCGGGCCCTGCAGGTCGGCCATCAGCGCCACGGGCTTGCCCACACGCACGGCAGCCTCGCGCACGAGGGCCGCGCGGTCGATGTGGTCCTGCGCCCGGCCGTGGCTGAAGTTCAGGCGGACCACGTCGACCCCGGCCAGCAGCAGGCGCTCGAGCACCTGAGGGTCGCTGGAGGCCGGGCCGAGCGTGGCAACGATCTTGGTGGCGCGGGTCATCGCGGTCGGCTCCAGTGGGCAAGTCGCGCCGGCAGCGGCGCGGCCGGATTATGGGCGCAAGCGCGCCCCTCGGCGCCGTCAGCCCCGCGACTGCTGGTCGGCGGCGTCCGCGACGGCCAGCGCCGTCATGTTGATCACCCGTCGCACCGTGGCCGACGGCGTCAGGATGTGCACCGGCGCTGCGGCCCCCAGCAGGATGGGCCCGACGGTCACGCCGCGGCTGCCCGCCTGCTTGACGACGTTGAACAGGATGTTGGCCGCGTCGATGTTGGGCAGCACCAGCAGGTTGGCCGAACCGGTCAGCTTGCTGTCGGGCAGGTAGGTGCGCCGCACCTCCTCGCTCAGCGCCGCGTCGCCGTGCATCTCGCCGTCGCACTCGATGTCGGGACAGGCTGCGGCGAACAGGTCTCGCGCCTGACGCATGCGCCGGGCCGACGGCCGGTTGGACGACCCGAAGATCGAGTGCGACAGGAAGGCCACCTTGGGCGGGATACCGAAACGCCGGACCTCGGCAGCGGCCATGGTCGCGATCTCGGCCAGCTCGTGCGCCTCGGGCTGCTCGTTGACGAAGGTGTCGGTGATGAACATCGTGTACTCCTCGAGCATCAACGCGTTCATCGCCGCCATCACACCGCTGCCGGGCCGGCTGCCGATCACCGTGCGCACGTGGTCCAGATGAGCGTCGTAGCGGCCCACCAGCCCGCACAACATGGCGTCCGCCTCGCCACGCTTGAGCATCAGCGACGCGATCAGCGTGTTGGAGCGCCGCACCGCCGCCTTGGCCGCCTCGGGCGTGACGCCGTCGCGGCCCATGAGCGCGTGGTAGGTCTCCCAGTA
>JBMTXX010000231.1:0-5514 GCA_049453935.1 Rubrivivax sp.
CCCTCGCGCACCTTGACGTTGTCGATCTGCAGGATGTCCACCGGCTCCTGCGTCTTCGGTCGGTACTTGTTGACGCCGACGATCACGTCCTGCCCGGAGTCGATGCGCGCCTGCTTCTCGGCCGCGCTGGCCTCGATCTTCAGCTTGGCCCAGCCGGAGTCGACGGCGCGCGTCATGCCGCCCATCGCCTCGACCTCCTCGATGATCGCCCAGGCCTGGTCGGCCATCTCCTGCGTGAGCCGCTCCATCATGTAGCTGCCGGCCCAGGGGTCGACCACGTTCGTGATGTGCGTCTCTTCCTGCAGGATCAGCTGCGTGTTGCGGGCGATGCGGGCGCTGAACTCGGTGGGCAGCGCGATCGCCTCGTCGAAGCTGTTGGTGTGCAGACTCTGGGTGCCGCCGAAGACCGCGGCCATGGCCTCGATCGTGGTGCGCACGATGTTGTTGTACGGGTCCTGTTCGGTCAGGCTCCAGCCCGAGGTCTGGCAGTGGGTGCGCAGCATCAGGCTCTTCGGGTTCTTCGCGCCGAAGCCCTTCATGATGCGCGCCCACAGCAGCCGCGCGGCGCGCATCTTGGCGATCTCGAGATAGAAGTTCATCCCGATCGCCCAGAAGAAGCTCAGCCGCCCGGCGAAGTCGTCCACGTCCAGGCCCTTGGCCAGCGCGGTCTTCACGTACTCCTTGCCGTCGGCCAGGGTGAAGGCCAGTTCCAGCGCCTGGTTGGCCCCCGCCTCCTGCATGTGGTAGCCGGAGATCGAGATCGAGTTGAACTTCGGCATGTGCCGCGCCGTGTACTCGATGATGTCGCCGATGATCCGCATGCTCGGCGCGGGCGGGTAGATGTAGGTGTTGCGGACCATGAACTCCTTGAGGATGTCGTTCTGGATGGTCCCGGAGAGCTTGTCCTGCGCCACGCCCTGCTCCTCGGCCGCGACCACGTAGCCCGCCAGCACCGGCAGGACGGCGCCGTTCATGGTCATGCTGACCGTGACCTTGTCCAGCGGGATGCCATCGAACAGGATCTTCATGTCCTCGACGGAATCGATGGCCACGCCGGCCTTGCCGACATCACCCGTCACGCGCGGGTGGTCGCTGTCGTAGCCGCGGTGGGTGGCCAGGTCGAAGGCGACGCTGACGCCCTGCCCGCCGGCGGCCAGGGCCTTGCGGTAGAAGGCATTGCTCTCCTGCGCGGTGGAGAACCCGGCGTACTGGCGGATCGTCCACGGCCGCACCGCGTACATCGTGGCCTGGGGCCCGCGGATGAAGGGCTCGAAGCCCGGCAGCGTGTCGGTGTGCGGCAGCCCGGCCAGATCGGCCGCGGTGTACAGCGGCTTGACGCGCAGGCCCTCGGGGGTCACCCAATCCAGCGCCGCAACGTCGCCGCCGGGAGCGGACTTCGCCGCTGCGCGCGCCCACTGCTCGAGCGTGGCAGGCTGGAATTCAGGGGACTCGGAAGACTGGCTCATGGCGGGGTCCGTTGGCGTCGACGAGGTCGCGCGGTCTGCAAGATCGGGTGGCGAAGGGCAAGGACTCACGGCGCTCGCAGCAGAGCAGCCACCCGCCTCGACACGAATTATGCATAATTATGAATTCAAAACCCACTGCAAACTGACACGTCCTCGTGGAAGCCCTCGCCGCCGCCACGGCGCACCGACCCGTCGCCGACACCACCGCCTCGCTGGCCCCGCGCGCTTTGTATGTCGCGGTGGCCGAGCGGCTGCGGCAGCAGATCTTCGCGCGCGAACTCGAGCCCGGTGCATGGATCGACGAGATGAAGCTGTGCGCCCAGTGGGGCATCAGCCGCACCCCGCTGCGCGAGGCGTTGAAGGTGCTGGCCGTCGAAGGCCTGGTGACGATGAAGGTGCGGCGCGGCGCCTACGTGACCGAGGTGTCGCGCGACGACGTCGCGCAGGTCTACCACCTGCTGGCGCTGCTGGAAAGCGACGCCGCCGCGCAGGTGGCGGCACACGCCCCGCCGGCAGCACGGGCTCGTCTGCGCGCCTTGCATGAGTCGCTGGAGCAGCAGGTGGACGACCGCGACGCTTTCTTCGCGGCCAACGAGCGCTTCCACTTCGCACTGCTCGAGGAAGCGGGCAACCGTTGGGCGCTGCAGGTGGTGGCCGATCTGCGCAAGGTGATGAAGCTGAACCGCCACCACTCGCTGTTCCGGCAGGGCCGGCTTGCCGACTCGCTGGCCGAGCACCGCGCGATGATGCGCGCCATCGCCGAAGGCGATGCGCAAGCGGCGCGCGACTTGATGCAGGCGCATTTCGCACGGGGCCTGGAAGCCGCCGCCTGAGAGGCTGAGAACTGGCCTGAGGACGGCCCTGCACGTCCGCGCTGCACACAAGGATGCGGCAGGGCGCGTGCGGCTCAACCGTGGAAGGTGAAGTCCTGCACGCGTACCTCCCGCGTCTGGCGCCAGAAGTCCAGCGTGCTGAACGGCCAGTTCTGGGTCACCCGGCCGGAAGCCGACTTGTACCAGTTGCGCACGCCGTCGATCCCGTAGGCCATGCCGCGCGTCGCAGCCGCCACACGCTGCGCGTCGTCGCCTGCCGCCTCGACCGTCGGCTCCATCGCACGGGCCCCGCGGGCGGCCAGCGCCCTCAGGCAGCGCATCACGAACTCGATCTCGAACTCGCCGAACAGCACGAGGCTGCCGTTCGTGATCAGGTTGGTGTTCGGACCGTAGAGCAGGAAGAGGTTCGGGAAGCCAGGCACGCAGATGCCCCGATAAGCCTGTGGCTCGTCGCCCCATTGCGCGTGCAGGTCGGCGCCGGCGCGGCCCCTCACCTCCATGGACGACAGGAACTCCGAGGCGCGGAAGCCGGTGCCGAAGATGACGACGTCCAGTTCGTGCTCGCTGCCGTCGGCGCACTGCACGCCCGTGGGCGTGAACTCGCGTATCGGCGAGGACTCCACGCGCACGTTGTCCCGCATCAGCGCGGCCGGCCATGCGCCGTCGTCTCGCAGCATGCGCTTGGCATAGGGCGGGTACCCGGGTGTCATCAAGCGCTGCAGATCGGGGCGTCCAGGGTAGGACGCGCGGATGTCCTGCTCCAGCATCTCGCGCAGCTGCTGGTTCAGCGCAGACACCGAGCCGGGACGGGTCCAGGTCGGATCGACGATCGAATAGCGGCGCCGGCCTTCGACGGCGACCCAGAACTGCTCGAAGCGGTACCAGGCGTTGTAGCCAGGCAGATGCTCGAGCAGCCAATGCAGCCCCGCCGGCAGCTCACGCGTGTACGACGGTGTGGGCACCACCCACGGCGGCGTGCGTTGGAAGACGCGCAGGGACTGCACGCGCGGCGCGATCTGCGGCACCACCTGGAAGGCGCTGGCGCCGGTGCCGATGACGCCCACGCGCAGGCCATCCAGCGCCACGGCGTGGTTCCATCGCGCCGTGTGCCAGGCCTGCCCGGTGTAACGCTCGACCCCCGGGATCTGCGGCAGGCGGGGCTCGTTGAGCTGTCCGACGGCGCTGATGACGGCATCGGCCTGGACACGCTCACGTCGGCCGTCACGCTCCAGTTCGAGTTGCCAGCGCTGGTCGACATCGTCGTACGCCAGGGCCACCACGCGCGTGCGCAGCCGGATGCGACCGTCGATGCCGTGCGCGCGGGCCACATCCTCGAAGTAGCGCAGCACCTCCTCGCGCGGGGAGAAGTGGTGCCGCCAACCGGCCTGCTGGTGGAAAGAGTAGCTGTAGCAGAAGTTGCTGGTGTCGAGGCGGCACCCCGGGTAGTGGTTCTCGGCCCAGACACCGCCCAGCGACGATTGCCGCTCGTAGACGGTGTGCGAGACGCCGGCCCGCGCCAGGTGCCAGGACGCGAGCAGCCCCGACATCCCCGCACCGATCACGGCCACATGGAAGTCCGGCCTCAAGCCGGCGAGGTCGCCGGGGGTGGTGGCCACATCGGTCAGGCCGAGTTCGTGCAGCAGCAGGTCGGCCACTGCAGGATCGACGTCGCCGGTGACGAAACGGATCACGCGCTGCAGCAGCGCGGCGTCGAGCGCACTGGGCGCAGGCCGCCCGTCAGCGTCCCACCGCTCGATCAGCGCCTGTGCGCGCTCGCGCGCGGCCTGCTGGGCCTGCGCGGACAGTCCGGCTTGCGGCTGCGGTCGCTGCGCCTGGTCCGACAGGTCGGGCTGCCAGGCGGCGTCCAGCGCGGCCAGATCCCCGGTGAGGCAGGCCAGGGCCGGCATCAGCGCCGGCAAGTGCGCCTGCGCCAGGGCGGCCTGCAAGCCGGGGCCTCGAAAGGCATGGGGGATGGCGCTCATCGCCTGCACCGGGACTCAGCTCGAGCTTCCGGGCCTCAGAACGTCTCGGTGTCGACCTCGGACGCCGCCTGTGCGTTGTAGCGCTCGCCGCTGACGGTACGCTGATTGATGAGCTCGCCCGCTTGCTGCAGCACACCCAGCGGCAACTGCAGTGACCAGGCAGCCAGATCTTCACGCAGGTGGTCGATCCGGGTCGTGCCGGGGATGGGGATGATGTCGTCCCCCTGCGCCAGCAGCCAGGCCAGGGCCAGCTGCGCCGGCGTGCACCCGGCGGCCTGGGCCAGCGCTTCGTAGCCCTGGAGCAGTTGGAGGTTGCGCGCGTAGGTCACGGGCTCGAAGCGCGGGTTGGTGCGCCGGAAGTCCTTCTCGTGCAGGCCACCGACGTCGCGCAAGGCCCCGGTGAGAAAGGCCCGTCCGACAGGGCTGAAGGCCACGAAGGCCGCGCCGATGTCCCGACAGGCTTGCAGCACCGCGATCTCCGGGTTGCGGGTCCACAGGGAGTACTCGGTCTGCACCGCCACGATCGGGTGCACGGCATGCGCGCGCCGCAGCGTCGCCGCAGACACCTCGCTCAGGCCCAAAGTGCGGACCTTGCCTTGCTCGACCAGCCGCGACAGCGCGCCCACCGACTCCTCGATCGGCACCTTCTTGTCCCAGCGGTGCAGGTAGTACAGGTCGATGACGTCGGTGCCCAGGCGGCGCAGGCTGTCCTCGCAGTTGCGCTGGATGGTCTCGGGCCGACCGTCGATGACGCGCCGGACACCGTCGGGGAAGGCCACCCCGGCCATGCCGCCCTTGCTCGCGAGTGTGATGCGGTGCCGATGTGGCTTGAGCACCCGGCCCACCAGCGTCTCGTTCGCCCCGAAGCCGTACAGGGCGGCCGTGTCGAACAAGGTGACGCCCAGATCCAGGGCCTCCAGCAGCAGCCGCTCGCCGTCTTCCGGTGAGGGCGGGATGCCATAAGCGTGGCTCAGGCTCATGCACCCCAGGCCGATGGGGGCGACTTCGAAAGGGCCGATGCGACGTGTCTTCATCCGACGATTCTGCCTCGCCGCAGGCGCTGCCGGCCCGCGACGTACAGAGGCGGCCGGTATCGGCCTCAGCCGAGCTGCTGCTCCAGCGCGTGCAGCACCTCGTAGCAGGGCAGCACCTGCGCCACGCTGGCGTTGGGCTCACGGCCTTCGCGGATGGCGGCGAAGAACTCGCGGTCCTGCAGTTCGATGCCGTTCATCG
>JBMTXX010000232.1:0-5503 GCA_049453935.1 Rubrivivax sp.
CCGACATCATCGGCGTGATCGACGGCATCGCCTTCCAGACCAACATCCTGGCGCTGAATGCAGCGGTCGAGGCAGCGCGCGCCGGTGAGCAGGGGCGTGGCTTCGCGGTGGTCGCCGGCGAGGTGCGCTCGCTTGCACAGCGGTCGGCCGAGGCCGCACGAGAGATCAAGGGTCTGATCGGCACCAGCGTCGCCAAGGTCGGCGCCGGCTCGCAACTGGTGCAGGACGCCGGCACCACGATGCAGGAGATCGTCGCCTCGGTGCAGCGGGTGTCGGACATCATCGGCGACATCACGGCCGCCGCGACCGAGCAGACCGGTGGCATCACGCAGGTCAACGCTGCGATCACGCAGCTCGACCAGATGACCCAGCAGAACGCTGCGCTGGTGGAACAGTCGGCCGCGGCGGCGGAGAGCCTGCGCGAGCAGGCCGGACGCCTGACCCAGGCCGTGGACACCTTCCGCCTTCGAGGCTGACCGTGTCAGCCGCTGCTCCCTGACGATCAAGCCGGAGTGATGACGATGTCCGTACTCAATACCCAAGCAACGCCCACCAGGTCTGCCCCGCCGGACCCGGACGCAGCGACGGGACAGGTCGCTGGCGCCATCCCAGGGGAGTACCTGACCTTCCGGCTCGGCAGCGAGGAGTACGGCATCGACATCCTGCGCGTGCAGGAGATCCGCACCTACGAGGCGCCCACGCGCATCGCCAACGCACCGGCTTTCATCAAGGGCGTCATCAATCTGCGCGGCGTGGTGGTGCCCATCGTCGACCTGCGCGTCAAGCTCGGATGCGAGCGGACCGACATCGACGCCTTCACCGTCGTCATCGTGCTCAATGTGCGCGGCCGCGTGATCGGTGTGGTGGTCGATTCCGTGTCCGATGTGATCCGCCTGCGCGCACAAGATATCCAGCCCGCGCCGGAGTTGACCTCAGCCGCGGTGGACATGAACTTCATCACCGGCATCAGCGCGATGGACACCGCAGAGGCGAAACGCATGCTGATCCTCGTCGACATCGCCGGCATGATGTCCAGCGCCGAGATGGGACTGCTGGAGCGGGCGCGCTGAGCAGCCGGCCCCTCCAGCCCCGCAGCGCGGCGCGTTGCCCCGACCGCCACCGGGCAGACTCGCCACCCGTCCTGGCGCCTATTCAGCCGCCGCCTGCCGCAGGGTCTGCATCACCGGCCGCCTGAGCACGCCCCGCAGCCCCCACCATCCCGCCGCCAGGGCCAGCAACGCGCCTGCCGCAGTGCCGGCCAGCGGCACCCAGGGCGCGGGGTTCCAGCTGAATTCGAAGGCGTAGCGCGCCAGCGCCCAACCCACGGCGATGGCCGCGAGTGTGGCCAGCAGGCCGGCGAGTGCGCCCACCCCGAGCAGCTCGGCACGCTGCACGCGCGCCAGCAACTGTGCGCCTGCACCCATGGCGCGCATCAGCGCGTACTCCCGGGCCCGCGCTTCGCGCGTGGCTGTCACGGCGGCGAACAGCACCACCAGCCCGGTGGCCAGGGTGAACCCGAAAAGGAACTCCACCGCGCGGATCACCTGATCGAGCACGCGCTGCACCTGCGCGATCGACGCCGAGACGTCGACGTTGGTGACATTCGGAAAGGCCCGGCCGAGCCGGTTGTCGAAACCGGCCACGGCAGGCGCACGGAAAGCGCTGATCCAGGTCACCGGCAAGTCGTCCATGCGCGACTGCGGGAACAGCACGAAGAAGTTCACGCGCATCGAGCCCCAGTCGACCTTGCGCAGGCTGGTGATGCGCGCCTCACGCACCTGCCCGGCGATGTCGAAGGCCAGTCGGTCGCCGAGCTTCAGTCCCAAGGTCTGCGCCAGGCCCTCCTCGACGCTGAGCCCCTGGGCCTCCTCGGGCGTCCAGCGTCCGGCGACCACCGGGTTGCCCGAGGGAAGCTCCGCGGCGTGGCTGAGATTGAATTCGCGCTCGACCATGCGCTGCGCACGATCGCCTTCGAACCGCGCCCCGGTGACCGCCTCGCCGTTGATCGCCACCAGCCGCCCTCGGATCATCGGGTACCAGTCGTAGCGCGTCACGCCGGCCTGTGCCAGCGCCGCCTGGAACGCCTCCGTCTGGTCGGGTTGGATGTTGATCACGAACCGGTCGGGGGCGTCGGGTGGCGTGGCGCGCTGCCAGCTGCTGATCAGATCCGTGCGCAACAGCACCAGCAGCACCAACGCCAGCAAGCCCACCGCCAGCGCCGAGACCTGCAGCACCGCATAGGCAGGCCGTGCCGTGACCTGTCGGGTGGCCAGCAGCAGCCAGCGCGGTGCACCGACCTCCGGAACGAAGCGCCGCAGCGCCTGCACGCCCAGCCAGGCCAGCCCGGCGAAGATCGCCACCGCGACCATGAAGCCGCCCACGGCAATGGCGCCGAGCTTCAGGTCAGACGACACCGCCAGCAGCAAGGCCGTGAAGCCGCCGATGCCCGCGGCCAGCACGCCCAACGATGCCGCGCGGGGTGTGCCGACGTCACGTCGGATGACGCGCAAGGGCGGCACGCGGGACAGCTGCAGCACCGGCGGCAGGCCGAAGGCCAGCAGCAGCGCCAGCCCGACCCCCAGGCCAAACAGCGCCGGCCACAGGCTGGGCGGCGGCAGTTGCGCACTCACCAGCCCGGCAAGCAGCCAGACGAAGCCGTGGTGCACCGCCCACCCCAGGGCCACACCCGCCGCGCTGCCCAGCAGGCCCACCGCCGCGAACTCCAGCGCGTAGGCCACAGCGATGCGGCGCTGGCCCAGCCCCAGCACACGCAGCATGGCGCAATCGTCCAGATGGCGCTGCGCAAAGTCGCGCGCTCCGATGGCCACAGCCACCGCCGCCAGCAAGGCGGCCAACAGCGCGACCAGGTTCAGGAACATCTTCGCCCGGTCCAGCGTCTGCTGCATCTCGGGGCGGCCGGATTCCAAAGACTCCACTCGCACGCCCCGCAGCGGCACGGACTCGATGCGCTGTTCCGCCTCAGCCACGAATCGGCGCACGGCTCGGTCTTCGCCTGCCACTGCCATTCGCCAAGTGATACGGCTGGCCGGCTGCACCAGAGCGGTGGCGTCGAGATCGTCGCGGTGCAGCATGACGCGCGGCGCGAAGCTCATGAAGCCCGCCCCGCGGTCGGGCTCGACGACGATGAGGCGGTCGATCTTCAATGTGGCATCACCCAGCAGCAGGTCGTCGCCGACCGCCAGGCCGAGCGAGTCGAGCACGGCCGCATCGACCCAGACGGTCGAACGCGCCGGACCGCCATCGACCGGCGCCACAGCGCCGTCTGCAGCAGACCGCACCTGCAGGCGGCCGCGCAAGGGGTAGCCGTCGGTGACGGCCTTGACCGCCACCAGCCGCGTGGCCCCACCGCGCTCGTCCGGTGCGCGCGCCATGCTGGGAAAGCTCGCGGTCGACGCCGTGCGCAGACCCGCGGCCGCCGCGGCGTCGACCAATACCGCTGGCGTGGGCTGGTCACTGGCCACCACCGCGTCGCCACCGAGCAGCTGACGCGCGTCGCGCGAGATGCCGCCCTGGATGCGGTCGGCGAAGAAGGACACCGCCGTCAGCGCCGCCACGGCCAGCATCACCGCCAGCACCAGCAGGCGAAGTTCACCGGCGCGCAGATCACGCAGGGTCTGGCGCCAAGCCAGGCGCCACACGGAGGGGTGGGTCGGCTGCGTAGCTGAAGACATCGGGTTTTCCTGGAGAGGGAGCCCGAAGGTACACGACCTTCGACGCGCCAGGGGGCGCAGGGTCATGGGGTGGATCGAAAGGCGCGGACACGGGCCGAAGCCCGTGGCTCAGCAAACCCCGAACCCGATGCCGCAGGCCTTGAGGTATCGACGGTAGGCGGCACTCAGCCGGTCGGCCGCGCCCATCGCCTCCCCGCCAGACAGCGGCAGCCGCTTCGGCCGCTGCGATTCCAGCACCGGCTGGTCTTGCGAGAAGATCGTGACCTGGAAATCGTGCAGGACCTGATCGGGGGTGTCCGTGTCGCTGGTGTACTGCGCAAACCAAAGCCGACAGGTCTCGGGCGTCGTCGGACAGGCCCAGATGGTGTAGCTGTCCTGCGGGCCCCCGGCGCGCCCGCGCTTGGTCAGCAGCGCCGCATAGGGGCTCAGGACCTCGTAGCGATACTCGACCCAGTCGCCGCCCTCGGCCGTGGCAGAAGCACGCGGCTGCCAGGCGAGGTAGCGCTCGATCACCGGACGGCCATCGGGGGTGTGCGTCACCTCGTGAGCCGGCACTTCAGGGTGGGTCTGGTCACCCAGCCAGCCCTCGTGCACGAAGGCGAAATGCGAGGTGTCGAGGAAGTTCTCGACCGCGCGCGGGGCGCTGGTCGCCACATCGAAAGGCCCGTAGATCAGACGCCGCGAGGCCAGCCCGTCCAGCGCAGGCGGCGCGTGAACGGCCCCTCCCAGATCGGCCCAGAGCAAGCCGTGTGCCTCACGCACAGACAAGCTGCGCACACTGCTGGAGGCAGGCGGCACGAAGCCAGGTTGCGCGGGAATCCCCACACAGCGGCCAGCCGTGTCGAAGCGCCAACCATGGTAAGGACACTGCAGAGTGCCCTCACGAAGCCGACCCATCGACAGGCGGGCGCCGCGGTGTGGGCAACGGTCAATCAGCACGGCCGGACGGCCGTCTGCGTCGCGCCAGAGTGCCAGCGATTCATCGAGAAGTTGCAGCGCCACGGGCCTCTCGGACGCGTCATCGGCCAGGGCGACCGGCCACCACCAAGCGTGTTCCCTCAAGGAAACCCCTCCAGATCGTCGTTGAACAGTCAGGGCCGATCACAGGGCGTATGAACGAAAGCCACGCGCCGGAACACCTGCACGGGGCAGATTCTCCGATCGGCTCTGGAACCCAGGCTTGACCCAAATGAAAAAACCGTCCGAGCCAGGGCGGCGCGGACGGCGATCTCGATCGGCCAGGACCGGAGCGACGACGCGCAGGCGCCGCGCCCGAGCCGTTCCGGTCAGGACATCACTTGCCGCTGGGGACCTTGCCTTCGACGCCCTTGACGTAGAAGTCGATCTTGTCCTTCCATTCCTGGTCGGCCTTCTGATCCTTGGGCAGACGCACCTTGCCGGTGTTGTCGGAGATGGGGCCAGTGAAGACCTCGAAGCTGCCGTCCTTCAGCCCAGCCTTGATCTCCTCGACGCGCTTCTTCGCGTCCTCGGGCACCACGTCGTTGATTTTGACCAGATCGTTCAGGCCTTCCTTGACGCCCCAGACGGTGCGTTCGGTCTTCCAGGTGCCAGCCTTGATCTCTTCGATCGTCTTGATGTAGTACGGGCCCCAGTTGGCCACAGCCGACGCCAGATGCGCCTTCGGCCCGAAGGCGCTCATGTCACTGTCCCAGCCGAAGGCGTACTTGCCGTTCTTCTCGGCCGTCTGCAGGACAGCGGTGGAGTCGGTGTTCTGCAGCAGGACGTCAGCCCGGGCGTTGATCAGGCTCTGGGCGGCCTCGCTCTCCTTGGGCGGGTCGAACCAGGTGCTG
>JBMTXX010000233.1:0-5497 GCA_049453935.1 Rubrivivax sp.
ACCGCCACCCGACGTTCTACGAGCTGCCCGAGGCCGTCAACCACATGTGAGGCCGGTTGCGGCCTGTGGATGGCTCGACCCCGCCGCCACAGGCTCCCCGGCACGCCGTATCACGCCAGCTGCAGGGCTGAGGGACATTGAGGAAGCATCCATGATGATGAACGTGACAGCCTCTGGCGCCAGCGCCGAGCCCGGCACCGTGGCCGCGCGGGCGGCATGGAGCCTGGATACCCCGGTGCACACCGGCACGACCCCGGGCGGTGGCGTGGGGCGCGCCGCCTCGGTCAGCCCAGGCCATGCCCCGTCGGTGCGCTACGTGCTGCGCCTGGCCGACACCTGCCTGATCCACGCCCAGCGCCTGGGCGAGTGGTGCGGCCATGGTCCCATCCTGGAAGAAGACATCGCGCTGACCAACCTCTCGCTGGACCTGCTGGGTCAGGCGCGCGCGCTGCTGACGCACGCCGGGCAACTGGACGGCCAGGGCCACGACGAGGATCAGCTCGCCTTCCTGCGCGAGGAGCGCGACTACCTGAACCTGACGCTGGTGGAGCAGCCCTCGCGCCGCAGCAGCGCACATGCCCCGGGAGGCGACTTCGCCGACATCGTCGTGCGCAACCTGCTCCTTGCGCAGTGGCTCAAGCAGCACTGGCAGGCCCTGGCCGGCTCTTGTGACGCCGAGCTGGCGGCGATCGCGGGCAAGGCCTTGAAGGAAGCGCGCTACCACGTCGAGCACGCGGCGCAGTGGGTGGTGCGCCTGGGGGACGGCACGCCGGAGTCGGCGTCGCGCATGCGTGCGGCGCTGACGCGCATCTGGCCCTACACGAACGAGATGTTCATCGACGACGACGTCGACGCCATCGCCGAGGCCAACGGCCTGGGCCCGCGGCGCAGCAGCTTGCGCGAGGCCTGGCGTGCCGCCATCGGGGCCGTGCTCGAGGAGGCGACGCTGGCGCTGCCGCCGGACAGTGCCTTCGTCAGCGCCGGCAGCCGGGGCGTGCACAGTGAGCACATGGGCTTCATCCTGGCCGAGATGCAGTACCTGCAGCGGACCTATCCGGGCGGTCGGTGGTGAACCCCTTTCAGGATCTCGAGCCGGCTGTCCCGCCCGCGCGCCCTGCCGCTGGGGCGTTGCTCGGCGACCGCACCGCGGCCGCGTGGTCCGTGCTGGACGACGTGCCCGACCCGGAAGTCCCGGCGCTGTCGGTCCGCGACCTGGGCATCGTGCGCGATGTCGTCATCGGCGATCAGGGCGTCGAGGTCGTGCTGACACCCACCTACTCCGGCTGCCCGGCCACCGAAGTCATTTCCGACAGCGTGCGCAGCGCCCTGGAGGCGGCGGGCTTCGGCCCGGTGCGCGTGAGCCTGCGCCGTGCCCCGGCCTGGACCACCGACTGGATCAGCGCCGAAGGGCGCCGCAAGCTGCTCGCATACGGCATCGCACCACCCGGGCCGGTGGAGGCCGACGTGGCAGGGTCCGCAGCCGTGCCCATCCGCATCCGCCCCCGTGGCGTGGACTGCCCGCGCTGCGGCAGTTCGCACACCGAGCGCTTGTCGGCCTTCGGCTCCACCGCCTGCAAGGCGATGTACCGCTGCCTCGCCTGCCGCGAACCCTTCGAGCACTTCAAGCCGATCTGACCCTCGCCATGCCATCCGGCCGCCGCGCCCGCCGACCGGCACGGCCTCAGACATTCCACGGAACCCAGCCATGAGCGGACTGCATTTCCATCCCCTGACCGTGCGCGAGGTCCGCGCCGACACCGATGACGCCGTTGTCGTCACCCTCGACGTGCCGGCGCCACTGGGCGCAGACTTTCGCTTCGAGCCGGGGCAGTACCTGACGGTACGCCACACGCTGGACGGGCAGGAGATCCGGCGCTCTTACTCGATCTGCGCCGCCGCCGGCCAGGCATTGCGCGTGGGCGTGCGCAAGGTGCCCGGCGGTGTCTTCTCGACCTGGCTGCACGATGCGCTGAGGGCGGGCGACACCCTGGAGGTGATGCCGCCGCAAGGTCGCTTCGGCGCCGCGGTGGCGGGTCTTCAGGGCAGCGCGTCGCCGGTGCACGTGCTGGCCGTGGCCGGTGGCAGCGGCATCACGCCCATCCTGTCCATCGTCCGCACCTTGCTGGAGCAGGCGCCACAGGCGCGGTGCACGCTGCTCTATGGCAACCGCAGCGCGGCCTCGACGATGTTCAAAGAGGAACTCGAGGACCTGAAGAACCGCTACCTGACACGCCTGGCCCTTCATCCGGTGTTCTCGCGTGAGCAGGTCGACTCGCCGCTGTACGCCGGCCGGCTGGACCGCGAACGCATCGGCCTGTTCCTGCGCACGCTGGTCGACCCGCGCGGTGTCGATCACGCCTTTGTCTGCGGCCCGCACGCGCTCAACGACGAGGCCGAGGCGGCGCTGCTGGCCGCCGGCGTCCCGGCGGCGCGCATCCATGTCGAGCGTTTCGGCATCCCGCCGGAACTGCAAGCTTCGGGCGATGCGCACGCACACCGCGACGGGGACGTCGAGGGCGCCCGTGTGACCGTGGTCCGCGACGGCCTGACGCGTGAGATCGTCTTCGGCGAGCGCGACCCCAGCATTCTCGACGCCGCCGCCCGGGCCGGCATGGACGTGCCGTACTCCTGCAAGTCGGGGGTGTGTGCCACCTGCCGTGCCAAGGTGCTGGAAGGCCAGGTGCGGATGGACCGAAACTTTGCGCTCGAGCCGGCTGACGTGGCGGCCGGTTTCGTGCTCACATGCCAGGCGCATCCGTTGACCGAGCGTGTCGTCGTGTCCTTCGACGAGCGCTGACACGACCTGCGCCCCGACAGCCTGTGCACCATGCATACACAACCCAGCCGAATGCATCTGACCTGGCGCCGGGGTGGCCCATCCCTGAACATCCGACGCTCGCGCAAGCCCCATGGCCCGTCCCCGCGCCGCTGACTACGACGAACAGCGCACGCTGCTGATGCGCGAGGCTGCGGCCTTGTTCGCGCAGCGCGGCTACACCGCAGCCACGATGAGCGACGTGGCGGCGGCCTGTGGCGTGTCCAAGGCGACGCTGTATCACTATTTCAGCGACAAGCACGCGCTGCTGCGCGAGATCGTCGGCACGCATGTGGCGCGCCTGCAGGCGCTGGCCAGAGACGTCATGCCTGACATGCGTGCCCCTGCGAGCCTGTCGAGACGCGACGCACCGGGCCCGGGCGCACCGGTGTCGCATCAGGAGGCCGCAGGCTGGGCCCGCGATGACGAGCGCCGCCTGCGCGAATTGATCCGTCGCTTCATGCTGGCCTACGCCGACGCCCAGAACGAGCATCGCGTGCTGACGGAAGACGTCAAGTTCCTGGACGATGCGGCGCGCCAGACGGTGCTGGACGGCCAGCGGGAGGTGGTCGCCGCCTTTGCGCGGGGGATCGCGGCCTGTCGCCATGACCTGGACCCTGCGATGAACAAGCCTTTGGCCATGCTGCTGTTCGGCATGATCAACTGGACCTTCACCTGGCTGCGTCCGCAAGGCGTGCTGACGCATGATGCGCTCGGCCGTGTCGTGGCGGACTTGTTCTTCGGTGGGTTGGGGCAGGTGTGCGCGGCGGCGCCGACACCGGGGGCAAGACAAGAACATGCGCAAGAGCAGGGGGACGGTGCCGACCCGACGGACGGCCCCCGTGCGCAGGATCAAGTGCAGGCCTCTGCCGGTCTCTAGAGTCCTGTGGGGCGGCCATGTCGGGTCGCTCCGCCGATGGACCGCCAGACCCGTTTCAATCTCCTGTACTTCCTGATGGCGCTCACGCTGCTGTGGGCGCTCAACGTCTGGTGGTCGCAGCGTTCGGCCGTGGAGGTCGTGCCCTACAGCGCCTTCGAGCAGGCGCTGGCCGATGGCAAGGTGTCCGAGGTTCGGGTGGTCGGCGGGATGCTGGTCGGCGCGTTGAAGACCGCGGATCCTGGCGGACGACAGGTCCTGGTGGCCGAGCAGGTCGAGCCGGCCCTGGCCGAGCGCCTGTCGCGCTTCGGTGTGCCGTTCCGGCAGATCCACGAGTCGACCTGGCTGTCGCAGCTGTTGTCCTGGGTGGCACCGGCGGTGATCTTCTTCGGCGTGTGGTACCTGCTGTCGAAGCGACTGGCCAGCCGCCTGGGCGATGGCGGCCTGATCGGCATCGGCCGCAGCAAGGCCCGCGTCTACATGGAGCGGCAGACCGGCGTGCGTTTTGCCGACGTCGCCGGCGTGGACGAAGCCAAGGCCGAACTGCAGGAGATCGTCGACTTCCTGAAGGACCCGAAGGCGCATGGACGGCTCGGCGCCCGCATTCCCAAGGGCGTGCTGCTGATGGGGCCCACCGGCACCGGCAAGACGCTGCTGGCGCGCGCCGTGGCCGGCGAGGCGGGTGTGGCCTTCTTCTCGATCAACGGCTCGGAGTTCATCGAGATGTTCGTGGGCGTGGGCGCGGCGCGCGTGCGGGACTTGTTCGAGCAGGCGAGGGCGCAGGCGCCGGCCATCATCTTCATCGACGAGCTCGACGCGCTGGGCAAGGCACGCGGGGCCTTTCCGGTGGCTGGTGGGCACGACGAGCGCGAGCAGACGCTGAACCAGTTGCTGTCGGAACTCGACGGCTTCGACCCGAGCGCGGGCGTGGTGCTGCTGGCCGCGACGAACCGGCCGGAGATCCTCGACCCGGCATTGCTGCGCGCCGGGCGCTTCGACCGGCAGGTGCTGGTGGACCGCCCCGACCGCACCGGACGGCTGGAAATCCTGCGCGTGCACGCCCGCAAGATCGTCCTGGCGCCTGGCGTGGACCTGGACCAGGTGGCGGGCATCACCGTCGGCCTGGCCGGCGCCGAACTGGCCAACGTGGTCAACGAGGCTGCGCTGGCCGCCACGCGGCTGAATGCGCCGGCGGTGAGCCTCGAACACTTCACGTTGGCCATCGAGCGCATCGTCGCGGGCATCGAGAAGCGGCGCGGGCTGCTGTCCGAGGACGAACGCCGGCTCGTCGCCTGCCATGAACTCGGCCATGCGCTCGTCGCGCTGGCCTTGCCCGGCGCCGATCGGGTGCACAAGGTCTCGATCATCCCTCGGGGCATCGGCGCGCTCGGCTACACCTTGCAGCGACCGTCCCAGGACCGCCACGTCCAGCGTCGCGCTGAACTGGTCGACCGCCTGACGGTGCTGATGGCCGGTCGGGCCGCCGAGCAACTCGTCTTCGGAGAGCCCTCGACCGGCGCCGCCGACGATCTCGTCAAGGCGACCGATCTGGCGCGCGACATGGTGCTGCGCTACGGCATGGACACCCGGCTCGGGGCGGTGGCCTGGACGCGAGAGCGTCCGACCTTCCTGTCCGAGATGGCGGCCCCGGCGGCCTCCGAGGGCACCAGCGCGACCACGGCGCAACACATCGACGAGGCTGTGCGTGAACTCGTCGGTCAGGCGCTGGACCGGGCCTTCGGCTGGCTGCAGCGCCACCGTGAGGTGCTGGATCGGGGTGTGGTCCTGCTCCTGCGGCAGGAGAC
>JBMTXX010000234.1:0-5487 GCA_049453935.1 Rubrivivax sp.
CCCCCCCCCCCCCCCCCCCCCCCGCTCGGTCTCCAGCCGCCTTGAACAGCGCTTCGGCGTAGGGCCGGGCGATGGTGGCAATCTCAGCCATCGGTCAAGTCCTTGTCAGAGCTCGGTCTTGAGCCGGGACAGCAACTCGCTGTGAGCGGCTGCATCGACTTCGCGCTTCAAGATGGCCTCTGCGCCCTTGACAGCCAGGGCCGCCACCTGCTCGCGCAAGGCCTCCCGCGCCTTCACGGACTCCTGCTCCGCTTCAGCTCGAGCGGCTGCGACGATCTTGGCGCCCTCTTCAGACGCACGCGCCTTGGCTTCCTCGATCGTCTGCTGTGCCAAGCGTTCGGCGTCAGCCAGACGACGCGCGGCGTCGTCGCGTGCGGCCGACAACTGCTGCTCGACACGGGTGTTCGCTGCTGCAAGGTCAGCCTTGGCCTTGTCGGCCGCCGACAGGCCTTCTGCAATCTTCTTTGCGCGCTCGTCCAGCGCCGCCGTGATCGGCGGCCAGACGAAGCGCATCGTGAACCAGACCAGGATCGCGAACACGATCATCTGGACGATCAGGGTGGCGTTGATGCTCACTTCGGGGACCTCGTCATGGGGTGATCAAGGCGACGCCGGCGCGCCGCCCCACGAACCAGCCGGGAAGGATCACTTCGGCAGGTTGGCGATCTGGCCCAGGAAGGGGTTGGCGGTGGCGAACCACAGCGCGATACCGGTGCCGATGATGAAGGCCGCGTCGATCAGACCGGCCAGCAGGAACATCTTGGTCTGCAGTTCGCCCATCAGCTCGGGCTGACGCGCGGCGGACTCGAGGTACTTGCTGCCCATGATGCCGATGCCGATACACGCACCGATGGCGCCCAGGCCGATGATCAGGCCGGCGGCGAGGGCAACAAAGCTGATGACTTCCATGAAAAGCTCCTGGTTCAGTGAGATTGAGAGATGAGAAGGGAAAGAGAACGGTCCTGAGGCGTCGCCGGTCGGCCGTCAGTGGGCGTCATGTGCCTGACCCACGTACACGAGGGTCAGCATCATGAACACGAAGGCCTGCAGCGTGATGATCAGGATGTGGAAGATGGCCCACACGCTGCCGGCGATGATGTGGCCGATCGCCAAGCCGATGCCGGTCGCCGACAGCGACCAGGCACCCCCCATCAGGGCGATCAGCATGAAGATCAACTCGCCGGCGTACATGTTCCCGAACAATCGCATGCCGTGCGAAACCGTCTTGGCGACGAATTCGATGATCTGCATCGCGAAATTGATCGGATACAGGTAAACCTTGTCGCCGAAGGGGGCAGAGAACAGCTCGTGGACCCAACCGCCGAAGCCCTTGATCTTGACGTTGTAGTACAGGCAGATCAGCAGGACCGACAAGGACAAGCCCATGGTCACGGACAGATCCGCCGTCGGCACGACGCGCATGTAGTCAGGCGCCCCCACGGCCGGGCCGGCGACGTGCCAGATGGCCGGCAGCAGATCCACCGGCAGCAGGTCCATGGCGTTCATCAGGAAGATCCAGATGAACACCGTCAGCGCCAACGGCGCGACGAGCTTGCGGCTCGTGGCGTTGTGAACGATGCCCTTGGCCTGCGAATCGACCATCTCGACCAGCAGTTCGACGAAGGCCTGAAACCGCCCGGGAACCCCGGATGTCGCACGCGACGCCGCCTTCCACAGGAACAGGCACGCCAGCACGCCCAACACCGTGGCATAGAAGACGGAATCGAAATTGACCACCGAGAAGTCCACGACGGCAGACTGCTTCTCGTTCTGCAAGTGTTGCAGGTGGTGGACGATGTACTCGCCGGCCGTCGGGCCCTGACCTTGTGCTGCCATCGAAATCGCTCGCCCCGTTTGACGTTTGAATCTGCTCTTGTCGATCAGCGCCCGCGCCACATCAGCGCGAGCCAATACACCTTGATGCAGAGCACCAGCGCCGCCAGCAACGCCGGCCAACTCAAGCCCTGCACCAACCTCGGCGCCAATAGCAACATCAGCACCGAAGCCGCAATTTTCAAAACCTCCCACAACATGAAACTGACAGCACTGCTGCCAGGCGACACGCTGGAGAGCCGGCTGGTCATGCCCCTGGCCATCAAGGCACCAGGCACCACCGCAACAGCCGCGCCGTAAAGCGCGGACACGCCAACCGTCAATTCTCCCGTGATGAACCATGCGAGCATGGCCACCATGACGCCAACCGCCGCTTGAACCGTCACCACCCGCCAGGGTGACACCGACGGTTGACGCTCACGCAGGGCCTGCGCTTCCTCCCGGGTCAGCGCCTTGACGGGCGCCCACCTGGCCTCATCGCCTTCATCGGGCCAGTGGTCTGATCGGATCGTCCGGTCGGACATGACAGGCTCCCTGAGGGACATTTGCGGCAAACCGCGGGAGTATACGTGGAAACCCGCGGAGCCTGCCCTGGTCCGGAATGCCGAGCGCCATCGCGGCGAGCGATCGGTTCGGCAGATGCGCCTCAAATCCCTGACGGGGTCCATCATGGGCATGGGCGTGCGCGGCGAAATTCGCCAGCCTCGGGATAATCCGGATGGTGACCACGGATCGGCCCTGCCCGCCTGCAGGCCCCATCGCCTCCGCCTCGCGAGCGCTTCCCCATGATTCCTGCACTGCGCCGACCTTTCCTGCATGCGCTCGAGCGGGGAGCGGCCACACTGTGGCTGGCCGCCCTCTCGCTGACCTGCGCCTGGTCGGCGTCGGCCGCCGGCCTGCAGGGCCCGGGCCGGGTGGTCCAGACCGAACAGGTGCGGGCTGAGCTGATCGCGCACGCCCCGGAGGGCATCGCGGCCGGACGGCCGATGTGGCTGGGGCTGCGCATCGACCACGCGCCTGGCTGGCACACCTACTGGAAGAACCCGGGTGACTCCGGGCTGCCGACGGAACTGAACTGGCAGCTGCCGGCCGGGTATTCGACAGGCGAGATCGTCTGGCCGACCCCGCGGCCGCTGCCACTGGGCAGCCTGATGAACTTCGGCTACGAGGGCACGCTGGTGTTGCCGGTGCCGCTGACCGTGCCCGAGGGACCGCTGGGCGACACGCTGCCCGTGCGCCTGCAGGCGCAGTGGCTGGTGTGCAAGGACGTCTGCATCCCGGAGGAAGGGACGTTCGCCATCGATCTGCCCACGCGGCAGGCCACCGGCGCCGATGCGGCCTTTTTTGACGCCGCCTTCGCCGCGGCGCCGGCAGAAGCGGCTTCCGTTCGCGCCTCCGCCCAGGTGCAGGCCGACGCCATCACCGTCACGCTCACCGGCCTTCCCGAGGCCTGGGTGGGCCGACAGCTGCACTTCATGCCCGAGACGCCGGGCGTCATCGACAACGCGGCGACACCGACCGCCCGCTGGGAGGCGTCGACCTGGCAGGCCCGCGTCGCGTTGTCGCCGCAGCGCTCAGCGGCGCCACAAGCCCTGCCGGTGGTGTTGACGCCGGACGACGCCCCGGCGGGCGTGCGCGTCGCCCTGACGATCGAAGGCGTCTGGCCTCCGCTGCCCGGCCCTGGCACCCCCGGCACGGCGCCGGGCGTGGGCGCCGCCGTGCCGCCACCGACCGCACCGGTCAGCCTCTGGGCTGCATTGCTGCTGGCGCTGGCCGGCGGCCTGCTGCTGAATCTGATGCCCTGCGTCTTCCCGGTGCTGGCGCTGAAGGTGGTGGGCTTTGCGACGCATGGGACCGATCGGCGTGGCCTGATCGCCGGGGGCCTGGCGTACACCACAGGGGTGATCGCGAGTTTCATCGCCCTGGCAGGCCTGTTGCTCGCCCTTCGCGCCGGCGGAGAGCAACTGGGCTGGGGCTTCCAGTTGCAGTCGCCGGCATTCGTCGCGGCACTGGCCGCGCTGTTCACGCTGATCGGGCTGAACCTGGTGGGTGTCTTCGAGTTCGGGCAGGTCCTGCCAGGTCGTCTCGCCGCCATGCGGGCCAGGCACCCGACGGCAGATTCGGCGTTGACGGGCGTGCTCGCCGTGGCCGTGGCCTCACCCTGCACGGCACCGTTCATGGGCGCCTCGCTCGGCCTGGCCGTCTCCCTGCCGGCCCTGCAGGCGCTGTCGGTCTTTGCTGCGCTCGGGCTGGGCATGGCGCTGCCCTACCTGATCGCCAGCGTCTGGCCGGCGTTCGCCCGTGCGCTGCCACGGCCGGGCGCCTGGATGGCATGGTTCAAAGGACTGATGGCCTTCCCGATGTTCGCCACGGTGATCTGGCTGCTGTGGGTGCTCGGCCAGCAATCGGGGATCGATGCCGTGGCCGGCTGGCTCGGTGTGCTGCTCGCGCTGGGGATGGCGTGCTGGGTGTGGGCGGGTTCGGCCAGCGCTCGGGCGAGCACGCGCCGGTTCGCGCGCGCCGGCGCGATCGCCACGCTGGCGCTCACGCTGCTCTGGGCCGCCCCGGGTTTGCGCACCCTGCCGCCGGCCAGCGCCGAATCGGCGGATGCCGCCTCGGGCGATGCCCGCTGGCAGGTCTGGTCCTCGCAACGGGCCGCCCAGGCGTTGGCGCAAGGCCGGCCGGTGTTCGTGGACTACACCGCCGCCTGGTGCGTGACCTGCCAGTACAACAAGCGCACGACGCTGTCCGACCCTCAGGTGCTTGAAGCCTTCGCGCGCAAGCGCGTGCTGCTGCTGCGCGCAGACTGGACGCGCCGGGACCCGGAGATCACGGCGGCGCTGACAAGCCTGGGCCGCAACGGCGTGCCGGTCTACGCGCTGACGGCACCCGGTGACCGCGCATCGCGGCTGCTCGGGGAGATCCTGTCGGTACGCGAAGTGCTCGAGGCGGTCGACGCGCTTCCCTAGCCTGCGCCGATCGAACAAGCCTTCGGCCACAAGCCGCCAGGCCATGACAACGTCCGGGCCGATCATGCCCTCAGGTGCGCCTCGGGCAGCGCACGGGGCCTGGCAACGGTTTCAGGGACAGGTCGCGTACTGCTCTGCCAGCTCGACGAAGTCCCGCACCGACGCCGCGACATCGAAGCGATCGCCAAGCTCCTGCGCCAGGACCTCACCGACGTCCTGGGCGACGGCCTGGGCCTGACGGGCGTCGAGGAACAGCAGACGGCTGCGCCGGGCCAGCACGTCTTCGACCCCACACGCCATCTCCTGGCGCGCCGCGAAGCGCACCATCGCCTCGCTGAGCACGCCGGCGCCAGTCTCGACGTCTCGCGCGATCCAGCGATCCGCGCCGGGCAGCGCGCGCAAGGCCTGGGCTTCCAGCCCGTAGAGATGCTCACCCGGCGGCAGCGTCAGCGACCGCCCGGGCGCCGCACCGGGCAGTGGGTGATGTTCGGTCACGCCGGCCGGCCGCTGCGGCAGCAGTCCCTGGCGCATGCATTGCGCCAGCACGTCCTCGGCCATGGCACGCGCGGTCGTCCACTTGCCGCCGGTGACGGTGACGAGCCCCGACGGTGACACCTCGATGGTGTGCTCGCGCGACAGCGTCTTGGTCGCGCCGACGTCGGCCTGCGGACGCACGAGCGGCCGC
>JBMTXX010000235.1:0-5474 GCA_049453935.1 Rubrivivax sp.
TCGTCGCGGCGGCCCTCGTTCTGCAGGCGCACCACGTCGCACAGCAGTTCGGGGAAGCAGTAGCCGGTGTTGGCGCCGTCGGCACCGCGCGACATCTCGAAGTCCAGGAACAGGCCGCCGTTGCCGCACAGGATGGCGATGCGGCGCATCGAGCCGTCGCGCTCGAAGCCACGCAGCGCGCTGATCTTCTCCAGCCCCGGCCAGTCCTCGTGCTTGAGCATCACCACCGCCGGCACCTCCTGCACGATGCGGCGGATGACGCCCGGCGTCATCTGCACGGTGAATGTCAGCGGGTAGTCCTGGATCACCACCGGGATGTCGGCGCCGATGGCCTCCGACGCCTGGCGGTAGTAGGTGACGATCTGGTCGTCGGTGCGCAGCGTGTGGGGCGGCGCGATCATCACGCCGGCGGCTCCCGCGGCCATCACCTCCTGCGCCAGCGCCCGCATCGGCGCGAAGCCCGGCGAGGTCACGCCTGCGATCACCGGCAGGCCCGGCGCGCGGCGCACCATGTCGCGGGTGATGGCCACGCTTTCCTCGTGCGACAGCTTGGGCGCTTCGCCCAGTTGCCCCAGCACGGTCAGTCCGGTGGCGCCGATGGCGACATAGTGGTCGGTCAGCCGGGCCATCGAGTCGACATCGATGCGGCCGTCGTCGTGGAAGGCGGTGGGGGCGATCGGGTAGACGCCAGCGGCAGAAGAAGTGAGTTTCATGGTGGAGATGGTAAGCATCAGAGGCGCCCGAGCTTCTTCACCATCTCCAGATACTGCGGACTGGAGGTGATGCGAAACGCGTCGCGGGTGCGGATGTAGAGGTCGGCGTAGAGCCGGCCCACGGGGTGATAGCTCGAGGTATCCACGCGCAGGGTCTGCGGATCGACCAGCCCGTCGCGCGCGCGCAGCCACAGCACCTGCCCGATGGCCAGCAGCCGGCGCGGGTTGATCTCCACCCGCTGCAGCAGACGGCATTCCAGGCTGAACGGTGCCTCGGCAATGCGGGGCGGCTGCACCACGCGCGAGGGTTCCAGCGTGAAGCCCACCTCGGCCGGCTCGCTGACGTCGGGCGGAAAGTCCTGGCTGCAGGCGTGCATGCGCTCAGCCATCGGTTCGTCCACCAGGTTGACGACGAACTCGCCGTTCTCGTCGATGTGGCGTCGCGTGTCCTTGGGCGGACCCTCGGGCCGGTTCTCCACGCTGAGGATGACCATCGGCGGGTCGTCGCCGATCAGGTTGAAGAAGCTGAACGGCGCGGCGTTGACCACGCCGTCGGCACCGACCGTGGACACCAGCGCGATGGGGCGGGGCACCACGGCAGCCACCAGCAGCTTGTAGCAGGTGGCCGGGGGCAGGCCGGAGAAGTCGAACTCCATGCGGGCCGTCCTCACACCACGATCGGGTTCACCGCGCCGTCCATCGACAGGATGGCGCCGGTGACATAGCTGGCCTTGGCCGAGGCCAGGAACAGCACGGCGTGCGCGATCTCCTCGGGCTCGGCCATGCGGCCCAGCGGCAGGCGCTCACGCGCGCGGTCGAGCGCGGCCTCCGGGCTGATCCCCTGCATGCGCGCATCGGCGCGCAGGCCTTCCTGCAGCCGGCCGGTCAGCGTGAGCCCGGGGTTGACGGCGTTGACCCGCACCCCGTGGCCGGCCCAGGCGTGCGCCAGGCCAGCGGTCACCAGCATCAGCGCGGCGTTGGCTGCGCCGCCCGGCAGGTGCGAGGGGCTGGCCACCTTGCCGCCCGCACCGATGACGTTGACGATGACCCCCGCGCCGCGCGCGGCCATGCGCTTGACGACAGCGTCGGCGGGGAAGACGTAGCTGAAGTACTTGGCTTCCATCGCGGCCCGCCAGGCGGCGGGGTCGAGTTCGGCTGGCGGGGTGCGCCGCGCCGCGCCGGCGGAGTTCACCAGCACGTCGATCGGCCCGAGCGTGGCCTCGACCCGGGCGATCATGACCTCGACATCGGCAGGGTCGGACATCTGCGCGGCCACGCTGACGAGCCGGCCGGCGGCCTGCCCGTCGGGCAGGCAAGGCTGCAGCGTCTGGCAGGCCTCCCGCAGGTGGTCGGCCGAACGCGAGACGATGGCCACCCGCGCGCCCTCTTCGAGAAAGCCGCGCGCGCAGGCCAGGCCGATGCCCTTGCTGCCGCCGGTGACCACCACCACCTTGTCACGAAGTCCCAGATCCATCGTATGCTCCATCATCCCGGCCACACGCCACGCTGAACGCGCGGCGCCCGTCCTTGAGCGCCTTCCGTTCGCGACTGTCTGGCGCGTCCGCGCACCCTGCGTGCGCACGCCCGACGTCTCCTGCGCATTGTGGCCGCTGGGCGGGACGACTGAGCCGGCCGCACCCAGCCGACCACCGGGGACGTCGATGAACCCGGCTCCCGCACCGGCCGGCGCGGCCGCCGCCCCATCGACCCTGCGCCGCAACATCCGCTGGATGGTGCTGGCGATGACGGCCTACATCCTCAACGATGCGCTGGTCAAGGTTGTGAGCGCGGGCTTGCCGGCTGGCCAGTTGATCTTCGTGCGTGGGGTCATGGCTTCGACGCTGGTGTGGGTCGTCGCGCGCGCAACCGCGAGCCCGCTCACGGTACGCCACCTGTTCGACCGCTGGGTGCTGCTGCGCACACTGACCGATACGCTGGCCACCATCACCTACCTCGTGTCGCTGTTCCACCTGCCGATCGCCAACGCCACGGCGATCAACATGGCGGTGCCCATCATGATCGCCCTGCTGGCCGGGCCGATGCTGGGTGAACGCGTCGGCGCGCGGCGCTGGCTGTTGATCGGGGCGGGCTTCACCGGCGTGCTGTTGGTGGTGCAGCCCGGGCCGAGCGGCTTCAACGCCTACGCATGGCTGTGCGTGTTCGCCACCGTGCTCAACGCGCTGCGCGACCTCATCACCCCGCGCATCCGCGGCGGGGTGTCGTCGATGGACATCACGCTGGCCACGACGCTGGGCGTGACGGTCGTCGCCGGCGCGATGACTGCAGTCGAAGGGTGGACGCCGATGTCGCTGTCGCAAGGGGCCTTGCTGGCCTGCGCGGCAGCCTTCCTGGCCGCAGGTCACGGGCTGATCATCCTCGCCACACGGGGCCGTGACCTGGCGGCGGTGGCCCCGTTCCGCTACAGCGCGCTCGTCGTGGCAGTGCTGCTCGGCTGGCTGGTCTGGGGAGAAGTGCCCAATGCGCTGGCCTGGTCGGGGATCGTGTTGCTGATCGGGTCCGGCGTGCTGCTGTTGCGCGTCGGGGCGCGCTGACCCGCGATTCCCCTTGCGCCAAGTCAAGTGCATGCCGCGTGTGCATGGCGGGCGCTGCGCCGCGGCGCTACCATGGGTCCGCTCCTGCGCGGCGTGAGACCGCAGCCTCTTGGAAGGCCATCATGACGACACTTCTGGCAAGGCTGCTGTTATGCGGCCTTTGGTTCGTGGCGAGTCTGGCTGCACAGGCCCGATGCGTCGTGGCGCCCGACACAGCGCCGTCCACGTTGCGTGTCGCGGGTGACGCCGCGCTGGTGGCCGTGCACGTCTCGCAGGCCTACGACGCCCGCTACGTCTCCAAGCCTGGCGCCGACGCAGCCGTCAAGGTGGCCAGGGACAAGGGCATCCCGCGCATCTATCTGCGTGACGATGGCCCCGCAGGCTATTTCCTCGAGGACTGCGATCCTGATCACTGGGTGCTCTCCCAGGACGGCGACATCACGTTCCCGCTGGACGTCGCCCACCTGATCGTCATCGGTGGGCATCTGGAGATGTGCATGTCCACGGCACTGCATGACGTGCTGCTCCAGTGGTCCCGCCTGCCGCCGCGCAACCGTCAGATCACGCTGCCGATGGACGCGATCTATTCCAACGGCAAGGTCATCGACCACCAAGACAGTTTCTACGAGGATTTCGTGCGATTCATGGGGGTCGTGACCTACGCCCGCCCGGGGGGCGAGCACTGGCCCAAGCTCACCTTGCTCGAGACCATGGGTATCATCAAGCGTCCGGCGCGGCAGGTCGACTACCTGCGGCAGGTGCTGCCACGCTGGGACCGGACCTTCGACGCAAGTTGGCGCGTGGAGATGGTGCTCAACGACGGCCGACCCGAGGTGCTTCGGCCGGGGACGGGCTGGCGGCCTCCGACACTGCGCTTCCACTTCATCGACACGGTCGCATCACTGGATCACTAGCGCAGGAGTCTGCGGATGCTGAAGGCGGGTGTGGCGCGCGTCGACCTGACGCCCTTCCACGGTGTGGAGCTGACCGGATGGGGCTACTACATCGAGCGTCGCTGGCGCACGGTGAGGGACGCCCTGCACGCCACGGCGCTCGCGGTGGACGACGGCGGGTGTGCCGCCATCGTCGTGGCGCTGGACCTGATGGTCATCGATGCGGCCTTCACCGCGCGAACCCGTGCGCGCATCCGCGAGGCCACCGGCGTGCCTGAGCACGCCATCCTGCTGACCTGCTCGCACACCCACAACGCGCCGTCCGCCGGCGGGCTGCTGGGCGCCGGCGCCTGCGACCCGTTCTACGAGGACTGGGCCAGCCGTCAGGCAGCCACAGCGGCCATCCTCGCCTGGGAGCGTCGGGAGCCCGCAGTGATCCGCGCCGGGGCCACGCAGGTCGACACACTGACCTTCAACCGCACGCGCGCCGATGGTGTCGTCGACCCGACGCTCTCGGTGGCGTGCCTCGAGCGCCCCACAGGCGAGCCGATGGCGGTGCTCGTGAACTTCGGCGCGCACCCCACCGTGGGCACCGAGCTCTACCCGTGGGCGGTCAGCCGCGACGTGCCCGGCGAGGTCTGCGACCACCTCGAGCAGGCGCTGCCCGGCGCCATGGCGATGTACCTGCAGGGTGCCTGCGGCGATGTCAACTTCCATCGCGCCTTCACCGACCCGGCCCGCCGGCACGAGCCGGCGCAAGCGCTGGCTTCGGCCGCGCTGAAGGCGCTCGCAGGGGCGACGGTCTGCCAGCAGCCAGTGGTCGCTGCGGTGCGCCGCGAGGTCTCATTGCCGACGCGGCGCTGGGCCCCCGACGAGATCCTGCGCGACCGTCACGAGGCCCAGCGTCGCCTGCGTGACGAGGACTGGGCAGGCTGGCGCGAGGGTTTCGGACGCGCCATGACCAACCGGCCGGACGACATGGTGCGCCGCCACGGGGGCGACGAGGCCAAGGCGGTGCGCGCGATGTGCCGCTTCCACCTCGAATGGACGGAAAAGGCGCTGGCCGACCTCGACACACGCCCGCAGACGCTGGTCACCGAGGCGCAGGCCCTGCGCATCGGCGACCTGTACCTCGTGGCCAATGCCTCCGAGTTCTTCTCACCCTTCGCGCTGGACGTGCGGGACCGCAGCGACTGTCCGACCCTGATGGTGGCCTGCTACGCCAACGGCCGCATCGGCTACCTGCCGGACGCCCACGACATCGCCGCGAAGTCCTATGCGGGCTACCAGTCGCCGAAGTACTGCGACCAGTTCCC
>JBMTXX010000236.1:0-5440 GCA_049453935.1 Rubrivivax sp.
CGTCTCACCCGCTCGACGGCCCTGACGTCGTCTGAAAGCAGCACACCCTCCACGGTGATCCGCCCTTCCTGGTAGTCCTCGAGGGCGTTGACGCATCGGATCAGGGTGGACTTTCCCGATCCCGAAGGGCCGCAGATGACGATGCGCTCGCCAGGCCTGACGTCGAGATCGATATCGCGCAGGACGTGGAAGGAGTTGCCGTACCACTTGTTGACCTTCTCGAACCGAATGATGCTTTCAGTGCTCATGCGAGGGACTTTCGGAGAGACGGGGACGGCGTTACAGGCTTGCGCAGGAGCTTTGCAACTGATGCACCTGGGTGTCAGCGGCTACGGCTCACGGACAACTGCTTCTCCACCCACAAACTGTATCGGGACATCGCGAAGCAGAAGGCGAAGTAAATGGCAGTGATGAACAGATAGGCCTCGATCTTGAAGGGCCGCCAGTTGACGTCGGAATTGACTGCCAGCCCGAGCGAGCCCGTCAGCTCGTACAGCGACACGATGGTGACGAGTGACGTGTCTTTGAAGATGCTGATGAAGTTGTTCATCATCGTGGGCACCACCATCGCCAGTGCCTGGGGCAGGACGATCTTGCGCTGCGTCTGCCAGTAGCCCAGGCCCAGTGTGGCTGCCGCCTCGTACTGACCTTTCGGGATGGCCTGCAGCCCGCCGCGGATGATCTCTGCCATGTAGGCGGCAGCAAACAATGTGATGCCCACGAGCACGCGAACCAGCACGTCGATGGTCGTGCCCTGCGGCATGAACAGCGGGAACATGAAGCTGGCCATGAACAGCACGCTGATCAGAGGCACGCCCCGGATGAGCTCGACGTAGACGACGCAGGCCGTGCGAATGGCAGGCAGATGGCTGCGACGGCCCAGGGCGACCAGCACCGCCAGCGGGAAGGCGAGGAAACTCGACAGTGTGGCCAGCATCACGGTCAAGGGCAGGCCACCCCACAAGTCGGTGCGCACCGGGCTGAGACCCAACACCCCGCCTCCCATGAGGGTGAAGAAGATGGCCAGCACCACAGCCCACAGCAGCACGAGCCAGCGCGTCCAGAACCAGCGGATGCAACTCAGGACCAGCCCGAGAAGCATGGTCAGCGTCGCGACTTCCGGACGCCACTGCTCTTCGAACGGGTAGCGGCCGAAGATGATGAGGCGCCACTTCTCCGTCACCACACCCCAGCAGGCCCCGTCGCCACGCGCAGCTTGGCAAGCATCGGCGTCCGGCTGGAAGACCGCACGAAGGGCGCCCCACTCGACCAGCCCCGGCAACAGGTAGACCGCCAAGGCGATCAAGGTGATCGTGGTGAGCGCGTTGCCCCAACTGCTGAAGAGGTTGCGGCGTGCCCACGGCACGAAGCCCTCGGTCCGGAACGGCGCGGGCCGCGGGGCGATCGGCGTGAAGCTGGCTGAGGCGCTCGAGGATGACGGGTCTGTGGCCATCTTCAACGCTCCTTGATCGCCACGCGCTTGTTGTACCAGTTCATGAAGGCGGAAGTGCTCAAAGACGTACTGAGGTAGACCACCATGATCACGGCAATGCATTCCACCGCGCGGCCGCTCTGGTTGAGGGTGGTGTTTGCAACGGACACCACGTCGGGGTAACCCACGGCCACGGCAAGCGAGGAGTTCTTGGTCAGGTTCAGGTACTGGCTCGTCATGGGCGGGACGATGACCCGAAGTGCTTGCGGCAGGATCACCAGACGCATCTGCTGCCCTCTCGTGAGGCCGAGCGCAGTCGCTGCCTCGACCTGCCCGTGAGAGACGGCCTGGATACCGCTGCGCACGATCTCGGCGACGAAGGCGCCGGTGTAGAGCACCAGTCCGATGAGTACTGCCAGGAACTCTGGCGTCGCAGACAGTCCACCGTCAACCATGAACGCCAGCTGTTCGGGCACAGACCATTCGACGGGCGCGCCGCCCGCGGCCCAGCCCGCGATGGCGCACAGCAGCACAAAGCTCACGGGCAACGCCCAGCGGTTGCGGTCCCTGCCGGTGCGCTCGAATTCGCGCTGAGCCCAGCGCCGCCACGCAAGGCCGGCGAGCAGGCCGATGATCGCGCCCAACAGCATCCAGGCGTGTCCTGGCGCCCAAACAGGTGCGGGGAAAGAGAAGCCCCCCTTGCTGATGAAGAACAATCCCCAGGCGTTCCAGGCGTTCTGTGTCGGCGGCAACAGATCCACGAACAGCAGGTACCACATCAGCAACTGCAGCAACACCGGCACGTTGCGGAACAACTCGACGTAGCCATAGCACAGGCCCCGAACCAACGCATTGCCGGAAAGGCGCCCGATGCCGATCATCACGCCCAGGAGGGTCGTCGCGACGATCCCGATGATGGCAACCCGCAAGGTGTTGAGTACCCCTACGCCAATCGCCTTGGCGTAGGTTTCGCTCGGGTCATAACTGATCAGTGTCGTCTCGCCGATGTCGAAGCCGGCGGTGCTGCTCAGGAAGTCGAAACCGCTCTGGATCCCGCGGGTCCGCATGTTCTCCAGCGTGTTCGCCACCAGGAATGCGCCTGCCGCGAGTATCAACACCAGTGCGATGGCCTGATAGATCAGTCCCCGTGCGGCCCGGCTGTTGAGGGAAAAGCTCTTTTTCCCGTTGGTAACGGCGCGTTGGTTCATCGCTACGGCATTCGCGGCATGAGGGAAGCACGATGGTCAAGCGCCGACGCGCCAGTGGCCTTCAGCTTCCCGATCGACATCGACTTGCGGGCGGGTCGGCAATACGCCAGGTCTCCCGCCCGCACACACGCCGTCAGCGAACCGGCGGCGCGTACATCAGACCGCCTTGTGTCCACAGCGCGTTGGTACCGCGCGGCAGACCCACCGGCGTGTTGGGCCCGACGTGCCGCTCGAAGCTCTCGCCGTAGTTCCCGACGGCCTTGATGACTCGGTATGCCCATTCCTTGTCCAGACCGAGTGCCTTGCCGGAATCCTCGGAACCGCTGCCAAGGACCCGCATGACACCCGGGTTCTTGCTCTCGGCCTTCATCTTGTCGACGTTGGCTTGCGTGATGCCGAGTTCCTCTGCTTCCAGCATCACATTGAGCACCCACTTCGCGATGGCGAAGAATTCGTCGTCACCGCGACGAATGGAGGGGCCCAGGGGCTCCTTGCTGATCAACTCTGGCAGGATCACGTGATCGGCCGGGTTCTTGGCTTCCTTCGACCGGATGGCGGCCAAACCCGAGGCATCGGTCGTGTAGATCTGGCAGCGGCCACTGAAATACGCGGCATTGGTCGCCGGCTGGTTGTCGAACACCACAGGCTTCCACTGCAGGTTGTTGGCGCGCGAGTAGTCCGTCAGGTTCAGTTCCGTGGTCGTGCCACCCTGGACGCACACCGTCGCTCCGCGCGTTTCCCGGGCGCTCTTGACGTTCAGGCTCTTGGGGACCATGAAGCCTTGGCCATCGTAGAAGTTGACGCCGACGAAATGCATGCCAAGTGAGGCGTCGCGTGTCAGCGTCCAGGTGGTGTTGCGCGAGAGCACATCGATCTCACCCGACTGCAGCGCCGTGAAGCGCTGGGGAGCCGTCAGCGGAACGTACCTGATCTTGTTCGGGTCGCCCAGGATTGCTGCGGCCAGCCCCTTGCAGTAATCGATGTCCAGGCCGCTGTAGCGGCCCTGGCTGTCAGGGGCCGCGAAGCCCGCCAGCCCCGGGTTGACGCCGCAGACGAGTTCGCCGCGCTGCTTGATCGTGTCGAGCGTCTTGCCGGCGTGCGCCGGGACGGTGGCGAGGGCGCCGAAGGCGGCCACCGCCGCGATGGCGATGCGGGAGAAGGACTTGGGCATGGTCTGATGCTCCTGGTTGACAAAACGGGAAAAACGAAAACGGCGCAATGCCGCAGCAAACAGTGCGACGGTATCCGCAAAATGTGATTGCATCAATCGTGCCTATCCCTAACCCCCAGATCGTCACGGGTCGGCAGGCGGGGCTCGGCAAACAGAACCTTTCAGTTCGCACCCCTGGCGCCGGGCGTTTGCGCAGAGGAGCAGGGATGGCCAGGGCCGGCCCACACGCTGGGATGTGCAGAGATCGCGCCCAGGGGCAACCGGACGCCCGCGATGTGGTCCTCGATGCACTGCAGCACCAGGGGGCTGCGGTGGTGCGCCACGCTGGTGCGCACCTCGTCGGCCGACATCCACAGGGTGCGGACGATGCCCTGGTCGAGTGCGCGGCCGGCGATGGGCTCGCCACAACTCCCTGCATAGGCCAGCCGCAGATAGGTGACGTCTTCGCCCGTGCTCGCGCGCTGGAAGCGCGCGAGGTACGCGCCCAGCAAGTGTTGCGGCTCGAAGATCCGGCCGGTTTCCTCCAGTGCCTCCCGGCACACTGCCTCCAGCGGTGTCTCGCCCTGTTCGAGGTGGCCGGCCGGGTTGTTCAGGCGCAGGCCTTCAGGGGTGTGCTCCTCGATGAGCAGGAAGCGGCCGTCGCGCTCGATCACGGCTGCCACCGTGACACTGGGTTTCCATCGGGGGGCGGACATGCGCCGATGCTACCCGTGACGCCCGCGCCGGGCGTTGCCTCGTCGCCACGCCGATGCACACCGCCGCTGGCCGCTTGCGTGGAGGCCAAGGCGCGCGCGGGCGCGGCGCAAGTCACAGCGGGACGCTTTGTAGGGTTCGTTGTGTAAGCTGACGGGTTTGATCGAACAAGACCCCGGAGAGATTCCCATGTTGATCGGCGTTCCGAAGGAGTTGGCAGCGGGCGAGAAGCGGGTGGCGACCGTGCCCGATGTGGTCGAGAAGCTCATCAAGCTCGGGTTCTCGGTGGCCGTGGAAAGCGGCGCGGGCGACGGGGCGAATTTCGCCGACGACACCTATCTCGCCGCGGGTGCTCAGGTGTGGCCCACGGCGGCCGACATCTGGTCGAAGTCCGACATCGTCTTCAAGGTGCGCCCGCCCACGGCCGACGAGGTGGCGATGCTGCGCGAGGGCGCCACGCTGATCGGCTTCGTCTGGCCCGCTCAGAACCCCGAGCTGATGGCGCAGCTGCAGGCGCGCCGCGCCACGGTGCTGGCCATCGACTGCCTGCCGCGCCAGCTCAGCCGCGCGCAGAAGATGGATGCGCTGACCTCGATGGCCGGCATCAGCGGCTACCGCGCGGTGATCGAGGCGGCCAACGCCTTCGGCCGCTTCTTCAACGGCCAGATCACGGCCGCGGGCAAGGTGCCGCCGGCCAAGGTCTTCATCGCAGGCGCCGGCGTGGCGGGCCTGGCGGCCATCGGCACCGCGGCCAACCTCGGCGCCATCGTGCGCGCCAACGACACCCGCGCCGAGGTCGCCGACCAGGTCAAATCGCTCGGCGGCGAGTTCGTCAAGGTCGACTACGAGGAAGAAGGCTCGGGCGGCGGCGGCTACGCCAAGGTCATGAGCGAGGGCTTCCAGGCCGCGCAGCGCGCGATGTACGCGCAGCAGGCC
>JBMTXX010000237.1:0-5399 GCA_049453935.1 Rubrivivax sp.
TGATGTAGTGCGCCCCGGTGGTGTGGAAGCAGGCGTTGCAGCTCGTGCTGACGTGGACCATGGCCGGGATGTCGTACTCGACCATCTTCTCGTAGATCGGGTACCAGTGGCGGTCGGTCAGCGGCGGGCTGGTCCAGTGGCCGCCGGAGGGGTCGGGGTTGAGGTTGATCGCGACGTTGCCGTACTGCTCGACGCACTTGACCAACTCGGGGATGCAGGTCGCCGGGTCCACGCCCGGGCTCTGCGGCAGCATCGCCGCGGGAATGAAGTGCTGCGGGAACAGGCGGCTGACACGAAAGCACAGTTCGTTGCAGATCGCCGCCCAGGTGGCGCTGACCTGGAAGTCGCCGATGTGGTGCGCCATGAAGCTCGCGCGCGGGCTGAAGATCGTCAGGTCGGCACCTCGCTCGCGCATCAGGCGCAGCTGGTTGGCCTCGATCGACTCACGCAGTTCGTCATCGCTGATGCGCAGGTCGCTGGCCTTGGGCATCACTGCCGGGTCCTGGATGCCGGCGATCTGCTGGTTGCGCCATTGCTCGAGCGCCTTGGGCGCGGTGGTGTAGTGACCGTGGCAGTCGATGATCACGTGGAATCCTCCTTGGGGTGTCAGGCTTCAAAAGGCGCGGGGGGGCCTGAAAGGCGGCGTGCCAGCGCAGCGGTGCGGTCCAGACGGCCCTCGTGCGGCAATGGCACCGAGCGGCGCAGCACATCCTCGGCCAGCCATTCGGCGGCGCGGCGGCCGCGCGCGGCCACGACGGACGGCGGCATCTGCTGGTAATCGTCGTTGAAGACCTCGAAACTGTAGTCGCCCGCGTAACCCATGCGCTGCAGGCGCAGCACCAATTCGGTGAGCTGTGGCGTGTGCACGCCTTCACCGGGGAACACTCGGAAGGTACGTGCCGTGGCCATGCGCTCCTCGGGGGTGCGCACCTCGTTCCACATGAAGTCCGACAGCTGGACGAAGAAGATACGGGCCGGGTCGACCTCGTCCAGCCCGTCGAGCGCGGTCTTGGTGGCGAAGATATGGTACGAATCGATCGCCAGCCCGAGGTTGGGCATGTCCCCCAGCTGGACCGCCTGCCAGGCCGTCGTGTACTCGTTGATGTGACGGCCCCAGGACAGGCCCTCGTAGACGATGCGGATCCCGTGCGGCAGTGCCAGCATCGCGAGCTTGCGCAGGTCGCGCCCGATGGCCTGCAGGTCTGCGCTGGCGTGCTGCGACGTCGACGAGCAGGCCAGCAGCAGCGGCGCGCCGACCGCCTTGCACATCGAGATCATGCTCTTGGCCACATCCACCTTGTAGCCATGCAGGTGGCCCGACAGGCCCTCGAAGTCGCGCAGCACCTGGAAGCCCGTCACGCGCAGCCCACTGGCGCGCACACAGGCCACGGCGTCGTCGACACCCCCGGCATGGCCGGCGATGTCACGCGCCGACAGCATCACCTGCGAAAAGCCGGCCTCGCGGATGGCCTGCAGCTTGCCCGGCAGGGCGCCGGCCAGCGTGATCGTGTCGAGCCCGAAGTCGCGGATGAACATGGCCGTCGCGCGCTCAGGCGTCCACGTGGACGAGTTCGAACATCAGCCCGCCGAGCCAGCTGCGGGTGAGCGCTCCGCGGGTCTGGACGTGCAGACGCTCGGTCTCGACGAATTGCACGCCGCGCGCACGCAACGCCGCCGCCGCCGCGGGCACGTCAGGCGCCCCGAAGGCCACGCGCTGGAAGTGCTCGGCCCCGTCCTCGACCACGCTGTCGGGCTCGATCAGCTGCAGGTGCAGGCTGCCATCGGGACTGCGCAGCACGGTGCCCTTGGGCAGCACACCGGCTTGCCGGTCCTCGCCCAGTTCCAGGAACCCGAACAACTCACGATAGAACTCGACCCAGTCTTCGGTCCGGCCGGCGCCGATGTACTGGACCACGCCGAACCAGCGCAGCCCGGCCATGGCTGGCGGCCGCGGATCCACACCCGGGATGGGGACGAAATCGACGTCGTAGATCGAGAACTCCCGGTGCCGGTCGACGAAATAGACGCGCGAGGCGCCCACGCCGTGGATGGCCGGGATGTGCAACTCCATCGGCGCCACGTGCACCGGGACGTCCCAGGCACCGAGCTCGATGGCGCGGGTGTGTGCCGCCGCAGCGTCACGCACCCGCATCGCGATCGCGGCGATCGCCGGGACCTCGGGCAGCGGCTGTACGTGGCTGCCGGCACCGGCGTGGGCGTTGACGATCACGTTCATCGACCCCTGCCGGTACAGCAACACCTCGCGTGAGCGATGGCGCGCCACCGGGCGAAAGCCCATCAGCTCGAGCACCTGTCCCAGGGCCTGCGGTCTGGCGGTGCGGTATTCGATGTACTCCACACCCTCGATCCCCATCGGGTTCGAGGCATCGCTGAGGGTCTCACGTTCGACGTGGGTGTTCATGGGACGGGCTTCCAAGGGCCGATCGATCGGGCTGTCCGGCCCTTCTTCATGGCTGGATTTTCGCGACGCTGCGCAGCAGCTCGGCCGAGGTGGTGGGCAGGCCGAAGAACTCGAGGTAGGCGGGGATCTGCTCGAACAGCATGTCGGTGCCGATCTGGAACCGACAGCCGCGCGCCTGCGCCGCCTGCAGGAAAGCCGTCATCGTCTGGCGCATGACCACCTCGCCGACGAAGGTCGAAGACGCCAGACGCGAGACATCCAGCGGCAGCGGGTCACCCGGCTCCATGCCCATCGGGGTGGCGTTGACGACGACGTCGTGTCCGACCGGGTCGTTCGAGCCTGTGCACACGTCGACCTGAGGAAAGTGCTGGCGCAGCCGTTGCGCCAGGCTGTCGGCAGACGCGGGGCGCAGGTCGTACACGGACAACGCCGCCACACCTGCCGCGGCGAAGGACGCCGCGATCGCCGAGCCGACGCCGCCCGCGCCGACGATCAGCACGCGCGCGCCCTGCACCTGCACGCCCTTGCGCCGCACGCCGCGCACGAAGCCCTCTCCGTCGAACATGTCGCCGACCAGGCGGCCGGCCGCATCCCGCCGCACGGCGTTGCAGGCCCCGGCCACCCGCACCGCGGGTGCCACCTCGTCGAGCAGGTCGACGACGCTGACCTTGTGCGGCATGGTGATCAACGCGCCGCGGATGTTCTCGAGCGCGAACACCGCGCGCAGCAATTCAGGAAAGCCCTCGGCCCGGCACCCCATGGGCACGACGACGGTGTTGATGCCGGCGTGCTCGAAGTAGGGGTTGTAGATCAGCGGCGCCTTGAAGCTGTGCGTCGGATGCCCGATGTGGGCGATGAGTTCGGTGTGGCCGTCGATGCGCATGGTCTTGCGTGCGATGAAACGGACCGGCGACGGGGCAGCGGCCCGCCTCAGCTCGCGCGCCCAGCCTGCACAGCGGACACGGCGGCGCGCACCCCCAGCAGGTAGCTGTCCACGCCAAAGCCGCAGATCTGGCCGCGCACCACCTCGGAGAACACCGAGACGTGGCGGAAGGCCTCGCGGGCATGGACGTTGGACATGTGCACCTCAACGATGGGGCACTTCAGGATGGCCAGCGCGTCGCGGATCGCGTAGCTGTAGTGCGTCCAGGCGCCGGCATTGATCACGACCGCCTCCACCGCCTGCGCGTGCGCCTGGTGGATGCGCTCGCACATCGCGCCTTCGAAGTTGGTCTGGAAGCACTCGACCTCGGCACCCAGTTCCCGGCCCAAAGCCTGGGCGCGGGCATCGATCTCGGCCAGCGTGGCGCTGCCGTATTGCGCAGGATCGCGCTTGCCGAACATGTTCAGGTTGACACCGTGCAGGAGCAGCAGCTTCATCGTCTTCTCGCGAGGGTCTGGTCTTAGGGATCAGGATGTCAGTGGCACGGTCAGATCGCGGATCACGGCGCGGGTGTCAGGGCGCACGCCGCGCCACCAGCAGAAGGCCTCTGCGGCCTGTTCGACGAGCATGCCCACGCCGTCGACCACCTGACCGGCGCCCGCCGCCCGCGCCGCGCTCAGGAAAGGCGTCAGGCCCTTGCCGTAGACGAGGTCATAGGCCAGGCAGCCAGGCGCATACACCGTTGTCGGCACCGGAAGCGCCTGCGCCGACTGGCTGGCAGAGGTCGCATTGAAGACGATGTCGAAGGCGCCCACGCCGCTCAGCGCCGCGTAGTCGCACGCCTGCACCGACGTATCCGAGACGGCCCGCGACGCCGCGCGCTGCGCCAGTTCAACGGCACGCTCGACGCTGCGATTGGCAATCCACAGACCGGCCGGACGCTCCTGCAGGAAAGGCAGCAGCAGGCCGCGAGTGGCGCCACCTGCCCCCAGGACGAGCACGCGCCGGCCCTTCATCGGGCATCCGAGGTTGTGCACCACGTCGCGCACCAGGCCGACGCCGTCGAAGTTGTCTGCCAGCACCCGATCACCGTCGAACTTCATTGCGTTCACCGCGCCCGCCCATCGGGCCTGCTCGGTCAGGTCGGTCGCGTAGGCGTAGGCATCCAGCTTGAAGGGGGCGGTGATGTTCAGCCCGCGCGCGCCCTGAGCCCGGAAGGCATCGACCACCGCGGCAAAGCCGCCCTCGGGCGCCAGCAGTCGCTCGTAGGCGATGTCCTGCGCCGTTGCCTCGGCAAAAGCGAGGTGGATCTGCGGCGACTTGCTGTGCGCGATGGGGTTGCCGATGACGGCGTAACGATCGCTCATGGGGGCCGAAGTATCGCAGCAGCACGCCGGGCGCACATGCGCACAACCTCGCCCACGAACCTGCCGATAGACTGCCGCCCATGGCCAGGAAAGAGCTCCCCGATCGCGCGCGCGCCACCACACCCAGATCCCTCTCTGGCCTTCTGCCCTTCGTTCAGCCGTACAGAGGACGCATCGCGCTGGCGCTGTGCTTTCTGGTGCTGGCGGCTGCCAGCACGTTGCTGTTGCCGGTGGCACTGAAGTCGCTGATCGACCAGGGCCTGGTGGCGGCCGATCCGGGCGAGCGCCTGATGGCCCTGCGCGAGCACTTCGCGGCGCTGTTCGCCGTGGGCGCGGCGCTCGGGCTGTTCTCGGCCGCGCGCTTCTACATGGTGACCTGGCTGGGCGAGCGCATCACCGCCGACCTGCGTGACGCGGTGTATGCCCACGTCGTGCGGCAAAGCCCGGAATTCTTCGAGACCACGCAGACCGGCGAGGTGATCAGCCGCCTGACGACGGACACCACGCTGGTGCAAACGGTGGTCGGCTCTTCGCTGAGCCTGGGGCTGCGCAACACCGTCATGGGCATCGGCGCACTGGGCATGCTGGTGGTGACCAACCCCTATGTGATGGGGCAGGTGCTGGGCATCCTGGTGCTGGTGGTGCTGCCCAGTCTCTACTTCGGCCGGCGCGTGCGCAAGCTCAGCCGCGCCAGCCAGGACCGTGTGGCCGACTCCAGCGCCATCGC
>JBMTXX010000238.1:0-5379 GCA_049453935.1 Rubrivivax sp.
TCCGTTTCCGCTGGACTGGGCGGGCCAGCGTGCGCACTTCAAGCTCGGCTGGCTCAACATGAAGCCGTTGTCAGCTTGCGACCCGAAGGAGATGATCCTCCACGTCAGTCGCAGTCATTGACGAGCAACGCCCGCTCTACTTCACTCAGGGACCAGGCACAGGTTTCGGGTGAGTGGCGATGTCGCTCAGCCAGCCGACAATGGGGGCAGCGCCGAAACGATCCGCCGTCCTCACCTACCGGTCAGCACGACGTTTATCCGCCCCCAAAGCCGGCAAAAGCCGAATTGCGTGGCGAGTCTCCTACCTGCACGCTTGGCCGTTGGCCCATCACGCCAGAGATCACCATGAACCTGAAGCTACCCATCACTGTCGTCGATGAACTCGCCGATGACGAGATCCGAGCCGAGGGCGAACTCGACCTTGCCAGCGGCGACATCAAGATCGTGCGCTACGAGGATTACGACATCGCCACCCAAGGCCTGCCGGCGCATCAAAAGGACTACGAGTTCACAGTTGGCGTTCTCTCCAACGGCGGCCGCGACGTCGAGTTCGGCGTGCGCGTGGACCGCATGTCCGGCCGGTACAGCGTGACCCCGGACGAGCTGCTCGAGATCAAAGGCCGCGCGGCCAAGTTGTTCTCGCAACCGCCGGGCGCAGCGACGAAGCACTGAAGACCCGTGTGCACGGTGGGTGCACTGATGGCCAGGCAAGAAGACCCAGGCCGGATATGCCTCAAGGCGGACCCAACTGGGAAGCTCCACGCCGTCGAATGACGGGTTCCCGCGGAGGCGCCCAGTGACTGCCACCGGCCGTCGTCAGTCAGTCACTGTTCAAGGCCGGTACGGCCGCCCCAGTGATCCATCCCTCGACACCACAAACCAGCCGCTCGGGCTGCGGCAGCCCCGGCTGAAGAAGGTCGCTCGACTCCCCCGATGCATCCGCCGCCTTCAACCACGACGCAGTGACGTAGGCGTCCTTCTGCCCGGCGCTCAGCGCTGCCACCGGCACCAGGTCCCGCCAAATCGCCGGTCGCACCTCGACCAATGCCGATTTGCGCATTCCGCAGATCGCGGACACCCATTCCAAGCTGATCGCGGACAGCGTTCCGGGCGATCGTGGACAGTCCAACCGCTACTTGGCCATTCCAAGCTGGAATCGACGGTCCGCTACCTGGGCATCGAGGCCGACGATGCCCAGGAGATCTCTGAGCAAACCGAGGTCTGAGGTCGGCGATCCAGGCGGCGCCTGGGCTGGGCAGTCGAGGCGCCGCCACCAGAGGACGGCAGCTTCATGGATGCGCTGCGTAATCACGGACCCGGCCATCAAGAGTCATCCCGGGCCGGCGGCTTGCCGTGCTACCATTGTGCTTACACTACTTCACCGGAACAGATCATGGAAGTAGCCATTCGCAAGATGGGCAACTCGCAAGGTGTGTTGATTCCCAAGCCCATCCTGGCTCAGGTGGGCCTGGAAGGCACTGCCGACCTGCGGGTGCGCGATGGCGTGATCGAGATCCGCGCCATCCGCCGCAACCCGCGTGACGGCTGGGCCGATGACGCGAAGCGCCTGGCCGTGCAGGGCGATGACGCGCTGGTCTGGCCGGAGCTTGCCAACGAGGGCGACGACAAGTTGGTCTGGTGATGAAGACCGGCGATATCTGGCTGGCCCAGCTCGACCCGACAGTGGGCAGCGAGATCCAGAAGACCCGACCCTGTGTCGTGATCTCGCCCGACGAAATGAACGCGCACTTGCGTACCGTCATCATCGCGCCCATGACCACCGGGTCGCGGCCCGCGCGGTTCCGCGTCGCGCTCACCTTCCAGGGCCAGCAGGGCCTGATCGTGCTCGATCAAATACGAACGCTCGACCGTGCGCGCTTGGTCAAGCGGCTGGGTGCCCTGCGCCCGGCAACGCTGGCTTCAACGCTACAGACGTTGCAGGCCATGTTCGCACCCTGACCCGAACCTTGGCCTGAGTGCACCTTCGCCAGAAGGGACGAGGGGCGCGTGCAGACCTTGCGCGCGGCGTCCCTCGGCAATGGTGCGCCTGCAATGATCTTTCAGGTAGGGAAGCCGACAGCCAAGGTCCACAGGATCTTGCTGGCACCGGGGCGAGTTCTCCTCCTCAGGCAACTGCTTCAACGCAATCGGTTCAGGGTAGCCAGGGTCTCTTCGGGGTCGGCCGCGTAAGTTCGAGTTGCGGGGAAGCGGTCGGATGCGCTGCCTCGGATCGGCTCGCTGGAGGTGTGCGGCCGCTGCGCCACGTACTGCTGACGTTCGTGCGTCCTCGCGGCCACCAGGCCCAACGGCCGCTTGATGGCGGTAAGCGTGAGTTCGGCCTTGCCGCCCGACCGACCGAGATCGCTGCGAATCCGACCGACGTGGCTACAGTTGCAGCTGATCATGCTCGTGAATCCCGACTTCTCGCTCCGCGCCACCTTGACGGCGGCTGAACACCGCTGGGTGACTTCGCCGCAGCCCGGCGTGGAGCGGGTGATGCTGGACCGCCTGGGAGCCGAGCGAGCGCGGGCCACGAGTCTGGTGCGGTATGCGCCCGCATCGGTCTTCCCGGCGCACGGTCACCCGGGCGGCGAGGAGATCCTGGTGCTGTCCGGCACCTTCTCCGACGGCAGTGGCGATTTCGGGCCCGGCTTGTACCTGCGCAATCCGCCAGGCTCGGCACATCAGCCTTCGAGCGCGGACGGCGCGCTGATCTTCGTGAAGCTGTGGCAGATGGCGGCGAACGATACACGCACCGTGCGCGTCGACACCCGCGATCCATCGAACTGGCGGACTGAAGGCCGTCACCAAGTCTGTGCGCTGTACGCCACCGACCACGAGCAGGTGAGCTTGGTCCGCTTGCCGCCGGGCCACACGCTGCAGTTGGACACGCCAGGCGGTGCCGAACTCCTGGTGATCGAAGGCCGGTCGGTCGTCGGCACCACCGTGCTCGGACCGCTGAGCTGGCTCAGGCTTCCGCCCGGCGACGCCCCCGAGATCCATGCGGGCGACGCCGGGACCACCGTCTACCTGAAGACGGGTCACCTGGCCGGGCTCGCCGCGTGACGACGTTTCGAGCCCGCATCGCCATCGTCGGCGGGGGCTTGGCGGGCTTGGTGGCCACGTGGCGGCTCGTGCAGCAAGGCGTGCGCGACATCGTGCTGTTGGAGGCGCGCACCACCTTGGGCGGCCGCATCCTCTCGGTCGACGCCACAGGATCGCTCGTGGACACAACCGAATCCGCGCTCGATCGCTTCGACCTCGGGCCGAGCTGGTTCTGGCCGGCGTTGCAGCCGCAACTCGACCAGCTGGTCACCGAGCTAGGGGTCCACCGCTTTGCGCAGGTCGAAGATGGCGACCTGCTCGTCGAGCGCTCGGCGCAAACGCCGCCGCTTCGCACGCAGGCTCATGCCAGCGAGCCGCCGTCGATGCGACTGGCGGGCGGCACGGGGGCCCTCGTCGCTGCCTTGCACGCCCGGCTCGATCCGGCCATCGTCCGCACCGGACAGACGGTGCGGCGGCTGTGCAGCGACGCCCATCGCGTCGAGTTGACGGTTGACGATGCAGCCGGCACGTCCATGGTCTGGCACGTCGAGCAGGTGCTGCTGGCAATGTCTCCCCGGATCGCCGCGGCCCGCCTGCAGTTCGATCCATCGCTGCCGGCCGAACTCGCGCGCCGCTGGCGGGCCACGCCGACCTGGATGGCGCCGCACGCGAAGTACGTGGCGGTCTACGACACGCCCTTCTGGCGCGAGCAGGGCCTCTCCGGCGGTGCGCACAGCAGCGTCGGCCCGATGGGCGAGGTCCACGACCTCTCGATGCCCGGCGGCCACGCCGCGCTGTTCGGCTTCCTCGGTGTGCCGGCGCAGGTGCGTCGCCAGATCAGCGACCAGGTGCTGCGTGCCCACTGCCGCGCGCAACTCGTCCGGCTGTTTGGCGAGCGCGCCGGCTCACCGGTAGGCGATGCCTTGAAGGACTGGGCCGCAGACCCGCTGACCGCGACCGAGGACGACCAGGACGCTGCGGGCCACCATGCCGCGGCCCCTTCCCGCAGCGCTGATGAGGGCGCATGGCAAGGCCGGCTGTTCGGTATTGGCAGCGAATGGTCACTGCAGTTCCCGGGCTATCTCGCTGGGGCGGTCGATGCCGCCGAACGGGGCTTGCGGGAAGCTCTGGCCAACATGGCACGTGCGACGCAAGAGCCTGCCGAACGAACCGGCGCTACCTAAAGCCGAGTAACGAACGCGGCAGAGCGGTCGCTGGGGTGGCGAAGTCTGTTCAAGACGCAGGGCCAATCTGTTCAGGCGGCCAGCGCAATCGGCTGGATCTCCTTGGCGATGGCTTGGCCGTTCTCGATCTCAGCCACGCGCAACTCGTAGGCCGCCTGAAGGTTCAACCAGCCCTTGGCCTCGCTGCCGAAGTAACGCTCCAGGCGCAAGGCCGTATCCGCCGACACGCCGCGCTGTCCCTTGATGATCTCACTGAGTCGCGAGTAGGGCACATGCAGCGCCATGGCCACTGTGCGCACGCTGACGCCCATGGGCTTGATGTAGTCCTCCAACAAGATTTCACCTGGATGGACAGGACGCATACCGTTTTTGAACATGGTGCACTCCGCTGCTGTTCAGGATTTCAATGCCCGCCGGGACTGGGTCAGTGAGGGTCTTCGATGAGCACGTCATAGGGACCGCTCTCACCCCACTTGAAGGTGAGGCGCCACTGGTCATTGATTCGCACATGCCAGGCATCGTCGTATTCCTTCAGGTCGTTGCCTGGAGGGGCCTTCATGAAATTCACCGATGGCGCCGCGTCGAGTTGAGCCAACTTCCGCTCGGCCACGCTCTTGATGTTGACGAACCGGCGACACTTGCCCGTGGTGAACAGGCTCTGCGTGTCGGAGCAGGCGAACGACTGGATCGACATGGCGGCAAGAATAACTGTTATCCGGTTAACAGTCAATTCGGCGGTGTTGCAGCCCATTCGCAAGCACGCAACGACGTCGCGCGGTTGGCCGTGCTGAGTGGAATGCCTAGAACCTGACCTTCGCGTCAGTCCGGTAATGGCCGACAGCAGTCGATCAGTCGTCAATGGCTGACCGACCGCAACCGCTATCCACCCGCCGCCACAAACGTCCGTGCCCCCACCCCCGCTGGCGCCTTACAGCCCCTCCTGACAACCCGGATTCAGTCCCTCCCCCAAGCCCCGATTCCCCCTGACGCCGCGGCCCCCGCTTCCTACGATGCCTCCACCGATGACGCTCTTCCGCGTCACCGGGCAACCCAGGAACAGGAGGCCCAGTCGCACGCAGCGCGCACTCGTCGACGAGCAGTCCGGCCCGGCCCGGCTGGCGCTCTGGCGCTGTCGGCGGTGGTCGGGCTG
>JBMTXX010000239.1:0-5376 GCA_049453935.1 Rubrivivax sp.
GCGCGCGCAAACAACGGCAACTTGTCCAGCGGCGCAGGCACGGTGTGCCATCGGCCCGAGGCGTAGGCTTGGCGCGTCTCGAAGTCGAACCAGTCCCCGCCACCGGGCAGGGCGGGCAGCCAGACGCGGCGTTCGCGCTGGCCCTCCTCGACCACCGGCGCGACCAGCAGGTCGGGCCCGAGCATGAAGTCGTCGCAGTCCTCGAGGCATTGCGCGTCTTCTGGGAAGTCGTAGAAAGTGGGCCGGATGATGGGCTCGTGGTGCGAGGCCGCACGCTCGAACACCTGCCACAGGTAGGGCAGCAGGCGGTAGCGCAGCTCGATGGCGGCGCGCACGATGCCGGTGACCTCGGGGTGCATCCACGGCAGGTTGACGACGTTGCCGGCCTTCCACGAGTTCATCACCATGCGCGGGTTCAGGCAGCAGGCCTGCACCCAGCGTGCGAAAAGTTCAGGTTCCGGCACCGGACCATGGAAGCCCCCGACGTCGTGGCCGGTGTTGAACAGGCCTGACAGGCTCATTTGCAGCCCGGTGCGGAGGTTCCACTTCAGCGTGCGCCAACTCGTGCCGTTGTCGCCCGTCCACGTCTGTGCGTAGCGCTGGATGCCGGGCGGGCCGGCGCGGGTGACGGTGTAGACCGGCTCGCCCGGGGCGGCGCGCTCGCGCTGCGCCTCGAAGGTGGCGCGCGTCATCAGCAATGCGTGCAAGGGGCGGCTGCGGTGGATGGGCAGTGGCTGGCCGAAACCGTGCGACAGCGCGCTCTCTTCCTGCACCGCGTGCTCGTTGTTGTCGTTCCAGCCCGCGTCGATGCCCATGTCCAGGATCTGGCGCCGCAGCCCCTCCTGCCACCAGCGCAGCCCGGCTGGGTGCGTGAAGTCGAGGAAGGCGGCCTGGCCGTCCCAGTAGGGCTCGACCACCGGGTGGCCCTGGGCGTCGACGACGAAGCCCCCGTCTCGCGCCAGCGCCTCGAAGGACGGATGGTCGTCCAGCAGACAGGGCTTGATGTTGGCCACGACGTGCAGCCCGCGCTCGTGGAAGCGCGCGTTCAGGGCTTGCGGATCGGGAAACTTGTCTCGGTTCCACGTGTAGACGTAGCGGCGCGGCCCGCGCATCGAGTAGCCCGAGCCGTAGTGGAAGGCCGACACCGGCACGCGGTGCTGCGCGATCTCGTCGATGAACGCGTGCAGCCGCGCCTGCGCGTCCGGTGCATCCGCCAGGCCCATCGCCGTCTGGGCATAGCCCAGCGTCCAGCGCGGCGGCAGCGCGGTGCCACCGATCAGGCGCACGAACTGCGCGATCACCTCGCCGGGCGTGGCGCCGGCCATCAGGTAGAGGTCCAGGTCGCCGTCGTCGATCTCGACGTGGCGGTACAGGCCGTGGTAGTTGTCGTGCTCGCAGCCCAGATCGAAGGTGCAGACGGCCAGCGTGTCGTAGTACAGGCCGAGCCAGCGTCCCTCTGGCGTGCGGCTGAGCACGAAGGGCCAGTGCTTGTACAGTGGGTCGCCGTGTTCGGGGTCGTAGCCCAGCGAGTCCATCGCCAGCGTGCGCAGGCGCCGGCCGTGCAGGTTCAGCGGGCCGGTCTTGTCGCCCAGGCCGTGGTAGCGCTCGGCCGCATCGCGCTGCAGGTAGTGGCGCACGGCGCCGGTGCGCGCGCTGCGCAGGTAGGCCGTGGTGCGGCGGTCCTCGGCCAGCAGCGGGCCGTCGCGTCCGGCGCTCCAGCGCAGGCGCAGCGGCGCGGCCTGCAGCGTCACGGCCAGCGCCCCGGCATCCAGGCCGGGCCGGCCGTCGTGCTCGAAGGGGGTCAGCGGCGGCGGCGCGAAGCCGTGATCGTCGTCGCGCGCGCGTCCTTCCCAGGGCACGTCGCCACCGCCATCAGGCGCGATCGCCCAGGTGCGCGGCTCGCGCCAGCCACCCGCGGGGCGCAGGCTCAGACGCGCCATTGACGGCGACAGAAAGCGCAGGCGCATCGTCGCGCCGTCGTCCAGGGTGGCGCGGGCGCCGTCAGGGGTGGTCTGCCAGGTGGGGGTGGTCCACGGCGTCATGTCTTCGGGCCTTTCAGCACTGCGGCTTTGGGCGTTCGATCGGTCAGCCGATCAGGCGGGCGGTGGCGACGGCCGCATGTGCGGGCAGACTGTGCATCGTCGGTTCGGCACGTCTTCAGGACAGGTCGGTGGCCACCCGCACGCCGTCCGCGCCGAAAGGGTGCAGGCGCGATGCCTGCATCTGCAGCCACAGCGTGCTTCCGGGGCCCGGCAGGTCCTGCGCGTCGATCAGCGCTTCCAGGCGCTCACCGCCATCGGCCAGCGCGCCTCGCACCAGGCCTTGGGCGCCCAGATACTCGGTGGCCTCCACTGTCAGCGCCAGACCCAGGCCCTGCGAGGCACGGCTGAGGTCTTCAGGGCGGATGCCGACGTCCTGGGTGCCCGCGGGCAGGCTGGCCTGCAGCCTGGGCAGACCCGCCAGGCGCGCGGCCGGCACGAAGTTCATCCGCGGGCTTCCGATGAAGCCGGCGACGAAGGTGTTGGCCGGACGTTCGTAAAGTTCGCGCGGGCTCCCTGTCTGCTCGATACGCCCGTCGCGCAGCACGACGATGCGGTCGGCCAGCGTCATGGCTTCGACCTGGTCGTGCGTGACGTAAACCATGGTCGCGCCCAGGCGCCGGTGCAGCTCGCGCAGCTCGGCGCGCATCGACACGCGCAGCTCGGCGTCCAGGTTGGACAGCGGCTCGTCGAAGAGGAAGATCTTGGGGTCGCGCACGATGGCGCGGCCGATGGCCACGCGCTGGCGCTGGCCGCCCGACAGCTGCGTGGGCTTGCGCTCGAGCAGGCCGTCCAGGCGCAGCATCTGCGCCGCCTGGTCGACCAGACGCCGGATCTCGGCCTTGTCCACGCCCGCGTTTTCCAGACCGAAGGCCATGTTGGCGTAGACCGTCATGTGCGGGTACAGCGCATAGGACTGGAAGACCATCGCGCAGCCGCGGTCGGCCGCACCAATGTCGTTGACGCGCTGGCCGTCGATCCGCACGTCGCCGCTGGTGGCCGACTCCAGCCCCGCGATGATGCGCAGCAGGGTCGACTTGCCACAACCCGAAGGGCCGACGAGCACGACGAAGTCGCCATGCGCAGCCTGCAGGTCGACGCCGCGGATGACCGTGGTGCGGTCGAAGGACTTGACGATGGAGCGGAGTTCGAGCGTGGCCACGGCGGTGTCGTTTCGGTGGGTCAGATGCCTGGGGCATCGGCGCAGGACAGGGGGTGGAGGGCAGTGCAGCCTTCGGCGTCGGTGAGGGCGGTCGCCCGGCCTTCGGTGCCTGGCTTCACTTGACCCCGGCGCTGGCGATGCCGGTGGTGATGTAGCGCTGCAGGAAGGCGAAGACCAGCGTCACCGGCACCAGTGTGATCACCGTCATGGCCAGCAGGTAGTGCCACTGCGTGTTCAGCTCGCCCTGGAAGGCGTTCAGCGCCAGCTGCAGCGTGAAGACCTCGCTCTTGGACAGCACGATCAGTGGCAGCAGGAAGTCGTTCCAGCGCCACATCACCGAGAAGATCGCCAGCACGGCGAGTGCCGGCGCCGCCAGCGGCAGGATGATGCGCCAGTAGATGCGCCACTCGCTGGCATGGTCCATGCGCGCGGCTTCCAGCAGCTCGTCGGGGATGGTCAGCATGTACTGCCGCAACAGGAACACCCCGGTGGGCGTGGCGATGGCCGGCAGGATCACGCCCCACAGGCTGTTCAGCAGCCCGACCGAGTTGATCACCAGGAACACCGGCACCAAGCTGATGGTCGGCGGGATCATCAGCGTGGCGATGATCAGCACGAAGACGGTCTTCTGGCCGGTGAAGCGGTACTTGGACAGCGCGAAGGCCGCCATCGAGTTGACCAGCAGCGTCAGGACCGTGGCCACCACGGTGATGAAGACACTGTTCCAGAGATAGCGACCGAAGGTGAACTTCTCGAACAGCTCCGTGTAGTTCGAGGTCGCGAAGCGGATCTCCTGCACCGGTGTGCGCTGGCGGATGTTGACTTGCAGCGTCTGCGACGGGTCGGCCGGATCGACCATCGTCGCCATGATCCCGATGCGACTGACCTGCGCCATCTCGCGCTCGCGGCCTTGCGGGTCGGTGATGCGGTACAGCGGCAGCGGCTTGTCATGGCCGGCGACGACGACCTGCTTCTGCGTGTAGGGCAGGAAGGTCGGCGGGTACTGGCCGATGGCCGACTCGGTCTTCAACGACGACATCACCAGCCACACGATGGGCGCGAACATCGTGAACAGCCCGATCACCAGATACAGGTAGCTCAGCGCGTCGGTCCAGTCCATCCGGCCGCGGCCCCGGGTGCGGGTCAGGAAGGTGAGCAGGCGTGTCATCGGCAGGTTCCCATCGCGCCCTCAGCGGGCCCGTTCGCCGGCCTGGCTGGCCCGCGTCGCCTTGAGCTGCAGCAGCGTCAGCACGATCAGCGCCACGGCCAGCGTCAGCGACGCTGCCGCAGCCAACCCGTACAGATGGATCTGTTCGGCAAAGCCCGTCTGGTAGATGAATTGCACGATGAAGGTCGTGGCCGAGCCCGGGCCGCCGCCGGTGAGCACGAAGACCTCGTCGAAGACCTGCACCGCGCGGATCATCGCCAGCACCAGCACGACGATCAGGTTGGGCAGCAGCAGTGGTAACGTGATGCGCGTGAGCGTGCGCCACGGGGTGGCGCGGTCCATCTCGGCCGCTTCGTACAGGTCCTTGGGGATGGCCTGCAGGCCGGCCAGCAGGATCAGCGTGTAGAAGCCCATGTGGGCCCAGATCGAGACGAAGACGGCCCAGAAGAAGGCCCAGCCGGCGTCGGTCAACCATTCCACCGGCGGCGCGCCCAGCGCCGCGAGGCCGGCATTGAACACGCCCTGGCTCTGCAGCAGCCACTTCCAGATCAGCGCCACCACCACGGGCGACAGCAGCACCGGATAGAAGAACACACCGCGCCAGAAGCCGCGCCCGAGGATCTTGCGGTTGAGCACCAGCGCCGTGACCAGCGACAGCAGCACCATCAGCCCGACCTGGATCAGGCTGAACTTGGCGGTGTTCCACAGCGCGCGCCAGAAGACGTCCTTGCGGCAGGTCGACAGGTCCAGGTAGTTGCCGCACTCGAACAGGATACGAAAGTTCTCCGCGCCGGTGTAAGGCCGCTCCATCGGCATCAGCTTCACGCCGCCGGTCAAGGCGTAGGCGATGTTGATGAGGATGGGCAGGAAGGTGAAGACCCCGAAGATCAGCAGGTTCGGCCCGACGAACAGCCAGGCCAGGCGCGACGTGCCCAGCCAGCGTTGTGCCAGGCGGAAGGGCCACTCGAGCAGGTTGAACAGGGGAGCGAGCGCGCGCACGTGAAGAC
>JBMTXX010000240.1:0-5374 GCA_049453935.1 Rubrivivax sp.
GCGGTTCGTGGAGCGCTGTGCGCACGTCCAACCAGCCGATCAGCGTGTGGAACAGGTGGTCGTGGGCCACCGGTGAGGCGGCCTGACGGCGCAGCGCCTGCTCCAGGCAGCCATCGGCCATGCCGGCCGCCGGCCCGAAGCCCGCGCTCGTCCACATCACCATCGGCACCTTCTTCTGCACCTGCGGTGCAATGGCGTAGGGCATGCCGTGGAGGAACAGGCCGCTCTCGCCCAGCGACTCGCCGTGGTCGGACACGTACAGCAGCGCCGAGTCGATCTGGTCGGCGCGTGCGGCGAGGCTGCGGATCGCGCGCGCAAGGATCTCGTCGGTGTACAGCACCGCGTTGTCGTAGGCGTTGACGATGTGCTCGACCGGACAGTCCTTCAGGTCATCGCTGCGGCAGTCGGGCAAGAACTGCGCGTGGCGCGGCGGATAGCGGCGGAAGTAGCTCGGCCCGTGGTTGCCGAGCATGTGGAAGACCCACAACTGCGTCCCGGAGGCCGCGTCGAGCCGGGCGTCGAGATCGTGGATCAGGCCCTCGTCCAGGCAGCGCTCGCCCTCGGGGCACAGCGCCGGCACACCCTGCGAGGCCACGGTATCGCCGGGCAGGCCCTCGCACACGCCCTTGCAGCCGCTCTGGTTGTCGCGCCAGTGCACCGCCACACCCGCGCGCGCCAGCACGTGCAGCAGCGATTGCTGCCCGCGGATGCGGGCCTCGTCGTGGTCGCGCCGTCCGACCGGGGCGAACATGCAGGGCAGCGACACCTCGGTGTTGGTGCCGCAGGCGGTGACGTCGGTGAAGTTCACCACCGGCAGCCGCGCGAGTTCGGGAGTGGTCTGGCGCCCATAGCCGTTCAGGCCCCAGTTGGCCGCACGCGTCGTCTCGCCGACCACCAGCACCACCACCATCGGCCGTTTGCGCTGCGCCCAGGACGCGCCCGGCGCGGCGTCCAGGCCTATGGGCTCGCGGGGGCGCGCCGCCCCGCGCGCGTCGGCCACCAAGACCTGGCTGGTGGACCAGACCGCGTTGGCGGGCGTGATCAGGTAGCGCAGTTCCTTGTGCTGCCGCATCAGCGACGAGAAAGACTGGAACACCACCAGCACCGCCCCCAGCGTGACCACTGCGGCGGCGACGATCCACCCCGCCCGTTCCAGCGTGGCACGGCCCCAGGGGTGACGCCGTACCCGCACCCAACGCAGCAGCAGCATCGGCAGGCCCGCCACCCACAGCAGGTGCCACCACAGCGAGGGGTTGAGCAACTCGGCGGCCTCAGCCGGGTCGGTGCGCAGCACGTTGCGCAGCATCGACGGGTCGATGTAGATGCCGAAGGTGTCGATGTAGTAGGACGTTGCGGCGGCCACCGGCAGCATCAGGCACAGCAGCGGCTTGACCGTCCAGCGGTTGGCGACCAGGGCCATCAGCAGCACGTGCAGCGCCACCAGCAGCACGCCCATCGCCAGGCCGAAGCCCCAGGTCGCCGGGTCGTCCCAGGATCGCCGCGCCAACACGCCCGACAGGAAGCCGCCGTTGGCCACCACCGCCCAGTACAGCGCGGCGGCGAGCATCAGTTGCTCGACGGTGAGTTCCAGGCGCCAGTGCCAGGCGCGGGAGAACAAGGGGCTTCCCGACGGCGTCGTCATCGACAGCACCTCGAGGCGCGGCGCCGTCCGGCGCGCGCGCCTGTCCCGGTGGTCAAGCTACCCGCTGTGGGTGGCACGTCACTCAGACCTACGGGTTGCTCCTCGCGCAACGTCGCTGCAAGGCGGTTCGGCAAGCCCGTCATGGACGTGGCTTGCTCGGCTGTGCTTGCGAAAAGGGTGGCGGCGGGCATCGGTGCTCCTGTCATCGCCCGGATCGTAGGGGCCCTGGCTTAAGCCTGGATGAAGCACTGCTTGCGTGGCCCCTTTTCTGGCGCAAACTCCCGCATCAGCCGAAAGAAGCGCCCCATGAAGCACACGATCCTGCCCAGCCCGCTCGGCGACATCCTGCTGACCTTCGACGACGACGCGCTGCTCGGGCTGTACTTCGTCGGTCAGAAAGGCCAACCTGCGATCGAAGCGCAGGGGCGCGATGCGCCCACGCACACGGTCGCGCGACGCACGGCAGCGCATCTCGAGCGCTACTTCCTCGGCATCGACGAGCCGTTCGACGTGCCGATCGCCTTCGCCGGCACGCGGCTGCAGGTGGCCGTGTGGCGCGCCTTGCTGGAGATTCCGCGCGGCCGGACGGTCAGCTATGCGGCGCTCGCACGTCGGGTCGACGCGCCCACTGCGGTGCGCGCGGTGGGCGCGGCCGTCGGGCGCAACCCGGTGTCGATCTTCGTGCCCTGTCACCGGGTGGTTGGCAGCCATGGGGCGTTGACCGGATATGCCGGCGGGCTGCCGCGCAAGATGCACCTCTTGCGGCTGGAGGGGGCCCTCGGCGAAGACGGGCGTCTGCTGCAGGCGCCCGTGGTGCCGGTGCCAGGGGGCTGCTGATCCGGCGGGCTGGCGTCCGCGTTCGCGGTGTCAGCGGGCACCGGGGCCTACCAGGACGGCAACCGGTCGTTGGTGGGGACGTCCAGATCGGCTTAGGAGGTCATCGCGAGCGTGCGCGGAATGTGTGTGGACTGCGGCCTCGCTGAACTCCGTCTCGCGCCAGGTCGAACTGTTTCGCCCCGCATCGGGTTCAGCCATCCCGCGGCCGTTACCCGAATTCCGGCGCGCGACCCCACAGCGTGGACAGCGGCGCAGCCCACAGTCGTCGCACAGTGGCAGCGTCTCGTTGCCTTCGCAGAGCAGCACGCCCCGCCGAAACCGATCGCGGGCCCGACCCTGGCGCCGGTTCCAAACGCTCGGAACCGCCGCTGGCAGGCTACGCGGCGGTTTGGAACTCCTGCACGCCAGTCGCCGATGCAGCGGCAACCTGATCCCGGGCGCTCATCGGCCGGTTTCCCACTTCGGGGCGCAGGCGCCGGCCCACCCGGCTTCGAAGGCGCGGTCCAGGACGGCCGCGAGCTGCCTGAGGTCGAAGGGCTTGGCCAGGTGGTCGTGCATCCCGGCTTGCAGGTAGCGCTCCCGGTCGCTGTCGGCCGCATTGGCCGTCAGCGCGATGATGCGGGGCGTGCGCGTGTTGGATGTGCCGAGGATCTGGCGCGTGGCCTCCAGTCCGTCCATGCCGGGCATCTGGATGTCCATCAGCACCACGTCGTGGGGCTGCGAGCATTGAACCCGCACCGCAGCCCCACCGTCCTCGGCCAAGGTGGCCGTGTATCCCAGCCGCTCCAGCATCTGGAGTGCAATCAGCTGGTTCACGGGGTTGTCCTCCACCAGCAGGATGCTCAGGGGCCGGAGGCGGGCGAAACCTTCGTCCAGGGCCCGGTGCGGCGCCGCCGCCACCTCCTGCTGCGGCGCCGTGGGCCAATGGACCGTGAACTCGAAGACGCTGCCCTGCCCGGGCCGGCTGCGGGCTTCGATCCTTCCGCCCATCAGGCCGACCAGCCGCTGGCTGATGGCCAGGCCCAGACCGGTGCCGCCGTGCCGCCGCGCCATCGAGCTGTCGGCCTGCTGAAAGGGCTGGAACAGCCCGGACACCTGCTGCTCGGTCATGCCCATGCCGGTGTCGCTCACGGCGATGCGGGTGGCGACCACCCCGCGTGGCCTGCGGCCCTCGGTATGCGCCAGCGCCGGGTCGACGAGCTCGATGCGAAGCCCCACCACGCCGGCGTCGGTGAATTTGACCGCGTTGCTCAGGAGGTTCAGCAGCACCTGGCGCAACCGTATCGCGTCACCGACCACCCGACCCGGCAGCGCATGCGGCAGATGCAAGTTCACCTGCAGTCTCTTGTCCCGGGCTGCCGCTTCGAACAGGCCGACGGTGTCCCGGGCACATTCGAGCAGGTCGAAGGGCTCCTGCTCGAGCGACATTCGGCCTGCCTCGATCTTCGAGAAGTCCAGCACATCGTTGAGGATCGCCGTCAGTGCCTGGGCGCTGGCGCGCAGCAGGCCCACGCTGCGGCGCTGGGCTTCGTCCAGGGGGGTGCCCAGCAGCAGCTCGGCGTGCCCCAGGATGCCGTGCAGGGGCGTGCGGATCTCGTGGCTGATCGTGGCCAGGAACTCGCTCTTGGCCCGATTGGCCAGCTCGGCAGACTTGCCGGCCTCGGCCTGCAGGCTCATCTCTATGGAGGCGTCCAGCAACTGGTCGAGCTGACCGCGCAACTTGGTCAATTCGGCCTGCTGAAGCGCGAAGGCCGCCTTCAGGCGGACAAGTTCGGCTTCCATGTCGTCGGGGGTCGCGGGGGCATCGTCCATCATCGCGGCGGGCCCTGCACGGCTTCCAGAGAGCTCGGGGTGCGCCTCGCAGCCGATTGGACCAGAATGCGGCCTGCTCGGGGGCGGGCTCCGCCCCGACAGCCCGATGAGGAAGCGGAGGCACGATGACCCTGTTCGACAAATACGGTGGTGTCCGGACCGTCAAGGGCGTGGTCTCCGCGTTCTACCGCGACGTCATGGCGTCGCCGAGCCTGCGACCTTACTTCGAAGGCGTCGACCTTCCGCGCTTGATCGAGCATCAGGTCAAGTTCATCTCCCATGTGATGGGCCAGCCCGCCTCGGTCTACGAGGGGCGCACCCTGGAGGCCGCCCACCAGGGCCTGCGCATCAGCCCGCAGGCTTTCGGTGAGGTCGCGGCCATCCTGGAGAAAGTCCTGAGGAATGCGGGCGTGGAAGACGCCGATGTCGCCACCATCATGTCCACCGTGGCGGCGGCCAGGCCGTCGGTGGTGGCCTCCGTCTAGACCCGATCGACCGGGCGGTCGAGTCGCTCGGGCCGCGAGTGCCAGGCAGCGCCAGCGCCAGCGCGACGATCGAGGCCGGGATGACGCAGGGGCGGCATGGTTGGCGGGGCCGAGCCCATGACGATGCAGGCTGACCTTGTGAACAGCAGGTCTTCCATCGCTCTCCCACGGCCCGGTCAGGCCTTGAGGAACTCGGCCTTGCCTGCCAGCCAGCGCTGCACGTGCGCGCGCGCCGCACCCGGGTGCTCGGCCAGCAGCCGTGGCGCCACGCGCCTGGCGTGCTCCAGCAGGGGGCTGTCGCCATGGATGTCGGCAAAGCGCAGCAACTCGTCGCCGCTCTGGCGCGCCCCCATGAACTCCCCAGGGCCGCGGATGTCAAGATCGCGGCGTGCGATCTCGAAGCCGTCGGTGGTGTCGGCCATCGCCTTCAGGCGCGCCTTGCCCGTGTCCGACAGCGGCGGCGTGTACAGCAGCACGCACACGCTGGCCACGGCGCCGCGGCCCACGCGGCCGCGCAACTGGTGCAGCTGCGCCAGGCCGAAGCGCTCGGCGTGCTCGATGACCATCAGGCTGGCGTTGGGCACGTCCACGCCCACCT
>JBMTXX010000241.1:0-5337 GCA_049453935.1 Rubrivivax sp.
GGCAGAGGCGGTCGGGGGCTTCGACAGGCTCAGCCCGAACGGATGCAGGCTCAGCCCGAACGGATGCAAACGCAGCCCGAACGGATGCGAGCCCGTTCGCCCTGAGCTTGTCGAAGGGCGGTGAGCTGCACGCTTGCCGGCGGGCTTCGACAGGCTCAGCCCGAACGAATGCAGGCTCAGCTTGAACGGACGCAAACGCAGCCTGAACGGACGCAAACCCGTTCGCCCTGAGCTTGTCGAAGGGCGGTGAGCTGCACGCCTGCCCGAGGGCTTCGACAGGCTCAGCCCGAACGGGGGGAGGTGATCGGTGACGGTAAAGAGGCCCCGATGGGCTCGGCCCGAACGGTGGGTGCTCCAGCGCCGCTCGGGATCCTTTGACAGGGGTGTTCATGGGCAGGGAGCTTCAGGCGTGCGCGCCGCCGCCCATGTGGCGGCCGATCTCGTGGCGATCGCCCTGGGCTGCCATGCACTCGTGGACGATGCGGCCGCGGCTCATCACGACGATGCGGTCGGCCACGCGCAGCAGTTCGTCGAGGTCCTCGCCGACCATCAGCACGGCGCTGCCCCGGTGGCGCGCGGCGGCCAGGCGGGCATGCACCTCGGCCACGGCAGTGAAGTCGAGGCCGAAGGAAGGGTTGCTGACCAGCAGCAGCGCGGCGTCGTCGGACAGTTCGCGCGCCAGCACCGCGCGCTGCACGTTGCCGCCGGACAGCGCGCGGATCGGCGCGCCCTCGCCACGGGTGCGCACGCGGAAGGCCGCGATCAGCTCGCGGGCGCGCTGCCGCGCCGCCCCGGGGACGCGCCAGCCGGCCCAGGCGTAGGGCGGCTCGTCGAAGCGGCGCAGCGCCATGTTGTCGGCCACGCTCATCTCGGGCACGCAGGCGTTGCGCAGCGGCTCCTCGGGCAGGCTGCGCACTTTCAGCGTGCGGTTCTCGGCGCGTGTGGCGCGGAAGGGCCGGCCTTCGACCCGCACCTCGCCGGCGGCGCGCTCGCGCTGGCCGACCAGGGCTTCCATCAGCTCGCGCTGCCCGTTGCCCGAGACCCCGGCGATGCCGACGATCTCGCCGGCGCGCACCTGCAGGTCCAGACCGTCGACGGCGGTCTCGCCGCGATCGCCCAGCACGCGCAGGCCGCGTACCGTCAGGCGCTCTGCTCCGGCGGTGGCCGGGCGCGAGGCGCCGGGCTCGCCCAGCGCTTCGGCGCGGGCCTCGCCAGCCGCTTCGTCGCCCAGGCGCGCTTCATGGGCCGCCGGGCTGCCAAGAAAGGGCTTGTCGACAGCCGTGCCGCCGTTGGCGGGCGTGTCGGCCGCGGGCGCCGCCTCGCCCACCATCATGCCCGCCAGCAGCGCCGCCGTCGTGCCGGCGACGCCGCATCGCCCGGCCAGGCGGCCGCGGCGCAGCACGGTCACGTCGTCGGCGAAGGCCAGCACCTCGCGGAACTTGTGCGTGATCAGCACGATGGTGCACTCGCCTGCGTGCGCCCGCTCGCGCAAGGTGCCCAGCACCTCGTCGGCCTCCTGCGGCGTCAGCACCGAGGTGGGCTCGTCCAGCACCAGCAGCCGCGGCTGCAGGTAGAGCTGCTTCAGGATCTCGAGCTTCTGCTTCTCGCCGGCCGACAGCTGCAGCGGCGTTGCGTCCAGGTCCAGGCGAAAAGGCGCGGCGGCCATGAAGGCCTCGAGCTCGACGCGCACGCGCCGCCAGGGCACGACGGCGGGCAGACGGCCACGCGCCAGCAGCAGGTTCTCGGCCACCGTCATGCCGGGCACGACGGTGAAGTGCTGGTAGACCATGCCGATGCCCAGCGCACGTGCGTCGGCCGGGCTGCGGATCTCGCGCTCGCGCCCGTCCACCAGCACCGCGCCGGTGTCTGGGCGGTGGTAGCCGGACAGGCACTTCACCAGCGTGCTCTTGCCGGCGCCGTTCTCGCCCAGCAGCGCGTGCACGCTGCCGGGGGCGATCTCGGTGGACACCTCGTCGAGCGCAGTGAAGTCGCCGAAGCGCTTGCCCAGGCGGTAGGTCTGCAGGCCGAGGGCGCGAGAGGTATTGGCGCTCACTGGGCCATCCTCCTGCGGCACACGTGGTTCCAGAAGTGCTTGTCCTGCCGGTGGGTCGGCCAGTCGCGCTCCCGCAGGATATGGGCGTTCACAGGGCGATCTTCCTGCGGCATAGATTGGCGTGGGTGCATCGGATGGTTCAGGCCACCGCCGGCGCGGCGGCCAGGCCCTCGATCAGCGCGGCCGACGTTGCGACGGCGCCGAAGACCCCGCCCTGCATCTGCACCATCTTCAGCGCCGCCTGGTGGTTGCCCAGATCGGTGGCGCCGGTGCAGTCCTCGAGGATCAGGCACTCGAAGCCGCGGTCGTTGGCCTCGCGCATCGTCGTGTGCACGCACACGTCGGTGGTGATGCCGGTCAGCACCAGGTTGCGGATGCCGCGCGTGCGCAGGATCAGCTCCAGGTCGGTGGCGCAGAAGCTGCCCTTGCCGGGCTTGTCGATCACCACCTCGCCGGGCTGCGGCGCCAGCTCGGGGATGATCTCCCAGCCGGGCTCACCGCGCACCAGGATCAGGCCGCAGGGGCCGGGGTCGCCGATGCCGGCGCCGATCTGACGCGAGCGCCAGCGCTTGTTGGCTGGCAGATCCGACAGGTCAGGCCGGTGGCCTTCGCGGGTGTGGATGATGGTGTAGCCGCCGGCGCGCATGGCCGCCAGCACACGCTGGATCGGCCCGATCGGCGCGCGTGTGAGGCTCAGGTCGTAGCCCATGCGGTCGACGTAGCCGCCGCGCCCGCAGAAGTCGGTCTGCATGTCGATGACGATCAGCGCCGTGTTGTCGGGGCGCAGGTCGGCGTCGAAGGGCCAGCGGTAGGGTGTGCTTGCGATCGTGCCCATGGCGTGCGGGGTCTTCGTTCAGGTCTTCAGTTCAGGCGGCCTGGCGCAGCGTCGGCGCCGCATCGGGGGCGGCTTGGGCCTCCAGCAGGTTGGGCTCGGCGCCGCGGTAGTCGCGCACCGGCGCCGCGAAGCCGCAGGGCGTGCCGTCGCGCACCTGGATGCTGGCGTCCCAGGGCAGCCGGTAGCGGCCCGCCACCATGTCCTGCATGAAGGTGTAGGGGCAGTCCTGGGCGCCGCCGCGTACTGCCACGTAGCCGCGGTGGTACAGCTGGTAGGGGTTGTTCTCGACGCCCCAGACCGCGCGCGCCTCGCGCACCAGGTCAGGGCGCAATTCGGCGGTGATGATCTCGTCGGGCCGATTGCCGCCCTCGGCCATCACGGTGCCGTCGAAGTCGCAGAACATGCCCTGGCCCATCGAGTCGAAGCTGCCGTCGCTGCCGCACAGGCACACGCTGGCCGTCTGCGCCAGGTTCTGGAAAGCGTTGGCCTGGTTCGTGATGCGCCAGGCGTGGCGGATGGGTGCGGTGTAGCCGGCGGTGCGCAGGATGATCTCGGCGCCCTTGTAGGCGGCCTCGCGCGCCATCTCGGGGAACATGCCGTCGTGGCAGATGATCAGCGCCAGGCGGCTGCCGTTGGGCCCTTCGCACACGGGGATGCCCATGTTGCCGGGCTCCCAGGCCTCCACCGGCACCCAGGGGTGGAGCTTGCGGTAGTACAGGCGCAACTCGCCGCGGTCGTCGATGATCAGACCGGTGTTGTAGGGGTTGCCATGGGGGTTGGCCTCCATGATGGAGAAGCAGCCCCAGATGCGGTGCTCGATGCAGGCCTGGCGGAACAGCGCCACCTCGGGGCCGTCGAGCGTGCACATCAGCTCGGGCGCGGTGCTCATCGACAGGCCGTGCAGCGCGTACTCCGGGAAGACGACGAGGTCCATCGTGCCCAGGTTGCGCCGCGCCTTGCCCACCATCCAGGCGATGCGCTCGGCCTGCGCGCGCAGCTGCGCCGGGGTTTCGACCACCGGCAGCTGCAGCTGCACCAGGCCGACGACGACGCCATGGGGGGATTTGTTCAGGCCTCCGAGTCCGTTCATGGGGGGTGCTCCGGGAAGGGTGGGGTGACGAGAGAGGGTGGCGGGGTGGTCAGGATGCGCGGGACGGGTCAGGCGACTGGTGAGGCGACTTGTCAGGCGGCTGGCAGGGCGGCAAGGTGACGGCAGAAGCCCCCGGACGACGACGTCATCACCGGCTCACCCCCAACTCCATCGGCGCGCCGCGCAGACTGCGCCGGGGAGAGCAGGTCCACACGAGGATCGCCAGCGTCAGCGCGTAGGGCACGGCATTGAGCAGGTAGGTGTAACCGCTGACGCCCACCGACTGCAGCGCCGGGCCCAGCGCGCCCGCGCCACCGAACAGCAGCGCCGCCCACAGGCAGCGCACCGGCTGCCAGCGCGCGAAGATCACCAGCGCCACCGCGATCAGGCCCTGGCCGCTGGACAGGCCTTCGTTCCAGCTGCCCGGGTAATACAGCGACAGGCTGGCGCCGCCCAGCCCGGCGATGAAGCCGCCGGCGGTGGTGGCGGCGATGCGCACGCCGCCCACCGAGGTGCCGAGCGCGCGCGCCGCGTCGGCCGAGTCGCCGACCATGCGCAGCTTCAGGCCCCAGCCGGTGTTGCCGAAAGCCCAGGCCAGCGCCAGCGCGAGCAGGACGCCCAGCGGGAACAGCACGTTGATGGCCAGCGCGGCCTGCGCCGCGCTGCCTGCAGGCGCGCCCAGCCAGCTGCCCAGCGGCAGCGCCGGGATCTGTGGCGCCTGCGGCTGGATCAGCGGCTTGCCCAGGTAGAAGGCCAGGCCGGCGCCGAACATCATGATCGCGATGCCGGCGGCGATGTCGTTGACGCGCGGCAGGCTGCACACCAAGCCGTGCAGCCCTGCGATCAGCGCGCCGCTGAGGCCTGCCAGCAGCACACCGGCCCACCACAGCCCGGTGAGGTAGGCGCCGCCGAAGCCGGCCATGGCCGAGAAGACGAGCACGCCTTCCAGGCCTAGATTGATGCGGCCGGCCTTCTCGGTCAGGCACTCGCCCAGGCTGACGAAGAGGAAGGGCGTGCCGACGCGGATGGCACCGCCGAGCACGGCCAGCATCACGTCAAGCAGCGCGGATCCGGTCATGTGGCACTCCCCACCGGCGGGCGACGCAACATGAACAGCGTGCCGAGCCGGCCGCGCCAGGCCTCGCTGGCCAGGATGACGACGAAGCTGAAGCCCATCAGCACCTGGATCGACGCGTCGGGCAGGCCCATCCGGCGCTGCAGCAGGCTGCCCGCGGCCAGAAAGCCGCCGAACAGCAGCGACACCGGCACGATGGCCAGCGGGTGGTGTCGCGCGACGAAGCTGACGAGGATGCCGGTGTAGCCCATGCCGACGATCAGCGAGGCATTGGCCGCGGTGTG
>JBMTXX010000242.1:0-5334 GCA_049453935.1 Rubrivivax sp.
CGTCGATCAGCGCGCGCGCGGCCTCGATCGCGTAATCGCAGGGCTCGGGGTCGCCAGGCCCATTGCTCAGGAAGACGCCGTTCGGCCGCATCGCCAGCACCTGCGCTGCGGGAGTACGCGCCGGCACCACGGTGATGCGGCAGCCTCGGCTGGCCAGCATGCGCAGGATGTTGTGCTTGACGCCGAAGTCGTAGGCCACGACGTGGAAGCGCGGCGCCTCGGCCGTGCCGTAGCCGGCGCCAAGCGCCCACTCGGTCTGGTTCCACTCGTAGGGCGCGTCGACCGAGACCACCTGGGCCAGGTCCTGGCCGGCCATCGACGGCGCCGAGCGCGCCTGCGCGATGGCCTGGTCGACATCCTGAGGGCTCACCTCGTGCCCGGGCTCGAAGGTGGCGATGCAGCCGTTCTGGGCCCCGGTGGCGCGCAGATGGCGCGTCAGGCGGCGCGTGTCGAGGTCGGCGATCGCCACCGTGCCCTCGCGCTGCAGGTACTGCGACAGCGTCAGCGTCTGGCGAAAGTTCGACGCACGCAGCGGCAGGTCACGGATCACCAGGCCGGCGGCGTGCACCTGCCGCGCCTCGACGTCCTCGGCATTGACGCCGTAGTTGCCGATGTGCGGGTAGGTCAGCGTGACGATCTGGCGGCAGTAGCTTGGGTCGGTCAGGATTTCCTGATAGCCGGTGATGGCGGTGTTGAACACCACTTCACCGACCGTCGACCCCGAGGCGCCGATGGACGTGCCCCGAAAAAGGGAGCCGTCTGCAAGCGCAAGGACGGCGGGCGGCAGGACGGGTAGCAAGAAAAGCTCCGGTTCGCGCGCTCCCTGCGGCCGCCTGCCCGCAGACGGGCGGCAGCACTTCGGGGGGAAACCGGAAGACGAGTTTCGCGGGGAGGCGGCAGTTGGCGGGTAAACCTGAGGATTGTATCGCTGGGCATGCAGCGCCCCAGCCATGGCTCAGCGACCGCGCCACCAGTTCCACGCAGGAGCGACTGGCCGCGGGGCAAGGGCGGCATGGAACTAAACTTCGAAAGGCGGGTCTACGTTTGTTGCGTGTTTGAACGCAACATGCTCCCGTCCATCGAAACCTCGACGACCGCCCATCCAACCTTCGCCGGAGGCCTCATGAACCACCAGATCCGCACCCTTCCGACCCCCGCCATCGGCGCGGCCGATCCACGCCAGCTCGCCGTGCTGCGCAACACCTACGGCCTGCTGGCACTGTCCATGGTGCCCACCGTGTTGGGCGCCTGGGTCGGCGTCAGCACCGGCGTCATGAACATGCTGGGTGCCGGCATGTCGCTAGTCGTGTTCCTGGCCGGCGCCTTCGGCTTCATGTTCGCGGTGGAGAAGACCAAGCACTCGGGCACCGGTGTGCTGGTGCTGCTGGCCTTCACCTTCTTCATGGGGCTGATGCTGTCGCGCCTGGTCGGCCAGGTGCTGGGCATGCGCAACGGCGCCTCGCTGGTGATGACGGCCTTCGGTGGCACGGCAGCGATCTTCACGGTCATGGCCACGCTGGCCACCGTCATCAAGCGCGACCTGTCCGGCATGGGCAAGTTCCTGATGATCGGTGCGCTGGTCGTGTTCGTCGCGATGATCGCCAACTTCTTCCTGCAGTCGTCGGCGCTGATGCTGGCGCTGCTGGTGCTGTGCCTGGGCATCTTCTCCGCCTTCATCCTCTACGACGTGCGGCGCGTGCTCGATGGCGGCGAGACCAACTACATCTCGGCCACCATGGCGATCTACCTGAGCGTCTTCAACGTCTTCCAGAGCCTGCTGGCGCTGCTCGGGATCTTCGGCGGCGATCGGGAGTGAACCTTAACGCCCCACGGCAAGGCTGGGGCGTCAAGGTCGAATCATGCAAGACTTGGTGCGGGGCCTTCGGGCCCCGCAGCTTTTGGCTCAGGACGCCGAAACGTCCGGCAGGTCGAAGACCGCCATGCTCTCGGTGTGCGCGGTGTGCGGGAACATGTTGATCACGCCCGCCGCCGTGCAGGCATAACCCGCCTGATGGACCAGCAGCCCCGCGTCGCGCGCCAGCGTCGCCGGGTTGCAGCTGACGTAGACGATGCGCCTCGGCGGCACCCACGCGCCGGGTGTGCCGCCCGCCAGACCTTGCACCGCATCGGCCAGGGCCTTCGACAGCGCGAACGCCCCCTCACGAGGGGGGTCGACCAGCCAACGGTCGGCACGCCCCAGCGCCAACAAGGCGGCCGCGTCCATGTCGAACAGGTTGCGGGCGTGGAACTGCGTGCGATCGTCCACATGGTGGGCCAAGGCGTTGTCGCGTGCGCGCTGCACGAGTGTCTCGCTGCCCTCCAGGCCCAGCACCTGCCCGGCGCGGCGTGCGATCGGCAGCGTGAAATTGCCCAGGCCGCAGAACCAGTCGATCACGCGATCGTCCGCCCCCGGCGCCAGCAGCCCGAGGGCGCGCTCGACAAGGACGCGGTTGATGCGCGGGTTGACCTGTGTGAAATCGGTGGGGCGAAAGCCGATGCGGACGCCGAACTCGGGCAAGGCGTAATCCAGCGGCGCGTCGGCCGCCTGCTGCGGGTCCAGCGGATGCGCACTGTCGGGGCCGGCCGGCTGCAACCACCACTGCACCGCGTGCTGTGCGCCGAACGCGCGCAGCAGGGACAGGTCCGCCTCGGACAGCGGCTCCAGATGCCGGAGCACCAGCACGGTGACGGCGTCCCCGACCGCGAGTTCGATCTGCGGCAGGCGATCGCGCGAGGCCATCGCGCCGATCAAGCCGCGCAGCAGCGGCAGCAACGCCTCCACGTGCGGTGGCAGCACCGGGCAGGCCGTCATGTCGGCAACGTAACGTGACTTGCGCTCGTGAAATCCGACCAGCACCGTGGACTTGCGCGCCACGTGGCGCACCGACAGGCGGGCACGGTAGCGGTACCCCCATGCCGGCCCCTGGATCGGGCGCAGCACCCGCTGCGGACGGACCTTGCCGAGATGCCACAGGGCGTCCTCGAGTGCGCGCTGCTTGACCGCGACCTGTGCCGCAGGGTCGAGGTGCTGCATCTTGCAGCCACCGCAAGCGCCGGTGTGCAAGCCGAAGTGCGGGCACTTGGGCGTCACGCGCTGCGTGCTCTCGCGCAGCACCGCGGTGGCCTGGGCCTGCTCCCACTGGTTCTTGCGCCGAAGGACCTGGACGGTCACGCGCTCGGTGGGCAGCGCCCCCTCGATGAACACCACCTTGCCATCGTCGCGGCGTGCCACGCCCTGGCCTTCGAGATCGAGCGATTCGACGTTCAGGACGTCGTCCGGTAGCTGTGTCATCCCACGATTATCCCGAGCCGCGCCACCACCCGGACCGGGTTGCCCGGCACCGACGGCGGTCCGTCAGGAAGCCGGTGGGCCCGCTGGAGGGGGGTCGGCAGCACTCGACGGGGCCGGTTCGACACCGGCCGGACCGATCAACTCTCGCAACATGGTCTTCAAGGTCTCGGCCTGATCGAGCCCGAAGCGCGACAGCACTTGACGCTCGTGCTGCCTTGCCAGGTGGATCAAGGCCGAGACGGTGCGCCGGCCCTGCGGCGTGATCCGGACGCGGGTCACCCGCCGGTCCTGCGCATCGGGCAGGCGTTCGACCTCCCCCCTGGCGACCATGCGGTCCAGCAGCCGCGTCGCGGTCGGGCCCTTGGTGAGCGACACCTGCGCCAGCCGGCCGGTGCTGATCGCCTGACCGTCGGCCAGCGTGGCGAGCACGCGCCACTCCGAGATGGCAAAACCATGGGCGAGGACCACGCGGTGGAACTCGCCCTGGACGCGCTGCGCCGCCTGGCCGAGCAGCGCGGGCAGATAGTCGTCGACGAAGGGAAGATCGCCATCATCGACGCCGGCCCCGGTCCGCGCCGCTGGCTCTGCGCAGTCGGCGAACCGTGCGCCGGCGGTCTGGCTCCCGAGGTCTGGCGTGTGATCACACGACTTCATGCGCGCCACTCTGTTCGCGCCCTCAGACCGTCAAGGTGCCCACGCTGGCGCCGCCGCACACGTAGAGCACCTGCCCGGTGACGAAGCCGGCCAGCGGATCGACGAAGAACTCCACCGCACGCGCGACGTCCAGCGGCGTGCCCAGACGCCGCACCGGGATCGCGGCCGCCAGCCGCTGCTCACGCTCGCTGTCCGCAGGCACCACGTCGTGGAACATCTCGGTGCCGCGGATGGGCCCGGGTGCCACCACGTTGACCGTGATGCCCTCGGCAGCCAACTCCAGCGCCCAGGTGCGGGCCAGGCCGATCATCCCCGCCTTGGTGGCGGCATAGGCGCTGCGCGTGGCCAGCCCCAGCGCGCCGCGCGAGGAGATCATCACGATCCGACCCTGGCCGCGGTCGCGCATGCCAGGACGCACCGCCTGCGCGATGGCGATCGCGCTGCCCAGGTGCAGTTCGGTCAGGGCGTCCAGGTCCTCGAGCTGGACGTCTTCCAGCAGCGCCGGGCGGATCACCCCCGCGTTGTGGATGAAGGCCGAGACCTCGTGACGCGCCGCCAGCGCCATGGCCACCTCCCGCGTGGCGGCGCGGTCGGTCAGGTCGACCTCGACGCTGACCAACCGCGGATGATCGATGGGGGTCGGACGCCGTGACAGCGCCAGAACCGTCATGCCGCAGGCCAGCAGGCGTTCGCAGATCGTGCGGCCGATGCCGGTGCTGGTACCGGTCACCAGCGCGGTGCCTAGCGTGGGGGTGGAGGTCATCGGGTTCATCTCCGTGCACGCGCCCGTCGCGGGTCGATGCATCAGCCGGCCACCAGCGCCAGCACGCGCAGCGGGCTGCCGCTGCCCTGCTCGATCTTCAACGGCGGGCAGATCAGCACGCTGCCGGTGGGCGGCAGCAAGTCCAGGTTGCACAGGCACTGCAGGCCGTATCGGCCCGCGCCATGCATGAAATAGTGGCAGGGATACGGCGGGCGCAGGTGGTAGCCCTGCCCGGCATCGGTACCGATGGCCTCCGAGCCGAAGCCGAGCACGTCGCGCTGCTCGACCAGGAAGCGCACCGCCTCGGTGGAGGGGCCGGGCGTGTGCTGGCCCGTCTCGTCGAAGTTCTGGTAGGCCTCGGGGTCGCGTCGGCGGCTCCAGTCGGTGCGCATCAGCACCCAGGCACCCGGCGCGATGCGGCCGTGCACCGCCTCGAAGGCCTCGATGTCGGCCACGGTGAGCAGGTAGTCGGGGTCGGCAGCGGCCTGCTCGTGGCAGTCGATGACGACCGCGGGCGCGACGAAGTGCTGCACCGGGATGGTGTCCACCGCGTTGTTCGGGCGGTGACGACCCGAGATCCAGTGGATGGGCGCGTCGAAGTGGGTGCCGGTGTGCTCGCCGCAGG
>JBMTXX010000243.1:0-5320 GCA_049453935.1 Rubrivivax sp.
GCCCTGGCATGCACAAGGCACGCGCCCAGCCGCCGCATGGCCGCGGTGGGTGCAGGGCGACATCGACTCCGGGAGAATCCGACGAGCGACAGGACAGCCGCTGTCCGGACGGCGGCGCGTCGCACATGAGGCCCCTCGCACATGAGCTTCCTCTGGCCTGAGTATCTGTGGGCCCTGCTGGCGCTGCCCCTGTTGCCGGTGATATATGCCTGGCTGCTGCGTCGCAGGATGCGGTCGGTCCACCGGCTCAGCAGTCTGCAGATCGTGAAGCGGGCCCAGGGCCGACCTTGGCGGCGGCACGTGCCACCAGCCATCCTCCTGCTGGCCACCGGATTGCTGTTGCTGGCGCTCAGCCGTCCCACTGCCTTTGTCACCCTGCCCTGGACCCAGTCCACGATCATCCTGGCGATCGACGTGTCTCTGAGCATGCGCGTCGGCGATGTCGCGCCCTCCCGAATGGTCGCAGCACAAGAGGCAGCCAAGGCCTTTCTCGCGGAGGTGCCACGCCACGTCGACGTCGGCATCGTGACCTTTGCCGGCACTGCGCAGGTGGCGCAACAGCCGACGCGAGACCGTCCGTCTCTGATCCGCGCCATCGATGCGATCCAGATGCAGCGAGGCACCGCCGTCGGCAGCGCCATCGTCGTGTCCCTGGCGGAATTGTTCCCGGACCAGGGCATCGATCTGGAGGCCATGCTGTTCGGGCCCGATCGACGTGCCCGCCCGTTGAGCGACCGCAGCAGACCGCCACCACAGGTCGTCCAGCCCGTGGCTCCAGGTTCGCACGAGGCGGCGGTGGTCATCCTGCTGACCGATGGACGCCGCACCACCGGCGTCGACACGCTGGAGGCTGCGCAGATGGCAGCGCAGCGTGGGGTGCGGGTCCACACCATCGGCCTTGGGACGCCTGACGGACACCTGGCGGAGGGGGAAGGCATGTCCTACTACCTCCAACTGGACGACGCAACCTTGCGTGAGGTGGCACGGATGACCGCCGCCGACTATCACCAGGCCGCCACCGCCGAGGTGCTGCGCGGCATCTATCGCGGCCTGGGTTCGACTGTCCAGTCCCGCGCACGGGAAACCGAATTGACCGCACTGTTGAGCCTGATGGCCGCCACACTGATCGTGCTGGGCGCGGGCCTGTCGCTGTGGTGGTTCGGAAGGGTCGGGTGACATCACCGCCTGCCTTGTGCGGCTGACTTACCCCGACGCAGCCCAGCAGGCACGGCGCGCCAGGCGACTCAGAGATTCCGCGCGGAGCGTCAACGCTCAGCCCGTGTCGTCGTCTGACATGAATTCCACCCGGTCACGGCCGTTGCCCTTGGCCCGGTACAGCGCCTTGTCAGCGCGTGCCAGCAGTTGTTCGACAGTGTCCTGAGGCTTGTCGTTGACGGCGATGCCGATGCTGACCGTGCAGTTCGGGACTGGCGCGTCCACCCGCAGGACAGCGCGGATGCGTTCGGCGACCACGCGTGCCTCGGCACTGGAGGTTTCCGGAAGCAGGGCGACGAACTCCTCGCCGCCATAGCGGCCCAGCTGATCAGCCCGACGCAGGACGCTGCGCGCCCGGCTGACGAACCACACGAGCACCGCATCGCCGGTTTGATGCCCGTGTATGTCGTTGATCGTCTTGAAATGATCCAAGTCCATCATCAGGAGCGCCATGTGCCGGCCGTTGCGACGGGAGCGTTCGAGTTCCGACTCGCACGCAGCGGTGAAATGTCGCCGCGTCAGCGCATGAGTGAGCGAGTCATGACGGATCAGATCCTCCAGGATCTGGCGCAGGCGATCGCTCGCCATCAGGACAGCGCTGATGGCGAAGAGCAGGACGGACAACGACAAACCGGTGAGATACAGCATCTGCCACGTATCGCGGGCGTAGAAATCGGTCAGCGGATCGCTGTCGAGCGCACTGACAAGGCGCATGGCCTGCTGCACTGCCAGGCTCAATAGCACCGCCGCGGCCATGGCACGCGCCAGACCGAGCGGACGTTGTCGAAGAATCAGCCAGGCGTGCACACCGCTGATGCAACCGGTGAAGCCGGTGGTCAACGCCATGCGAACCCGGTAGTCGGGCATCTGAACCGTGTACCAGACCTGCGCTGCCAGCAGCGCCGCCATGAGCAACAGCCAGGGCACGTGGCGCACCGGACGCTCGAAGAACTTTCGGGTCCCGACGTAAGCCAAGTAGATGCCGCCCCAGAACAACGCAGTGGACAGATTGATCGCCACGAGGGTGGGAACGGCATCGCGAAGAGCGGACAGCCCTCCGGCCACGAAAACAAGCGCCATGGCGCTGGCCCATTCACCCAGGCCGCCGATGGACGCAGGGTAGTTGCGGCGCAAGGCGAACAACACCAGCGACATCAGTCCACCCATGACGCCGCTCAGTGCGATGACGGTCCTCAGATCGAAAAAGTCCATGCCTTCTGGGTGAGTCATGGCGTCATGCTACCGGCATGCATGACGCGAGACGGCCGGCGCCTCGGCCTGTCCGCTTGCATCGCCATGGTCGCAAGCAGCCCTCACAAGACTGGCACGCTCGAGCAAGGCACGGGATCCGCAAACCCACGAGCGGTGAACGGGCTCCTGGTCTCACCACACAATCAATTCTCATCACCCGACCAAAGGAGTCCCTCATGCGTTCTCTGATCGCCCTGACGCTGTTCGCTGCCAGTGGCGCCGCGCTCGCCCACGGCTGCCCAGGTGAAATGCGCGCCATCGACGCCAAACTGGCGACGAAGCCGGCGCTGTCCGCAGCCGACACGAGCAAGGTTCAGGCACTGCGCGCAGACGGCGAGCGCCTGCACAAGGAAGGCAAGCACGCGGACTCCATGAAGGCTCTGGGCGAAGCCAAGAAGATCATCGGCCTGTAACCACCGGCGGGGAGAAGCGGGGAGCGATCGGCGAGCCCTGCGAGAAAGCCCCTTCAGGCAAGCCCCTCGCGCTGATCCGTGGAACCGCTATTGAACCCGACCCCAGGCTCGACCCGGTAGGCCCTCAGGGCCGCCGCCACCTGAGAGGCCTCGGTCGTCTGCTGCGGGTAGAGTCGGTAGCTCGGCGCGATGATGGCCTCGACGGCCTGCACCCGAACCACGATCACGCCGTAGATCGGAAAACGCGGTCCGGCCATCTGTGCCAGCGGGGCCACCCAATGCGCGTATTCGGCGTCATCGCGTCCCAGCAGACAGGCAGACCCGCTGACCTTCCAGCCTTTCTGCACGAAGATGTCGATGAAGCTGACGCACACCCGGTCATTGACCCGGATATTGCGAACGCTGGTCGGTGATGCGATGTGGGCTATCACCAGGTGCTGCTCATCGAAGACCGCGAAGACCTCCTTCGGCGAGACGTTGGGGTGCCCGGTGGCGTCTACGGTGGCCAGCCAGCAAAGCGTGGCGCGCGCCGCGCAGTCGGTGATCTCTTCGGTCAGCATCGGATCTCCTGGACAGACTTGGATGCCGACCCTCGGGCGAAGGGCAGCCACCGCGGCCGTCAGGTCAGCAGGCGCATGCCCAGCCGGCGGGAGGCCTTGGCGTCGAAAGTCACCGCTTGTGCACCGCGCTCGGCGGCCAGTGCGACGATGAGTGCATCGTGCAGGTCCACACCGCCCTTTCTGTACGGCACGAGGGCCCGGCGCACTGCCGGCGCGTCCTGCACCTGCAGGCTGGCTGTTTGCAGCAGGTCCTCGAGCAGGTCACACAGCCCTGGTGGCTCGACTTCGTACCGGCTCTCCAGCACCCAGACCGTCTCGAGCAGGGTCACCAGGCTCACGAAGCCAGGACTGGCGACGCTGAGTTCTTCCTCGATGAAGCGTGAGGCGACTGCCGACTGGCGCTCTTCGTCCTGGGCGAAATAGCGGACCAGAACGTTCGTGTCGAGGGCCCACATCAGCGCCGACCCAATTGTTGACGCCGCTCCAAGATCGCGCTGCTCATGTCGTCGAGGCTGACGGGCTCGACCGGTGGCGGGATCCGGCCCTTGAGCTTTCGGACGTCGCCTGTCGCGGGCAGCAGCCTGACGCCGTCGTCGCCGATCTGGAAGCGGACGACCGAGCCTTGGGTCAAGCCCAGGCGCTTGCGCACGTCCGCAGGAATGACGACCTGCCCCTTGCTCGAAACCGTGGCGCTGAGTTCGATGGACATGGCTGGGCTCCCAAGGTTCGTCTACGCCGACGTGCACGCGTGCTCGCCAGCCTGCTGCGCTCCGGATGGTAAGGCAAAGGCCCTTACCATCCTGAAGTCAGAGCGTGAGCTTGCGTTTCCTCGCGAGGATCGCGCCGATCGGGGAGGTCGAAGGAGCGCCGGATCTCCAGGGCTCTCCCTCCCCGCTATCGACCGCGCCTCAACCCGCCCCATACCCCCCGCCGCCCGGCGTCTCGATCACGAACACGTCGCCGGGCGCCATCTCGGCGCTGCCGATGTGGCCCAGGGCTTCGATGCGGCCATCGGCGCGTTCGATGCGGTTGACACCCAGCGCCCCCGACGAGCCGCCGGCCAGGCCAAAGGCCGGGATGCGGCGGCCGTTGGAGAGGATGGAGGCGGTCATCGCCTCGAGGAAGCGCACGCGCCGCACGCCGCCGTCGCCGCCGCGCCAGCGGCCGGCCCCGCCCGAGCCGGCACGGATCTCGTAGCTGTCCAGCTGCACCGGGAAGCGGAACTCCAGCACCTCGGGGTCGGTCAGGCGCGAGTTGGTCATGTGGGCCTGCACCACCGAGGTGCCGTCGAAGCCGCCGCTGACCTGCCCGTCGGGCCCCGTCCACACGCCCGCGCCGGTGCCGCCGGAGATGGTCTCGTAGTACTGGTGGCGCTCGTTGCCGAAGGTGAAGTTGTTCATCGTGCACTGGCTGGCGGCCATCAGCCCGAGCGCGCCGAACAGCGCGTTGGTCACGCACATCGAGGTCTCGACGTTGCCCGCCACCACGGCCCCGGGCGGGCGCGGGTTGAGCATGCAGCCCTCGGGCACGGTCACGCGCAGCGGCTTCAGGCAGCCGGCGTTCAGCGGGATGTCGTCGTCCACCAGCGTGCGGAAGACGTAGAGCACCGCGGCCATCGTCACGGCCTTGGGCGCGTTGAAGTTGTTGGGCAGCTGCGCGCTGGTGCCGGTGAAGTCGATCTCGGCCTCGCGCGCGGCGGCATCGACGGCGATGCGCACGCGGATGTGGGCGCCGTTGTCGAGCTCGAGGTCGAATCGGCCCTCGCCGGCCTCGGCGCTGCCCGGCCGGCGCGCCAGCGCGGTGATGACGCGGCGCACCGACTCCTCGGCGTTGTCCTGCACGTGGCGCATGTAGGCCGCCACCGTGGGCAGGCCGAACTGC
>JBMTXX010000244.1:0-5313 GCA_049453935.1 Rubrivivax sp.
GGGTGCACGCCCTCGATGCGGTCGGTGACGATGTAGAAGTGCTCGGCCGGGTACAGCGGCACGCTCACGCCCGCCAGCGCGCCGAATTGCCGTGCCCACTGGCCGGCGCAGTTGACCAGCGTCTCGCAGCGGATCTCGACGATCTCGTCGCCCTGGCGCACGCGCACACCCACCGCGCGCGGGCCGACCGTGCCGGCACGCCCCGATACGCCCGCCCCGCCCGCCCCGGCCCCGCCCACCGGGCCGTCATCGACCAGTACGCCGACCACTTCCACGCCCTCGACCAGCCTTGCGCCGCGCTGACGCGCGCCCTTGGCCAGCGACATGCACAGGTCTGCCGGGTTGGCCTTGCCGTCGCCCGGGATCCAGATCGCGCCCTGCAGGTCGTCGGTGCGCATCACCGGGTAGAGCTCGCCAGCCTCGCGCGGGCTGATCAACTGCACCTCGACGCCGAAGCTGCGCGCCAGCGCGGCCTGCTTGCGCAGCACCTGCATGCGCTCCGGTGTGCGCGCCACGTTCACGCTGCCGCATGGCTTCCAGCCGGTGGCCAGGCCGGTCTCCTGCTCGAGCGTCGAGTACAGCTCGATGCCGTACTTGCTCATCCGCGTCATGTTGCGGTTGGGCCGCATCTGGCCGATCAGCCCGGCCGCGTGCCAGGTGGTGCCGCTGGTGAGCTGGCCCTGCTCGAGCAGCAGCACATCGGTGATGCCGAGCTTGGTCAGGTGGTAGGCCGTCGAGCACCCGGCGATGCCGCCGCCGACGATGAGGACCTGGGCGTGAGTGGGAAGCGTCATGAGGGATGTCCTTCGAGAATCTTCGAACTGCGCCGGCCGCGCAGAAGTGGCCGCTGTGTGTGCCCCGCGCGGCGGTCTCGGCGCAGAGCCCATGCCACCGTCGCTGCTCAGCCCAGGCGCAAGGCCATGACACCGGCGACGATCACCACGGCACCGATGGCACGCTGCAGACCGAACCGCTCCTTGAGCAGCAAGGTGCCCAGAACCGTGGCGAACAGCACGGAGGTCTCACGCAGCGCCGCGACACTGGCCACCGGGGCGCGGGTCATGGCCCAGAGCGCGATCGAGTAAGAGCCGATCGAGGCGGCGCCGCCGGCCATGGCCACCGGCCAGCGGGCACGGGCGTAGCGCAGGATCTGCACCCTCCCCTGCGGGCCGCGGCGCCACCACACCAGCAAGGGGTACGGCAGGCCATCCAGGACGAACAGCCACAGCACATAGCTCAGCACCTCGGACAAGGTCGGCCCGGCCAGCCGCACCCCCAGGCCGTCGACGAAGGTGTAGGCGGCGATGATGGCGGCGTTGGCAAAGGCGAAGGCCAGCGCCTTGCCATGGTGCAGCGCCTGGCCCGGGTGGGCCAGCCCCACCAGCGCCACCCCGAAGGTGATGCCCAGCACGCCCACCCAGGCCGCAGGCGACAGCGACTCGCCCACGACGGTCACGCTGCCGAGCGCGACGATCAACGGCGCGAAGCCGCGCATGATCGGGTAGGTCAGGCCGAGCTCGCCGTGCTGGTAGGCCCCCGCCAGCGCGATGTAGTAGCCCACGTGGATGAACAACGACGCCGCGATGAAGGGCCAGCACTCCGGCGGCGGCGGGCCGACCCACAAGGCCGCGGGCAAGGCCAGCACGGCGCCCAGGCCATGCACCAGCGCGGTGTCGACAGGCTTGTCGCCCGACGACTTGACCAGCGCGTTCCAGCCGGCGTGCAGCAAGGCGCCGCACAACACCGCAAGCACCACAGGCCAGGTCAGCGCCATGCGATCACCCTGGGCGCCGGCCGGCGGTGCGCCGGCGGGTCATGCCGCCAGCGCGCAGCGCCGTGCCCGCCCGAGGAAGTGCGACAGCGCCGGCGTGGGCAAGCCGGCGACCTTGGCCTGGTCGTCCCACAGGCGCAGGCGCACCGCGTCGGGCGCGCCGGGCTGGGCGATGAAGGCCTGCGCCTGCGCGGCGTCGAACACCCCACCCTGCAGCTTCAGGCTGCGCTTGGAATCCTCGGACAGCGCGTCGTGGTACTCGGCGCGGGTGGCGCACAGGTAGCGCTTGGCATCGACGTGCAGCCGGATGCCGCCGAGCACGCGCTCACCGAACAAGCCCCGCAGAAAGGGCAGCGCCGCGTACTGGTGCACATCGTCGACGCCGCGCAGCGTCGGCGTCTCGCCGAGGTCCTGCAGCAGGTGTCCCAGGTCGTGCAGCAGGGCGGCCGTCACCAGTTCATCGTCCGCCCCCTCGGCCTCGGCCAGCGCAGCCGACTGCAAGGCGTGCTCGAGCTGGGTCACGGGCTCGCCGCTGTACTGCTCACCGCCGCGGCGGGTGAACAACGTCTCGATGTCGTCGATGGTCAGCATGGTCAGGTCTTCAGGCGAGGGGCGTCGCCGATGGTGGGGTCGATGTCCGTGCGGCCTGAAGACGCGACGGCGGGCCGAGACGCGGCTGCGGCCGCCACCGCGGGAGATCTCGGCATAGGGTCTGGAATGTCAAGCCCCGACAGCATCGGCTGGCGCAGGCGCGTGGCCGCCAGCACGCCGGCGTTCTCCAGGATGGGATAGGCGATGGAGCACAGGTGCGAGTTGATGCGCTTGAGCTCGCTGAGCAGGTCCAGGTGCAGGGAACTCGTCTCGATGCTCTGCGGGGTGTGGTCCTGCAGGCGCGCGATGTGGTGCGCGGCGTACTCGTGCTCGAGCTCTCGGAAGCGCGCCTTCTCCTCCAGCAGTTTCTGCGCGTCACGCACATGGCCGTCGAGGAACACGCTCATCGCCAGCCGCAGGTTGGACATCAGCCGCTCGTGCAGGTGGCTGATCTCGGCCATCCCGGCCTCGGAGAAGCTGCGGGACTTGCGGATCTTCTTGTCCTCGACATCCTGCAGCACGCGCTCGATCGCGTCGCCGACCTGCTCCATGTTGATCGTGAAGGACACGATGTCGGTCCAGCGACGGCCCTCGCGCTCGTTCAGGGCGGCGCGCGAGATCTGCGTCAGATAGAACTTGATGGCCGAGTAGATGTCGTCGACGGTGTCGTCCATGGCGCGCAGCCGCCCGGCCAGTTCGAGGTCGTTGGTGCGGATCACCGTCAGCATGCCGCGCAACATGGTCTCGATCACATCGGCCTGGTGCAAGGCCTCGCGTGCGGCGCAGCTGATGGCCAGCGACGGTGTGCCAAGCGCCACCGGGTCGAGGTGGCGTGGCCGCTCGCCGACCGCCATCGCAGGCGGCGCCATCCAGCGTTCGACCCAGCGCGCGACGAAACCCGTCAGGCCCAGGCACAGACCGACCAGGCAGGCGTTGAACAACAGGTGATACAGGACCACCTGAAAGTGCACACCGGGCACCCACTGCACCAGTTGCGCCTGCACATACGGCAGGAAAGGAATCGCCACGACCGCACCGGCCAGCTTGAACAGCAGGTGGCCCAGCGGCAGCCGGCGGGCCTCGGGGGCGGAACGCGCAGTCACCAGGAAGGCCAGCACCGCGCTGCCGACGTTGGCCCCGATCACCAGTCCCAGCGCCACCGACAGCGGCAGCACCTCGGCCGCCGCCAGCGTGGCCGTCAGCAGCACGATCGCCAGGCTGGAGTAGGCCACCACGGTCAGCGCGGCGCCCACGGCAATGTCCAGCAGCACCTCGTTGGGCAGCGAGGCCAGCAGCACCCGCACCGCGGGCGCCTCGGTCAGCGGTTTCGTCGCCCCGACGATCAACTGCAGCGCCAGCGTGATCAGCCCCAGCCCGATCAGCACGCGGCCCACCCGGCCGGCAGTGGAGTTCTCGCGCGACACGAACATCACCACGCCGAGAAAGATCAGCAGCGGCGACAACCACGACAAGTCGAAGGAGTACACCGCCACCATCAGCGCGGTGCCGACGTCGGCCCCCAGCATGACCGTCAGCGCCGCACCGGTGGCCACCAGCCCCTTGGCGGCGAAGGAGGTCAGGATCAGGCAGGTCGCCGTGCTCGACTGCACCAGGCTCGTGACCCCGATGCCGGCCAGCAGTGCCTTCACGGGGTGATCAAAGCTGCGCGACAGCACCAGGCGCAGGTTCTCGCCCAGCACCCGCAGCACGCCGGTGCGCACGATGTGCGTGCCCCACACCAGCAGGGCAATGGCAGCGAGCAGGTTCAGCAGGTGCAGCATGGGCGCCGATCAGCCCCAGGGCAGCGAGTAGGTCTTGAGGTTGGTGAAGCTCTTCATCGCCTCCTGCACGCCTTCCTTGTAGCCCAGGCCCGAGTCCTTGATGCCGCCGAAAGGCGTCAGCTCCAGCCGGTAGCCGGGCACCTCGCGCACGTTCACGGTGCCCACGTTCAGCTCGGCGACGAAGCGCGTGATGTAGTCCATGCGGTTGGTGCACACCGCGGACGACAGGCCGTAGGCCGTGCCGTTGCTGATGCGGATGGCCTCGTCGATGCTGCCGAAGGTGACGATGGGCGAGACCGGGCCGAAGGTCTCCTCGCGCACCACGGTCATCTCGGGGCGCACGCGGTCGATCACGGTGGGCGCGAACAGCGCGCCCTCGCGCCGGTGGCCGGCCAGCAGCCGCGCGCCCTGGGCGATGGCCTCGTCCACGCGCTGCTCGAACAGCCGGGCCGCGGCCTCGTCGATCACGGTGCCCATCTCGACCTTGGGATCGGCCGGGTTGCCGTAGGTCCAGGCGCGCGTCTTGTCGACGACCAGGTCGGTGAAGCGCTGCGCCACCGATTCGTGCACCAGCATGCGCTTGACCGCGGTGCAGCGCTGGCCCGAGTTCTTGTAGGAGCCCTGCACCGCCAGCGTGGAGGCCTCGTCCAGGTCGGCGTCCTCCATCACGATGATGGGGTCGTTGCCGCCAAGCTCGAGCACGATGCGCCGGTAGCCCGCCTTGGCTGCGATGTACTTGCCGATCGGCACGCCGCCGGTGAAGGTGACCAGGTCGACCGCAGGGTTCGTGATCAGCTCGTCGGCGATCTCGGCCGGGTCGCCGGTGACGACGCTGAGCATCTCGCCCGGCAGGCCCGCCTCGTAGAGGATGTCCGCGAACAGGTAGGCCGACAACGGCACCTTCTCCGAGGGTTTGAGCACCATGCGGTTGTTCGTCGCCACCGAAGGCACGACCTTGTGCGCCACCTGGTTCATCGGATGGTTGAAGGGCGTGATCGCCGTGATCACGCCCAGCAGCGGATCGCGTTGGGTGTAGACCCGGCGCTTGCGACCATGCGGAGTGATATCGCAGGAGAAGATCTGCCCGTCGTCGCGCAGGCACTCGTTGGCGCCGAACATCAGCACGTCGGCCACACGCCCGGCCTCGTAGGTGCTGTCCTTCAGGCACAG
>JBMTXX010000245.1:0-5265 GCA_049453935.1 Rubrivivax sp.
AGCGCCCGCAGCACCGCCCGCACCGGCGAGGCGTCGGCCTGTACCAGCTTCAGCGGAAGGGCGATCAGTTCGTAGTCGCCCTCGGGCACCTCGTCGAGCATCAGGTTCTCGAGCACGCGCAGCCCGTGGCGGCGCACCGCCTGGTGGCTGGGCAGGGCCTTGCTGTCGGCGGGGTCGATGCTGGCGGTGTCGATGCCCACCAGCTGCACGCCCAGCGCGGCCAGGCGCTCGACGAGCTCGGGCGCCAGCCCGGCCAGCGCAGGGTCCCAGCGGTCGCCGGGGTGCTGGCGGTAGCTGCGCACCAGCACGCGCGGCGGCAGCGGCCGGCCGGCCCACGGGCTGCCCGCAGCCTGTGCGGCCTCGGGGTCGAGCGCGTGCGCCACGTCGTCCCAGCGCACCAGCGGGCGGGCGTCCAGTGCGTGCACCACTCGGCAGGGGCCCAGGTAGGGCTCGAGTGGCAGTTCGCCCGCGCAGGCGCCGTCGGCGGCGTAGTGGCGCGGCGCGTCGGCGTGTGCGCCCACGTGCGGGCTCAGCGTCAGCGTGGCCACGTTCACCGGGCAGTCGGGCGACAGGCTCCAGGCCCAGGTCTGGCGGTAGGGCGTGTCGCCGGGGAACACCGGCGCACCCTCGTGCACGGGCGGCGAGATGTCCCACAGGCGTCGGGGCTGTGCGGTGCTCACGCGGCGGGCTCCTCCGGAGGGTGACCTCGGCATCAGGGACAACCCCGGGGCCGAAGCGCTTCTGTCCTAAATAGTTTAGTTGTAAAGTAAATCGCGGCCCAGCCGTTGGGGCCGTCGTCCACAGGGACGCCCGAATCGCAGCCGCATCCAAGCACGGAGCCCCGCATGGCCGTCACCGTCGACACCTTCGCCCGCGACCGCCTGCCGGCGCCGCAGGACCTGCCCGAGTTCCGCTTCGACCTGCCCGAACTGCAGTTCCCGCCACGCCTGAACTGCGCGGCCGCACTGCTGGACGAGCGCGTGGCGCGCGGCGACGGCGCGCGACGCTGCATCATCGGTGCCGACGGCAGCACCTGGACCTATGCCGAACTGCAGTCCCAGGTCGACCGCATCGCCCGCGTGCTGGTCGAGGACCTGGGCCTGGTGCCTGGCCAGCGCGTGCTGCTGCGCGGCGCCAACAGCCCGATGCTGGCGGCCTGCTTCCTGGCCGTCATCAAGGCCGGCGGCATCGCGGTGGGCACGATGCCGCTGCTGCGCGCCAAGGAACTGGTCACCATCGTCGACAAGGCGCAGATCGGCCTGGCGCTGTGCGACGCGCGCCTGGCGGCCGAGCTGGAGCAGGCGCGCGCGCAGTGCCCGACGCTGCGCACCGTGCTGCACTTCAACGGCGGCGCGGGCTCGGCATTGGAGCAGGCCGCTGCGGCCAAGCCGGCCGGTTTCACAGCCTTCGACAGCGCGGCCGACGACATCTGCCTGATGGCCTTCACTTCGGGCACGACCGGCCAGCCCAAGGCCGCGATGCACTTCCACCGCGACATCCTGGCCGCCTGCGCCTGCTGGCCGCCGCACGTGCTGCGCGCCACGGCCGACGACGTCTTCATCGGCAGCCCGCCGCTGGCCTTCACGTTCGGGCTCGGGGGGCTGCTGCTGTTCCCGCTGTCCATCGGCGCAGCCACGGTGCTGCTGGAGAAGGCATCGCCCGACGCGCTGCCGCTGGCGATCGCGCAGCACCGTGCCAGCGTGCTGTTCACCGCGCCCACCTCGTACCGGGCGATGGCGGCGGTGGTGGGGCAGCATGATCTTTCCAGCTTGCGCAAGTGCGTCAGCGCCGGCGAAGCGCTGCCTGCGGCCACGCGCGCGCTGTGGAAGCAGGCCACCGGCATCGAGATCATCGACGGCATCGGCTCGACCGAGATGTTCCACATCTTCATCTCGGCCGACGAGGCCACGGCCCGCGGCGGCGCCACCGGCGTGCCGGTGCCGGGCTACCGCGCCTGCATCGTCGATGACGAGTTCAACGTGCTGCCGCCCGGGCGCGTAGGCCGGCTCGCGGTGCAGGGCCCCACGGGTTGCAAGTACCTGGACGACCCGCGCCAGCAGCAGTACGTGCAGCGCGGCTGGAACCTCACCGGCGACGCCTACCTGCTGGACGCCGACGGGCAGTTCGTCTACCAGGCGCGTACCGACGACATGATCATCTCGGGCGGCTACAACATCGCCGGGCCCGAGGTGGAATCGGCGCTGCTGCTGCACCCGGCCGTGGCCGAGTGCGGCGTCATCGGCGCGGCCGACGAGGACCGCGGCCAGATCGTCAAGGCCTTCGTGGTGTTGCGCCCCGGCCATGACGGTGACGGTGCCATGGTCAAGGCGTTGCAGGACTTCGTCAAGCAGACCATCGCCCCCTACAAGTACCCCCGCGCCATCGAGTTCCGCGACAGCCTGCCGCGCACCGAGACCGGCAAGCTGCAGCGTTTCCGGCTGCGTGCAGGCGCCTGATCGGCATCTGGTACCTGGCAACCGGTGTCCGGCGCCTGACGGGCGGCACTTGACGGATTTGATGGCAGCCGGCCGCCAGTCACCAGCCGTTGCCAGACCCCAACCCACCCTCCCACCCCCCCTACAGGAAGTGACCCCGATGAAAGTGCTCCAACCCGCCGGCTGGACGGTGCCCAAGGGCTATGCCAACGGCGTGGCCGCCGAAGGCCGGCAGGTCTTCGTGGCCGGCCAGATCGGCTGGAACGCGCAGTGCGCCTTCGAAAGCGACGATCTGGTCGACCAGGTGCGCCAGACCCTGCTCAACGTCCGCGCCGTGCTGGCCGAGGCCGGTGCCGGCCCCGAGCACATCGCCCGCATGACCTGGTACCTGGTCGACAAGCGCGAATACCTGAAACGCGCGCGAGAGATCGGCGCCGTCTTCCGCGAGCTGATCGGCGTGTACACGATCGCGATGACGGCCGTGCAGGTGGCCGCGCTGATCGAAGACCGCGCGCAGGTGGAGATCGAGGTGACGGCGGTGGTGCCGCGGGCTTGAGGGCTGTGTACGGCGCGAGCTGTCCCGGTGCAAGCTGGCCTGTGCCCGGCAAAGGGCCTTCCGCAGGGGAGGTTAGCCTGAGAGGCTGAGGGTCATTCCCCCATGCCCGCCTAGCACGCCCAAACACCCTGGCTCATCGTTGGGCTCCGCGCTGGCCGTGTCAAAGGGTCTGCTGACGGTTTGGGCCCAGCGGATGCAGCGCCAGCAGCTGCGCCGCCGCCGCCACCGCGATCACGCCCGGTTCCTTGCCCTCCAGGCCCGGCAGGCCGATCGGGCAGACGATACGCTCGACGAGGGCCTCGGGCAGTCCGCGGTGGGTCAGGCGGCTGAAGAAGCGGGCGCGCTTGGTGCGGCTGCCGATCAGGCCGAGGAAGCCGAAGTCGCCGCGCCGCAGGATGGCTTCGCAGATGCGCAGGTCCAGGTCGTGGCTGTGTGTCAGCACGAGGAAGCTCGCGCCGGGCGGCGCGGTGGCGACCTCGGCTTCGACGGGCTCGACGCAGACGCGTTCGATGCATGCTGCGCTGCCACTGTCGCTTTCGCCGCACGCCAGTGGCGGAAACTGGTCCTCCCGCTCGTCGATCCACTGGACGGTGCACGGCAGGCCGCGCAGCACCTGCACCAGGGCGCGGCCCACGTGCCCGGCGCCGTAGAGCTGCAGGTGAAAGCGCGGTGGCGGGTCGGGCCAGGCGGCCAGCAGCGCGGCGTCCAGCGCCAGGTAGCGCACGGTCACGGCGCCGCCGCAGCACTGGCCCAGTGCCGGGCCGAGCGGGAAGTGCTCGGTGTCGTCGGCGGGCGTCGGCGCTGCGGTCGATGAGCGCCTGGGTTCGGCTGGGGGCGAGGCACCCGAGGCGCAGGGCGGATCCGGTTCCTGCGGCACCCGGTTCGCCAGCCGCTGACGCGCCGAGGCGATCGCCTTCAGCTCCAGGTGCCCGCCGCCGATCGTCCCGCCGACGGTGGAGGCCGTCACGACCATGCGCGTGCCGCGCCCGCGCGGGACCGAGCCGCGCGCCTGCACCACCTCGACCACGATGGCCGGCTCGCCCTGTGCCAGGCAGGCGCGGGCGGCGATGCGCGGGTCGTCGGGGCTGGGGCGCGGGTTTGGGCTTGGCGTGTTCAAGGACGATGTCATGTAGGCCAGGGCGGGACGCCCGGCGGGCTGGACTCCACGGGCCGAAGCCGGTTGCCGTGAATGTCTGGAATGCCTGGAAGGCTCGGAATCCCTGGAAGTTCCAGAAGCCTTTGCAGGCGCCGGTGCCCTGTGAAGTCGACCGTGTCCGGCCTCAAGCGCGGGCCCTCAAGCGCCCACGGCCTCGAGCGCCTTCAGCACCGCCTCGGGCGTGGCCGGTGCCGACAGCGGCGGCTGCGCGCGGTGCCCGCCGGCGGCCGAGATCGCGTCGCGGATGGCCAGGAAGGCCGAGAAGGCCAGCAGCAGCGGCGGCTCGCCCACGGCCTTGCTGCGGTGGATGCTGTCCACTGCGCAGGCGCCGTCGAACAGCGCGGTGCGGAAGTCGGCCGGCACGTCGTTGGCGGTGGGGATCTTGTAGGTGCTGGGGGCGTGCGTCAGCAGCGCGCCGGTCTTCGGGTGCCAGACCAGTTCCTCGCTGGTCAGCCAGCCCAGGCCCTGGATGTAGGCGCCCTCGACCTGCCCGATGTCGATGGCCGGGTTCAGCGAGCGGCCCACGTCGTGCAGCAGGTCGGCGCGCAGCAGCCGGGTCTCGCCGGTCAGCGTGTCCACCAGCACCTCGCTGACGGCCGCACCGTAGGCGTAGTAGTAGAAGGGGTGGCCCGTGAGCGTGGCGCGGTCCCAGTGCAGGCCGGGGGTGGCGTAGTAGCCGTCGCTCCACAGCTGCACGCGCGCCAGGTAGGCCTGGGCGACGATGTCGTCGAAACGTGCCGCGTGCGCGCCGTGGCGCAGTCCGCCGTCGGCGAAGACCACCTTGTCGGCGTCCGCCGTCACGCCCAGCCGGCCCAGCCAGAAGGCCGCCAGCCGGTCGCGCACCTGGCGCGCCGCATGCTGCGCGGCCTTGCCGTTCAGGTCGCTGCCGGTGGACGCGGCGGTGGCCGAGGTGTTGGCCACCTTGCTCGTGTCGGTGGCGGTGCAGCGCACGCGCGCCAGCGGCAGGCCCAGCTCGTGGGCCACCACCTGCGCCACCTTGGTGTTCAGGCCCTGGCCCATCTCGGTGCCGCCGTGGTTCACCAGCACCGAGCCGTCGGTGTAGACGTGCACCAGCGCGCCGGCCTGGTTGAAGTGGCTGACGTTGAAGGAGATGCCGA
>JBMTXX010000246.1:0-5223 GCA_049453935.1 Rubrivivax sp.
GCCGCCACCAGCCCCTGCTCGAGGATGGCGGGTCGCAGGTTGTGCATGATGCGCTGGCTGGCTTCGATCGCATGGATGACGGTGTCCAGCGCGGAGCGCACGCGCTCCCGCACCCCGGGATCGCTGCTGCGCCGTTCGATCCAGGCCAGGTCGAACTTGACCGCGGTCAGCGAGCCACCGACGTCATCGTGGATCTCGCGCGCAATCGCTGCGCGCTCCTGCTCGATGCTGGTCTGCAGGTGCTGGGCCAGTTCCGACAGCCGCTGGCGCGACAAGGCCAGTTCGCGGTCGGCCGCGATGCGCGCGCGCCGGCTCTCGTTGGCCTCGATGGCACGCTCCAGGGCGGGCACCAGGCGTGTCAGGTTGTGCTTGAGCAGGTAGTCGCTGGCCCCGCTGCGCATCGCCTCGACGGCCATGTCCTCCCCGATCTGACCCGACACCAGGATGAAGGGCAGCACCCGGCCGCTCAGTCGCAGGCTGGCCAGGGCGTCCAGCCCGGTGAACCCAGGCAGGTTGTAGTCCGACAGGATCGCATCCCAAGGTCCGTCCAAGGCTGTCTCGAAGGCGGACAGGGTGTCGACCCGGTGCAACTGCGCGGCAAACCCGGCGCGGTGCAGTTGGAGGACGACCAGCGCGTGGTCGTCCTCAGAATCCTCGAGATGAAGGATCTGCAGCGCGCCGCTGCCCCGTGCAACAGGTGCGTCGCCCGAGACGACAGGGTTGGAGGCTGGCGCGGTGCTCGACACCCGTGCGAGTATCGCCGACCGCGATGACCTCGATGAACGCTCGAAATGAACCGACAATCGGATGCAATCGCCAAAATCGAGATGACGTCCACACCGCCCTCCATGTCCGAACAGACGCCGCGCATGCCGGCGCCCCAGCCCGGCACGGACACGGCGATCGCAGGCGCCGGCTCGATCCCGTCGCCGTCGCCGGTGCTCGACGCGAGAGCCGCCACCGAGCTCCAGGACCACCTGCTGATCGCCTCCAACGACCTTGACCGGTTGCAGCGACTCGTCAACGACGCCAGTGACACCCTGCTGGGCCATTTCAACGGCGCCGTCGGCCACCTGGACCGCGCGATGCGCCTGCTGGCCCGCCAGCAGCCCGACATCGACCAGCGCCACCTCCACCAGGCCATGGAGCACCTGGCGGCGGCGATCACCGGCATGCAGTTCCAGGACATGACCTCGCAGCTTTTGAACCACACCACCCAGCGCATCCTCGGCTGCGCCGACCGCCTTGCCAGCGCCGCACTCGGCGACGACGAGGAAGGCGGCGCCGTCGTCTCGTCCATGCCCGCCCGGCCGAACCCGGTGACGCAGGACGAGATGGACGCAGGCTCGATCGAGCTGTTCTGAGCACAGGCCGTCCCCACCCGCGCCATCCGCCACCACCAAGGAAGCATCCGCCCGCCGGACCCCGGAGACCCGACATGCACTCCATCCTTGCCGTCGACGACTCGACCTCCATGCGCCAGATGGTGAGCTTCACGCTGCGCAACGCAGGCTTCTCGGTCGTCGAGGCCATCGACGGCCTCGACGCCTGGGAGAAGTCCTTGACGCAGGACTTCAACCTCGTGCTGACCGACCAGAACATGCCACGCCTGGACGGCATCGGCCTGACGCGCCGCCTGCGCGAGACCGATCGCTACGCGGCCATCCCCATCCTGATCCTGACCACCGAATCGAGCGACCAGATGAAGCAGGCCGGCCGCGCCGCAGGCGCCACCGGCTGGCTGGTCAAGCCCTTCGACCCGGTCCGGCTGATCGAGGTCATCCACAAGGTGATCCGCTGAATCCCCCGGAGGCCGCATCCATGACCGATCCACGCAGCGATGTCACCCGCTCCGACGCCGGCGCCGGCATCGACCTCAGCCAGTTCCATCAGGTTTTCCACGAGGAGGCTGGCGAGAACATCGACAACATGGAGCAGATGCTGCTGCACATCGACCTGTCGGAGGCCAGCGACGAAGACCTGAACGCCATCTTCCGGTGCGCGCACTCGGTCAAGGGCGGGGCGGCCACCTTCGGCTTTGCCGATGTGGCCGAGCTCACGCATCAGATGGAAACGCTGCTGGACAAGCTGCGCCGGCACGAACTCTCACCGACGCCGGCGATGGTGGACGTGCTGCTGCAGTCGGGCGATGCCCTGCGCGCGATGTTGGCCCGCCACCAGTCCGGCATGGGCGAGCCCGTCGACACCGAAGCGCTGCTGGCAGACATCCGGTCGATCACCCTGGCGCCGCCAGGCAGGCAGGCCCCTGACACATCGAACGCCCAGGAAGGCACCAAGCCGCAGCCGGCCGCCAGTGCGGCCCGACCGGCACCGGTCGGCGACGCAACGCCACCTGGCAGTCGGCGGCTGCGCCTGACGCTCGGGCCCCTGCAGGACGCCAGCCGAGCGCAGGATGTCGTCGACCTGTTCCGGGAGATCGGTGGCCTCGGGACGATCACGCCGTTGGATGGGAGCGCTGGCGCCGATGGCCTGCACCACTTCGAGCTGACAACCACTTCGTCCGATGACGAACTCGTCGACCTGTTCGGGTTCCATGTCTCACGCGAGGAGATCCGCCTCGAACCGATGGACGCGCAACGCGACGCTGCAGCGGCCCACCCGCCGGCGTCCACGTCTGCGACCACGCCTGCGACCACGTCGATGGAGGCACCCGACGGCAGCTATGGCCTTTTCGCCGGCGCACCGGGCGCCCCCGCCTCGAGCGACGGCGGCGCCATGACCGGTTCCGTCGACGCCGTGCCGACCCCTGCAAGCGACGGCTCCGGGGCCCTACCCGCCGCCGCACGCGCGGCGCCACCGCGAACCGAGCGCCCGCCTGCTGCGTCGGGCAGCGACGCCACGACGCTGCGGGTGTCGGTCGACAAGGTCGACCAGCTGATCAACCTGGTCGGGGAACTCGTGATCACACAGGCGATGCTCGCGCAGACCGGCAAGGCGCTGGACTTGGCCCAGCATCCGCAGTTGGCCTCCGGCCTGGCCGACCTGGAGCGCAACACGCGCGACCTGCAGGAAGCGGTGATGTCGATCCGCATGATCCCGATGTCGGTCGTCTTCAACCGGTTTCCGCGCATGCTGCGCGACCTGGCCTCACGCCTGGGCAAGAAGGTCGAATTGATGCAGGTGGGTGAAGCCACCGAACTGGACAAGGGCCTGGTCGAGAAGATCACCGACCCGCTCACCCATCTGGTGCGCAACGCCTGCGACCACGGCATCGAACCTCCACAGGAACGCGTCGCGCGCGGAAAACCCGAACACGGCACGCTCACCCTGGTGGCCAGCCACCAGGGCGGCAGCATCATCATCGAGGTCCGCGACGACGGGCGCGGCCTGAACCGCGGCAAATTGCTGACCAAGGCGCGCGAGCGCGGACTGTCGGCGCCCGATTCGCTGTCGGACACCGAAGTGTGGGCGCTGATCTTCGAGCCCGGCTTCTCGACCGCCGAAGCGGTCACCGACGTCTCGGGGCGCGGCGTGGGCATGGACGTGGTCAAGCGCAACATCACCGCGCTGGGCGGTACCGTGGAGATCGAGTCGGTGCAGGGCCACGGCATGACCGTGCGGGTGCGCTTGCCGCTGACGCTGGCCATCATGGACGGCATGAGCGTCGGCGTCGGCACCGAGTGCTACATCATGCCGCTGGCATCGGTCGTGGAGTCGTCACAGGTCCGACCGCAGATGATTCGCACCATCGGTGGCGCCAGCCGGGTGGTCGAAGTGCGCGGCGAGTACATGCCGGTGATCGAACTCGAGGAAGTCTTCGACGTCCCGCGCGGCGACCGCGAGCGTGGCACGCCGATCATGGTCGTCGTCGAGGCCGAGGGTCTGCGCGCGGCGCTGCTCGTCGACGAGGTGCTCGGGCAGCAACAGGTGGTCGTCAAGAACCTCGAATCCAACTATCGCAAGGTGGCCGACGTGTCGGGCGCGACCATCATGGGGGACGGCCGCGTCGCGCTGATCCTGGACGTGGTGTCGCTGGTGCGCCGCTCGAGACACTGAAATTCCATCGCGCCGCCGCCGATCGGCGTTCGGCGCGCCATTGACCCAAAGGTCCCAGATGAACGAGATGATTGCGCTGATGCGCCGCTTCACGATCCGCACGCGCATGCGCGGCGCGGTGGCGATCGTCCTGCTGATGTTCGCCCTGGTGGGCCTGACAGGTGGCCTGTCCGGTCTGCGTTGGGCGCAACTCAACGACGAGTTCATCCACCACACCGTCGAAGAGATACGCAACGCTGCAGCGGTCAAGCTGTCCAGCACCGAGATCATGCGCCATGAACTGGCAATGATCGTCGACTCAGGCGACGCGGCGCAGGTCGGCCGGCATCGCGCTGCGTGGCGGGAGTCGGTGGAAGGCACACGTGCTGCGCTGCAGGGCATGCTGGAAGGCGAGGAAGACGAGGACAACGAGGTGGCGCGGGGCGCGCTGCGCCGCCTGGATGCCTACCGAGTTGCAGCCACGCCGGTGCTCGACACCTTGGGCACGGCCAATGCCGAGGTGACGCGTCAGGCCCGCGAGAGCCTGCAGGCTGCGCACCGCGAACTGGCCGCCGTGAGCTCGGCCGTGTCGCGGATCGTGGAGATCGTCGACACGGAAGGTGCCGCCACTCAGGCCGAGATCGACCAGACGATGTGGCGTGCGCTGGTGCTGTTCAGCGCAGCGATTGTGGTCGTGGTGATGGCTGTGGTGCCGCTCACGCTGCTCAACTCGTACTCGATCACCCAGCCGATCGCCTACGCTCGGCGCGTCGCCCAGGGCATCGCCGGTGGAGATCTCACGCATGACATCCGCATCGACGGCAGGGACGAGTCGGCCGAGCTGCTGCGCGCGCTCGACGGCATGCAGGACGCCCTGCGCAACCTGGTGGGAGAGCTGCGCGACTCGGCGCAATCCATCCACACGGCCTCGTCGGAGATCGCCTCCGGCAGTGCCGACCTGTCCAACCGCACCGAGCAGACCGCGGGCAACCTCGAGGAAACCGCAAGCTCGATGGAGGAACTCACCGGCGCGGTCGCGCAATCGGCAGACGCTGCGCGCCAGGCCGACCAGCTGGCGCGGTCGGCTGCAGAAGTCGCTCAGCGCGGCGGCGCCGTCGTCGGTCAGGTGGTCTCCACCATGGACGACATCCACGCCAGCTCGCGCAAGATCGCCGACATCATCGGCGTGATCGACGGCATCGCCTTCCAGACCAACATCCTGGCGCT
>JBMTXX010000247.1:0-5187 GCA_049453935.1 Rubrivivax sp.
CCGATGAAGCGCTGGGGCGCCGCGGAAGACCTCATGGGCGCGGCGCTGTTCCTGTCCAGCGAGGCCTCGGCCTACATGACGGGGCAGGTGATGGTGGTGGACGGCGGGATGACGGTGGTGATCTGACGCCAGCCGCGCGGGTGCCTGAACTTCGGGCGCTCTTGTGCTGCGGCGAGCTGGCGCCGGTGACGGCTTGCCGCAGGCGGCGCCCCTAGCCCCTTCCCGGCGCTTCGCAGGAGATGGCAGTGCAACCCTACGGCATCAACCTGTCCAAGGATGTGATGGTGGCGATGCGCGACGGCGTACGCCTGGCCTTCGACGTGTATCGGCCGGCGCGCGACGGTGCTTTCGTCGACGGGCGCTTCCCGACGATCATGCTGCACACGCCCTACGACAAGACCGACAGGCGTTACAGCGAGATCGCCGACTTCTTCGTGCCGCGCGGCCATGCCGTCGTGCTGGTCGACCTGCGCGACCGCTACCGTTCGGAGGCCTCCGGGGTGTACTTCCACGTGGCCACGCCGCACACCGGTCGCGACGGCGCCGACATCTGTGCATGGATCGCCGCGCAGCCTTGGAGCAATGGGCGCGTGGGCACCGTCGGCAGCTCCTACGCCGCTGTCACGCAGGTGCGCACGGCGATCGAGGCCCCACCGGCCTTGCGGGCGATGTGGCCGGATGTCGTGCCCACCCACAGCTTCCACAACCAGTGCCGCGAGGGCGGCGCGATGCAGCAGCACATGTTCTGGGCGCTGTTCATCCACGCCCAGGACGACCAGCAGGTGCGGGGCGACCCGGCCAAGGTGGCCGATGTCTGGGCTGACCTGCGACGGTTGCGCGACCTCTTCAGGGCCGCACCCTGGCAGCGCGGCCAGACCTCGCTGCGTCACGCGCCGCACCTGGAGGACACGCTGATCGACTACGCCACGCGCGGGACGCTGGACGCCTACTGGCAGCGTGTCGAGCACGACTTCACGGCCTTCTGGCCGCAGCACGCCGACATCCCCGTGACGATGTCCAGCGGCTGGTACGACCCCTATGTGGGTGCAGACGCCGATTACTTCTCAGCGATGTCCCGCCTGAAGTCCTCGCCGATGCGACTGGTGATCGGGCCGTGGAGCCATGTGGGCATGCGTGGCGAGGCGTCCTGGTGTCACGAGGTGGACTTCGGTGCCGACAGCGTCTGGGGCGTGCAGCGCTACTTCGAGGAGCAACTGGCTTTCTTCTCGCGCTGGCTGGCCGACGACCCCGATGCGGCGCCGCAGGTGGACCGGACGCCGCCGGTGCGCCTTTTCGTGATGGGCGGCGGCTCGGGCCGTCGCACGGCTGCAGGCAAGCTCGACCACGGCGGCCGCTGGCGCGCCGAGCGCGAATGGCCCCTGGCCCGCGCCGTGCCCACGGCATTGCACCTGCGCAGTGACGGTCGGCTGAGCGCCGAGCCCGCAGGGGTCGACGAGCCGCCACGGCGGTTTCGCTACGATCCGGCGCACCCGGTGCCCACGCTCGGTGGCCTGTACTGCTCGATCGGCGAACTCCCCGACGGCGGCGCCGGCGTCGAGCCGGCCTGGGCGCGGCTGCTCAGCCCGGTGCTGCGCCTGCGTGACCTGCTCACGCCCGGGCCGGTGGACCAGAAGGAGTCGCCGACCTTCTTCGGTGCGCGTGAGCCCTGGCCGCGGCTGCGCGACCGGCCGGACGTGCTGGTCTTCGAGACCGAGCCGCTGGCACAGGCCGTCGAGGTCACAGGACAGACCGTGGTGCACCTGTGGGTCTCCTCCAGCGCCGTCGACACCGACTTCACGGCCAAGCTGATCGACGTCCACCCGCCCAGCCAGGACTTCCCACAGGGCTTTGATATGCTGTTGAACGACTCGGTCATCCGCTGCCGATACCGCGAAGGCTTCGATCGGGAGGTGTTCATGACCCCGGGCGAGATCGTCCCGGTGACGATCTCGCTGCCGCCGACGAGCAATCTGTTCGCGCGCGGTCACCGCATCCGCATCGACATCTCCTCGTCGAATTGGCCGCGGCTGGACCTGAACCCGAACACGGGTGAGCCGATGGGCCGGCACACGCACCAGATCGTCGCCGACCAGACGGTGTGGACGGACGCGGCCCACCCCTCGCACGTCGTCCTGCCGGTGATCCCGGCCGACTGACCTCACTGGAGAATGCTGATGACGTTGACGCCATTCGACGACGAAGAGCGCAAGCTGCGCGTGCACCTGGCGGCCGCTTTGCGCCTGGCGGTGCGCGACGGGCTGGACGAAGGGATCGACAACCACTTCACCGCCATGGTGCCCGGCCGGCCGGGGCATTACCTGATCCTGCCCTTCGGCATCCACTGGTCGCTGGCGCGCGCCAGTGACCTGATCGTGTTCGACGACGACGGGCGTGTGGTGCAAGGTCGGCAGGCCGACCTCGAACTGTCTTCCTTCAGCATCCACGCCCCACTGCACCGCCTGACCGGCGCGAACGTCGTGCTGCACACCCACCAGACCTGGGCGCTGGCGCTGAACCTGCTGCACGACAACCGGCTGTTGCCGGCCAGCCAGACCGCGGCGCTGATGGCCCGTCAGATCGCCTACGACGACCACTACGACGGCATGGCCGACACGCTGGCCGAGGGCGAACGTCTGGCCGCTGCGCTGGGCGACAAGTCCATCCTGTTCATGAAGAACCACGGCGTGCTCGTCACGGGTGCGACCGTCGCGCAGGCCTACCGCCGCCTGTACAAGCTGGAGAAGGCCTGCCGCACGCAGGTGCTGGCGATGTCCACCGGGCGCGAGATCGCGGTGATGGAGCAGGCCCTCGTCGACAAGGTGCTGCGTCCGGCCGAAGCCGAAACCCACAGCCCGGCGCAGCGTGCCGACCTGTATTTCGAGGCCATGATGAAGGTGCTGGACCGGGACATGCCCGGGTATGCGGACTGAGGCTGGATCCGGCGGTTGACCGCCTCCTTCCGCCGGCTGGCGTTGGGCGTTTCGGGTCGACACATTCGGCCGGAAACTTGACGTCAGACATCAGAAATCAGGTCACTGCCCCCAGCCCTGCCGGCCGATCGCCCCAGAGGCCGCGGCCCTTGCCAACGCGAGTCGCACTGCAGCGGGGATCGGTTCGACGATCTCGACCGCATGTGGCGCTCGAAGGCGCTCGCGCAACGCACGCGCGGCCTGCGCCAGCGGTCCACCGCCGATCAGGATGGCCTGTGCGCCGTCGCGCTCGGTGGCCACGCGGCACGCCTCCTCCAGTGCATCGAGCAAACGCGCTGGGTCGGCCATCAGCGACAGCGGGTCTCCAGGTGTCAGCCGCACGCCGAGGAAGGCGCTGTCGTGCCCGTAGGTCCGGGCCTGCGCGTGGATCGATTCGACCAGATCAGGGGTCGTCGTGACCACCGCGAAAGGCCGACCTCTCTGACCGGCCTCGGCCATGCCCGCTTCGCCGATGCCGGTCACCGGAACGCGGAGTCGTCGCCGGGTCTGTGCCAGCCCGGGGTCGCCGAACGCCGCGATCAGCACGCCGAGGCTGCGCCCCGCGTCGACGCCGTCGACCGTCTCGAGGACGGCCTGCGCCGCGGCGGCCAACGCCACAGGCTCGACGATCACCGGCGGCCCTGCCTTCACCGTCAGGCCCACGACTTCGATGCCCGGTGGCGCCACGTCGGACGCGATGTCCACCATCGCTGCGGTGGTCGCGGCCTGCGTGTTCGGGTTGACCAGGAAGAGCCGATTCACCATGTCATCGCGACCGTCTGCGCCTCACGTGCAGGTGACCGGCCTTCGACCCGAGCGCACCCACAGGCGCTCGGCGCAACGCTGGGCCTCCCGCACCACCTCCGGGCCGTCTGCGGTCAGCAGAAGGCCGTCTTCGATGACGACGCGACCGTCGACCACGACGCTGCTGACATCCTTCCCACTGGCGCTGTAGACCACGACGCCCAGACCGTCGACCACCGGCGCCAGGCTCGGCGAGGTGGTGTCGAGCAGAAGCAGGTCGGCTCGCATCCCAGGGGCGATCCGGCCGACGACGTTGGCGAGCCCGAGTGCCTTCGCGCCGGCCGTGGTGGCCCAGCGCAGGGCGTGCGCGGCATCGAGCACCATCTCGCCGCCCTGGCGGATGCGCTGCATCGACACCGCCCAGCGCATGGCCTCGATCATGTCGCCGGCCATCGTGTCGGTGCACAGCGCCACCGTGGCGCCGGCCCGCTCCAGCGCCAGCACGGGGGCGATGGTGCCGGACTTCGCGTTGCCGATGGGTGAGTGGGCCACCGTGATGCCAGCGCCCGCGCAGCGTCTGACGTCTGCATCGTCCAGATGGATGCAATGCGCCGCGATCAGCCGTCTGTCGAGCAGCCCCACGGCCTCGAGCACCTGTGCGGCGCTGCGGCCCGAGCGTTCGTGCACCTGACGCCCTTCGCCCGGGCTTTGGGCCAGATGGGTGTGCACCTGGCCTGGATGGCATGCCGCCAGTGCCGAGACCTCTTTCAGCAGCGCTTCGGTGCAGGTGTCCACGGCATGCGGCGCCCAGTCGCAGCGGATACGGCCCCCGTCGTGGCCGTTCCAGCGCTCGATCAGCGCTGCGTTCTCTGCCAGGCTGGTCTGCCCGATCGAGACGCGGTGCTCATAGCGTCCGTCGCTGAGTGCCTGGGGGTCGGCGTCGTGGATCCGCCCACCGATCACGGCCCGTGTGCCGAGCTCTGCGTGCGCGCGCGCCAGGCTGTCGGGGTGCAGGTAGTAGTCGACGATGGTCGTCGATCCGCTGCGCAGCAACTCGTACACACCCAGGCGGGCCAGCAGGTAGGCTTCCTCGGCCGACAGGTGGTGCCCCTGCGGCACCGAGGGGGTGTACATCGGCGCGTAGCCCAGGTCCTCGACCATGCCCCGGGTGATCATCAGTGGCGAGTGGTTGTGCACGTTCACCAGACCCGGCATCAAAAGCCGATCCGGCCCGCCGAGGCGTCTCGCCGGCGTCCAGCGTTTCTCCAACTGCAGACGATCACCGACATCGACGATGTCCCGCCCGACGACCGCCAAGGCTGCGTCGGTCAGCACGCGCCCTGCGTCGTCCAGCGTCAGGGCCACGCCGGCGCACACCAGCAGGTCGCAGTCTTGCGGCGCGTCGTCGGCCGTCGGCGCCTGGCGCATCGCCTCTTTCATGGGTCGAAATGCCCGATCATCGGCCGGGGGGGGG
>JBMTXX010000248.1:0-5182 GCA_049453935.1 Rubrivivax sp.
GGCGTGGGCGAGGTGTCGCTGACGGTGGGCGCGCCGGCACGCTGAACCGGGCCGATCCGTGACCTCGATGCACAGCCTTCCCGACGGTTACCGGGCGCTGGTCATCGGCGCGAGCGGGGCCATCGGGTCGGCCTTCGTCGCGCACTTGCGTGCCGATGCACGTTGCGCCGCCGTCCATACGCTCAGCCGGCAGACGGTGCCGCCACTCGACCTCACACAGGACGCCAGCATCGAGGCCGCGGCCGCGCGGCTGCGCCCCAACGGACCCATGCATCTGGTGGTGCTGGCCACGGGCGTGCTGCACACCGCCACCGCCCGCCCTGAGAAGCGGCTCGCAGACTTGTCGACCGCTTCCATGGAAGAGGTCTTCCGCATCAACACCTTCGGGCCTGCGCTGGTGTTGCGGCACTTCGCGCCGCTGCTGGCGCGAGAGCGCAGCCTGATGGCGCTGCTGTCGGCCAAGGTGGGCAGCATCGGCGACAACCGGCTGGGCGGCTGGTACAGCTACCGCGCCTCCAAGGCAGCGCTGAACATGATGGTGCGGACAGCCGCGATCGAGATGCGACGCACCCATCCGGGGGCGGTGCTGGCCGCCCTCCATCCGGGTACGGTGGCCTCAGCCCTGTCACGCCCCTTCCGCGGCGACGAGATCGGACGCACGCCTGAGCAGGCGACGGCTCAGATGCTGGCCGCACTGGATGGCCTGACTTCCGATGACAGCGGCTGCTTCGTGGCCTACGACGGGCAGCGACTGCCCTGGTAAGCCCGCGCCGCGCCGTGTGCAGGCCCTGAAACGCATCACGGGCCTTGCGGCCCGTGATCTGATGATGCGCCACGGCCTCCAGGGCCGTCAGTCGCAGGTGTTCAACACCAGCCGCTCACTTCTTCTTGGCGGCGGCGTCCATCAGCTTCTTGCACTCTTCCTTCATCTTGGCGTCGGCCTTGGCGGCGTCCATCTTCTTGCACGCCTCCATCTTGGCGTCATCCTTCATCGCGCCGCCGTGAGCGCCGGCGAAGACCTGGGCAGCGCCCAGCGAAAAAGCTGCCGCGAGGACAGCGGTCAGGAGCTTGGTCATGAGTAGACTCCGGTCATCGTGAGGAAACAACGGCCGTCGACGGCCGCAAGCCAATGTAGCGCTTCGGCAGCCGTCCGTGCAGGGGGTGGCCGTTGCCGGCCTGCAACGGTCGGCTTTGGTGCTGCTGTGCGCCTGGTGGGTATCTGGGTGCTGGGCATCGCGGCGGGCACGGCCTGTGCCGCGCCCTTCGTGCCGTCGGACGATGAACAGGTGCTCGAGCGCCTGCCCTGGCGGGCCGGCGATGCGGGTGCCACGACACTGGCCAGGCTGCGCGCGGCGGCCGATGCCCAACCGCGATCGGCGCAGGCCGCGGCCGATCTGGCGGAGCACTACTTTGATCTGGCCCTGGCGCAGGGAGACCCGCGATTCGTCGGGTACGCCGAGGCAGCGCTGATCCGCTACCAAGGCGAGCCGGACGCGCGATGGATCACGACGCGAGGCGTGATGCGCCAATACCGCCACGACTTCCCTGGCGCCTTGCAGGACTTCGAGCGCGCACTGTCGATGGACCCGTCGCATGCGCCGGCCCATGCCTGGCGCGCTGCGGTCCGTCTGGTGCAGGCCGAAACCGCGCTGGCGCTGCGCGACTGCGAGGCGCTGCGCCGTCTGGAGCGCGCTGCGCTGGCAGGCGGCTGCGAAGGGCTGGCACTGGCCTATTCGGGGCGACTGGACGCGGCTGGGCGCGTGCTGACACAGGCGCTGGATGCAGCCCGATCGGACGAGCAGCGCTCCTGGCTGCTCACACGCCTGGCGGAAGTGGCCGCCTGGCAGGACCGGCCGCAGGTCGCCGAGCAGCGGTATCGGCAAGCGCTGGCGCTGGACGTCGAAAGCGTCTACCTGCGCACGGCCTGGGCAGACTTTCTGCTCGATGCCGGGCGGACGGAAGAGGTGCTGCGGGCGCTCGAGGGGCGGGAGTCCTCCGACAGCCTGCTGCTGAGGCTGACCGAGGCAGCCACCGCGCTGAAGAAGCCGCAGGCCGAGCGCTGGCAGCGCGCGCTCCAGGACCGGTACGCTGCCGCGCGGGCACGCGGCGACACCACGCACCTCGGCGAGGAGGCACGCTTCGAGTTGCGCGTACGCGGCGACGCGGGCACCGCGCTGCGGCTGGCGCAGGAGAACTACGCCACCCAGCGTGAACCGCGCGACGCCCGCATCCTGCTGGAAAGCGCGGTGGCCGCAAGCCAGCGCGGGGCGGCGCAGGTGGCCATCGACTGGCTGCAGCGCAGCGGCTTCGAGGACCGTCGGCTGCGTCGGCTGGCCGGGCTGTCCTCAGAACCCCCTTCGAAGACACCGGGGACGCGATGAGCGTCGCCATGGGTCACAGGTCCGTGCGGTGGACCCGCTGGGTGGTCCTGTGGGCGATCGTCGCCCATGGGCTGCTGTGGGGGAGCCCGTCACTTGCACACAAGGCCAGCGACAGTTACCTGTGGCTGCGCGCGGATGGCCACGAAGTGTCGGGCCAATGGGACATCGCACTGCGTGACATCGAAGTCGCACTCGGCCTGGATGCCAACGGGGATGGCGAGATCCGCTGGGGTGAACTGAGAAGGCGCCACGACGCGATCGCGGCCTGGGCGCTGTCGTCGCTGTCCCTGGACCGGGCAGGACGTTGCCGCCTGGAGGTGGTGTCGCACGCTGTGGACGAGCACAGCGACGGAGCCTACGCGGTGCTACACCTCGCAGGTCGATGCCCGGAAGGCCAGGGCCCGATGGTGCTGGACTATCGCCTGCTGCAGGAGGTCGACACGCTGCACCGGGGACTGCTGAAGCTCAAGCTCGAAGGCGTGGACCACACCGCCGTGCTGGTGCCCGGGCAAGCCCCGCCGGCCTTCGGATCGAAGCCGCCGGGGCCACTGGCCTCGATGGCGGCCTTCCTGCTGCAGGGGGTGTGGCACATCTGGATCGGCCTGGACCACATCCTGTTCCTGCTGGCGCTGCTGTTGCCAGCCGTGCTGGTCAGACGCGGTGGGCGCTGGGTCGGTGTGTCCGGCTTCGGCCCTGCGGCGCGTGACGTGGTGGCCGTCGTCACCGCATTCACAGCGGCACATTCGATCACGCTGTCGCTGGCGTCTCTTGGATGGGTGAGTCTGCCATCGCGCTGGGTCGAATCGGCGATCGCCGCATCCGTCGTGGCGGCCGCAGCCAACAACCTGCGGCCGGTGATCGGTGGGCGGCGCTGGATGGTCGCCTTCGGGTTCGGGCTGATCCACGGCTTCGGCTTCGCCACCGTCCTGTCGGACCTCGGACTGCCCACGGCGACGCTGGCATGGAGTCTGGCGGGCTTCAACATCGGGGTCGAGCTGGGGCAGTTGGCGATCGTCGTCGCCTTCCTGCCGCTGGCCTACCTGTTGCGGGACACCCGGCTGTACCGGCTGGGCATCTTCACCGGTGGCTCATGGGCCGCTTTGATCCTGGCCGCGCTGTGGTTCTTGCAGCGGGCCTTCGACCTGTCCTGGCCGGCGTGAGATCGACAGGGGCCGCAGCGGCCCGCCGCGATCAGCCCTGACGTCGATCGTCTGCGCGCGAGGGCCGGCCGGCCGATCCCGGCTTGCGCGTACCCGCGCCCCGACCAGCAGCACCGCGGCCGCCGCGCGGAGGGTGCGCAAAACCGCCCGCCGGGTGGTGCGCGCCACCATGACCGGCGCCCCGCGGAGGAAGTCCGCCACGCGGGCCACTGCGCGCGGCCTCCGGCGCCGGACGCCGCGGCTCCAGCCCTGCGATCACCCGGGGCGGAATGGCTTGCGTGGTGTAACGCTGGATGCGCTGGATCATGCCGGCATCGCGACGCTCGGCCAGGGTGACGGCCAGACCGCTGCGGCCCGCGCGGCCGGTGCGGCCGATGCGGTGCACGTAGTCCTCGGCCTTCATGGGCAGCCCGTAGTTGATGACGTGGCTGATGCTGGGCACGTCGATGCCGCGCGCAGCCACATCGGTGGCCACCAGCACCCGCAACTGCCCGTTGCGCAGACCCTGCAGCACGCGGTTGCGCTGGCCCTGCGGCATGCCGCCGTGCAGCGCCGCCACGGCGTGGCCACGGTCGGCCAACCGGTCGGCCAGCCACTCGGCATCGCGCTGGGTGCTGGTGAAGATCACCGCCTGGTCGACGTCTCGCTCGGTCAGCAGGTGGTCGAGCAAGGCGTGCTTGTGGTCGAGGTCGTCAGCCCAGTGCAGGCGCTGCTCGATGTCGGCATGGGCCTGGGTGTGGGAGGCCACTTCCACGCGCTGCGGCTCGCGCAGCAGCGTCTGGGCCAGCCGGCCGACGTGGCCGCCGAAGGTGGCGCTGTACATCACCGTCTGGCGTGTGGACGGCAGGGCCTGGGCGATGTGGTGGATGTCGTCGATGAAGCCCATGTCCAGCATGCGGTCGGCTTCGTCGAGGACGAGCATTTCCACGCCGGACAGCACGGCGCGTCCCGACGCCATGTGGTCCATCAGGCGGCCAGGCGTGGCGATCAGGATGTCGAGCGGGCCGGCCAGCTGGCGCAGCTGCAGGCCGTAGGGCACGCCACCGACCACGGTGGCCACGCGCAGGCCACGCACATGCCGCCCGTAGCTGGAAGCCGCGCGCGCAAGTTGCAGCGCGAGTTCGCGCGTCGGGGTCAGCACCAGCACACGCGGTCCGGTGGGGGCACCGGCAGGGCGACGCGCAGCGGGGTCCTGGCGCGCTTGCAGCACACGCGCCAGCGCCGGCAGCATGAAGCTGGCCGTCTTGCCGCTGCCGGTGTTCGAGGACACCATCAGATCGCGGCCCTCGAGGGCGGGCGGGATGGCGCGCAGTTGCACCTCGGTGGCCTCGGTGTAGCCAGCGTCGCGCAATGCGGTGGCCAGGGCCTCGTGCAGGTTCAGGGATTCGAAACTCATCGGTACAGTCTTTCGTGCAAGCCGCGGCGCAGCGGCACCAAACCCTGGACGGTACCGGGAGAACTCAGGCAACAAGGAGAGGAAGCAGGCCGGGGCGCCTTGCGAGGGACCCGATGCTCATGCAGCAGGTGTCGAGGGCCAGAGCGCGACGGCTGGCGGAAAGGGAGGGATTCGAACCCTCGGTACTGCATACACAGTACGCCGGATTTCGAATCCGGTGCATTCGACCACTCTGCCACCTTTCC
>JBMTXX010000249.1:0-5180 GCA_049453935.1 Rubrivivax sp.
GCGCGGTAGGCGCTTGGGACCGACAACGCCCACGTACGAGGCGGGCGTCAGCCCTGCTCGCAGGTCCGTCCCACGACACCAGCGCGAGGCGCGCGCAGGCGCACAGCCGACGGGCTGTGCGCACGTTCTCCCCAACCCGCTCCCACCAAGGGGAGGTGGCTGCCAGGGGCTGGCACCTGTCCGCTCAACCACCATGCCCCTGCCCCGCATGGGCGCACCCCTGGCACCGGCGCGGTGGACTTCGCTGCTCAGCAAGCCCTCCATACGCCTGCCCGCACCCTTCAATGCAGCAGGCAGCGCGTCATGTGGCTGCTTCCCCCCTCGTCGCGCCACGAGCGGATGATGTCGTCCTCGTCCACGTGGAACGCGTACTCGCGCCGCGCGGGATCGAAACGGATGTGGCCTGGTCGGCGTGGACGATCGTGGCGTCTGTCTCGCCCATGGGCACCGACACCGTCGATGTGGCGATGCCAGCCAGAAGGCCGCGGGTTTTCCGCCCCTCAGAACCTGTGCGCCGCGAACGGCGTGAGGTCCATCGATGGGGGCAGGCCGCTGGCGAGCTCGGCCACCAGCCGGCCGGTGATGCCGCCCAGCGTCAGGCCCACGTGCCCGTGGCCGAAGGCGTGGATCACCTGCGGGTCGCTGGGGGAGCGGCCGATGACGGGCAGCGAGTCGGGCATCGAGGGGCGAAATCCCAGCCAGGTGCGTCCTGCAGGGCCGAGGTCCTTGACGAGGCGGCGGCTCACGCGCTCGATCATCGCGGTGCGGTGCGGCCGCATCGCCTTGCCCAGCCCGCCCAGCTCGACCGTGCCCGCCGCACGCAATCCTTCGCCCAGGGGGGTCAGGTAGAAGCCGAACTCGGGATCGCACACGGGCGAGTTCAAGCGGTGGCCATCTTCAGGGAACAGCACGTGGTAGCCCCGTTCGGCGTCCAGTCGTATGCGGTCGCCCAGACCTGCGGCCAGTTTCCTGGAGTGGGCACCGGCTGCGATCACGACCAGGTCGCCCTGGGCGAACGGCCGACCGGCCGACATCGCTACCCGGGTCGCTCCCTGACGGGTGACCGCCTCCACCGTCGCCTGCACGACCGAGCCGCCCCGGCGCAGAAAGTCCTGGGCCAGCCCCATCATGAAGTGGTGCGGGTCGTCCAGGCTGCAGGTGTCCAGGAAGCGCACAGCCCGGGCGTACTCGGGCTTGAGACCCGGCTCCTCCTCTCGCAGTTGCGCGGCCTGCAGCACCTGCATGCGCACGCCCTGCTCGGCCCGCATCTGCAAGTTGGCCTGTGCGGCCTCGAACTGTGCCTCGGTGCGGTACACGTACAGGCATCCGGTGCGCCGCACCCGTGCCTGAAGGCCGGCTTGATCGATGAGGGGCTCCAGTCCCGCCGCGGTCAGGCGCACCAGTCGTCCCAGCACCGAGGTGATGCGCCGCACTTCGCTGGGCCGGCTGGCGCGGATGAAGGACCACAGCCACGGCAGCAGGCCCGGGACATCCCCCCAGAACAGCGACAGGGGACCATCGCGGTCGCTCAGCATGCGTGGCACGGCAGCGACGATGCCAGGCATGGCCACGGGGAGCACGGCGCCGTAGGCGATGGTGCAGGAGTTGCCGAAGCTCGCCGCAGACTCGTAGGCGACGCCCGGCAGCGGCGGCGCGGGATCGCACACCGTCACGGCGTGGCCGGCACGCTGCAGCCACAGTGCACATGACAGGCCCACGATCCCTGCGCCGACGACGACCACCTGCCTGCGCCCGGCATCGGGCAGCATCGGCAGTGCAGCCGGCGTCTCGAACGACGGGTTGGGATTCATCATGGTCGAGGCAGAAGGATCGGGGTCACCATGGCATCCGATCACGCCAGCGGTAGTAGCGGATGCTGGGCGCCAGGAACCAGGGCTTGCCGGTGTACAGCGGCCGGGTCGGGAAGGCCAGCCCGTCGAACGCGGTGCGCCCTTCGGGCCGCCCCAGCACCTGCTGGCCGATGCGCATGCCCAGGTAGCTGCCCATGCCCACACCCGAGCCGCAGTAGCCCATCGCGTAGTGGATGCCCTCGTGCACGCCCAGGTGCATCAGCTCGTCGAAGGTGTAGGCCACGAACCCGCACCAGGAGTGGCTGATGCGCACCGAGGCCAACGAGGGGAAGATGCTCACCAGATCGCGGTGCAGGATGGGCCCGCTGATCCGCGGGTCGGTCTCGTTGAAGGACACGCGTCCGCCGAAGACGATGCGCCGTTGGTCGGGTGAGGCCCGGTAGTAGAAGACCACCTTGCGGGTGTCGCTGACGATGCGGTTGTGGGGAATGAGCGCCGCCACCTGTTCCCGGGGCATCTCCTCGGTGGCGATGATGTAGCTGCCGATGGGGATGACGCGGCGGCGCAGCCAGGGCGTGAGCGGCCCCGTGTAGCCATTGGTGGCCACCACCACATCACGCGCCAGTGTGACGCCCCGGGCGGTGGTGAGTCTGAAGCGCGCGCCTTCGCGCTGGATGCCCTGCACCGCGCAGCGGGGCACCACCTGGGCACCCGCGGCCTGCACGCACTGCAGCAGACCCTGGTGGTAGCGGGCCGGGTCCACGCTCGCGTGGCGGGTGTAGACCACACCGCCGTGGTAGGCCTCGCTGTCGATCTCGGCCCGCTGCTCCGCGCGCGTCAGTACATAGGCATCGGCGCCGGGCGCGGGGCCCCGCTGCGCCACCTTGCGCGCCAGCGCGCGGAACTGCGCCTCGTTGTGGGCGGCATGAAAGCGGCCCACCACCCCAAAGCTGCAATCGATGCCCTCCTGGCGCACGAACTGGCCCAGATAGTCCAGGGACTGGCGACCCTCGGCCAGGATGCCCTGTGCCGTCTGGGGCCCGTGACGGCGTGTCAGCGCCTCCAGGCTGGGCTTGACACTGGTGGAGACCTGCCCGCCGTTGCGCGAGCTGCAGCCCCAGCCGGCATCCTCGGCATCGAACACGACGGTGTGGCGTCCGCCGCGGGCTGTCTGCAGCGCGGCCTGCAGCCCGGTGTAGCCCGAGCCGATGACTGCCACGTCCACCTGCGCCGGGGCAGGCAGCGGGGCCAGCGTGGGCCGCGGCGTGTGCTCCCACCAGTAGGGCTGCAACTTGGCATCGGGCGCGAAAGGCGTCCCAAGGGCCGCGGTGCGAAGGGCGTTGTCGCTCATGGGGTCAGTCTCGCATCCTCGAGCATGAGATCGGCGGCTTTCTCGGCCACCATGACCACGGGCACGTTGGTGTTGCCCGACGTGACGGTGGGGAAGATCGAGGCGTCCACGATGCGCAGACCGTCCAGGCCGTGCACCCGCAGCCGGTGGTCGACCACCGCCTGTGCCGGGTCGGGCCCCATGCGGCAGGTGCTGACCGGGTGGAACACCGTGGAGCAGCGGGCGCGGATGTCCTCGATCATCTGCTCGCGGGTCTGCACCTCGCTGCCCGGTTGCATCTCCTGCGCCACCAGCCGCGCCAGGGCGGGGGTGGCGGCCAGGCGGCGCAGCAGGGTCGCACCTTGCAGCAGGTCTTCCAGGTCCTGCGGATCGGCCAGTGAGTTGGGAACGATGCGCGGGGGGTCCATGGGGTGGCTCGAACGCAGAGCCACATGGCCGCGGCTGGCGGGCCGGCAGGGTTGGGCGCTGAGCATGAAGCCCGGGAAGGGGTCCGGGCTCATGAGAGGGCGCTTGCCCTTGGGCGAACGGGTATAGGACAAAGGTGAGAAGTACAGCTGCAGGTCGGGTCGTGCAAGGCCGGTGCGCGAGCGGACGAAGCCTCCGGCTTGATTGACCGACAGCGCCAGCGGGCCGCGCCGGGTGAGCAGGTATTTCAGGCCCACACGCAACTTGCCGTGCCAGGGGCGCAACTGCTCGTTCAAGCTGGGGCTGCGGGCTCGGTACAGATGGTCGATGCACAGGTGGTCTTGCAGGTGCTGCCCCACGGCTGGGCTGTCGTGCACCACCGGGATGCCCAAAGCCGACAACTGCGCGGCCGGGCCCACGCCCGACAACTGCAGCAACTGCGGTGTGTTGACCGAGCCCGCGCAGACGATGACCTCCCGGCTGGCCCGCGCTTGCCGGGGCTGGCCGCCGACGCTGTAGTGCAGCAGCGCCGCGCGCTGACCCTCGAAGCCGATGCGCTGCACGTGGGCTAGCGTCTGGACCTGCAGATTGGCGCGCCGCATGGCCGGGCGCAGGTAGGCCGTGGCCGTGGAGACCCGGCGCCCCTGGTGTACGCTGATTTGATAGTGGGCCACGCCTTCGGCCGTGGCGCCGTTCAGATCCGGGCTGCGGGGCAGGCCCGCCTCGAGGCAGCCCTGGAGAAAGGCCTCGCACATCGGGTGCGTCTGGCCGGAGACGTCGGCCATCTGCATCGGCCCGCCCACCCCGCGCAGCGTTGACGGGCCGAAGGGACTGTCCTCGAGCTTGCGGAAGTAGGGCAGCACATCGGCCCAGCCCCAGCCGGGGTTGCCTAGCGAGGCCCACTCGTCGAAGTCGGCGGGGTGGCCGCGCAGGGCAACCATCGCATTGATGGAGCCGGACCCGCCCAGCAGCTTTCCGCGTGGCCAGTAGCCCGTGCGCCCGCCCAGGGCCGGCTCGGGCTCGGTGCGGTACATCCAGTTGATCTCCGGGTCGAAGAAGCAACGGCCGTAACCGATGGGCATGCGCACGAAGAAGCGCCGGTCGCTCGGGCCGGCTTCCAGCAGCAGCACGCGGTGCCGGCCGTTGGCGGTGAGCCGGTCGGCCAGCACGCAGCCGGCCGTCCCGGCGCCCACGATGATGTAGTCGAACGTGGTCAAGGCAGGGGCGGCTGGTCGCTCGGGAGAGTGGCTGTCGACATCGCGTAACCCGGTTTCGAGAGGGTCCGGGTGCAAGGTTGACACAGCGCCCGGTCTGGCGGGCAGATCCACTCTGGTGAATCTTCAAGGCCACTGGCGGCTGGTGGGGTGAGCGGCCACCGGGACCGTCCCCAGGGACTCCAGCACCTGACCCAGGACCTCCACGCCACGCTCGATGTCCGGTGGCCGGATGGCCCCGAACCCCAGCACCAGGCCGCGGACCCCCCCCCCCCTGCTGCCCCCGGAGCTCGAGCCCTCACCTGCGGGATGATGCCCCCCAGAGAGGCCCACTGCTGGAACAGCACGGTGGCGCCCTGCGGCAGCAGCATGCGTGCATGCGTTCAGGCAGCGTCGGCG
>JBMTXX010000250.1:0-5159 GCA_049453935.1 Rubrivivax sp.
GCGCGGTCGAGCCGGCCCTCGGTGCGCACCTTGCTGCACAGGTCCAGCCCGTACGGCCGGACGGTGGCGATGGCCTCGGCCACGTTGCCGGCGTGCAGGCCGCCGGCCAGGAACAGCGGCACGGGGTGGACGGCCTCGCGGATGCGGCGGCTGAGGGCCCAGTCGTGGGTGCGGCCGGTGCCGCCGAGCTCCTTGACGGCCAGCGCAGGGTTGCCGCTGTCCAGCAGCAGCGCATCGACGTGAGGCGCCGCCGCGCACGCCTCGTCAACCGATCCGGCATCGCGCACGTGAATCACCTGCACCAGCCGCACCCGCGGACACAGCGCGCGCAGGCGCCGCAGCTCGTCGTGCGGCACGTGGTCGACGAGTTGCAGCGTCGTCGTGCCGGCCGCCGCGTGCTGCTCGGCGATGGCCTCGGCGCGGGTGCGCGCGGTCAAGAGGAAGGTGTCGGCGCCGGGCGCGTGCTGACGCACGGCTGCGGCGATCTCGGCGATGGCCTCGTCGCCGATGACCCCGGGCCCGCTGGGCATGGCCGACACCAGGCCGAGCGCTCGCGCACCGGCCCCAAGGGCCAGCAGAGCCTCTTCGACGCTGGCGATGCAGCAGACCTTGACGATGGACGTGGACGTGGGCGCGGACATGAACATGGATCCGAGCATGGGCATGGACGCAGGCATGGAGGCTGACGGGCCCGGTCCCTCACGCGTCGACCGGCCCGATGACGGCCGGCGTCGGCGCGCAGCGCGCATCGCCCAGGCGGAACGCGGCGGCCACGTCGCGGGCGGCCTGTTCGGCAGCCGACTCGTCGGCCGCGTGCACCCAGGCCAGGGGCTCGCCGGCCTCGACCCGCTGACCGACATGACGCACCGCGGCCAGACCGACACGCGGGTCGACGCGCTCGCCCGGGCGGCGCCGGCCGCCGCCGAGCGCCACCACGGCCAGACCGAGCGCGCGCGTGTCCATACCCACCACCCAGCCGGCGTGCGGTGCCGGTACGGCCCTGCGCACAGGGGCACGCGGCAGGCCGGGGTCGCGCAGCACGTCGGCCGGGCCTCCCAGCGCGGCGACCATGCGCGCGAAGTGCTCGGCCGCCGAACCGTCGTCGAGCGCGCGGCGCACGCGCTCGCGCGCTTGCGCAGGCGTCGGTGACAGGCCCGACAGCTGCAGCGCCTGCGCCGCCAGCGTCAGCGTCACCTCCAGCAGCCGCGGCTCGCGCGGCGGCACGGCGTCTGGGCAGGTGGGCTCGGAACAGACGGCACCCGGACGGTCACCGCCACCGGACGATGCGCCAAGCCCTGCACTGGCGGGAATCGATGGGTCCATGACGCCCCAACGCCCCTCTGCGCCCCAGCCCGCCGGCCAGCGACCGGTCAGGAAGGCCAGGGCCTCGGCCACCTCGAGCGCGTTGCCGGCGTGGTGGCCCAGCACCTCGTCCATGCCGGTCAGCAAGGCCTGCGTCGGCAGGCCGGCCGCGCGCCCGACCCGCTCCAGGCTCAGCGCCAGCGCACGCGCCGCCTCGGGCGTGGCCATGAAGGCGCCGTTGCCGACCTTGACGTCCATGACCAGCGCCTGCAGCCCGGCCGCGAGCTTCTTGCTCAGGATGCTGGCGGTGATCAGCGGCAGGCTCTCCACCGTGGCCGTGACGTCGCGGATGGCGTACAGGCGGCGGTCGGCCGGGGCCACCCGCTCGCTGGCCCCGACGATGGCGCAGCCCGACGCCCGCAGCGCGGCCACCAGCGTGGCGTGCGAGGGCGTGACCGTGTAGCCCGGCAGGGCTTCCAGCTTGTCCAGCGTGCCACCGGTGTGGCCCAGGCCCCGGCCGCTGATCATCGGCACGACGGCGCCGCAGGCCGCCAGCAGCGGCGCGAGCATCAGGCTGACCTTGTCGCCGACACCGCCGGTGGAATGCTTGTCGACGATCGGGCCGTGGCCCGCGGGCAGCCCCGCGCCGCGCCAGTCCAGCACCTCGCCGGAATGTGTCATCGCCGCGGTCAGCGCAGCGGTCTCGGCCGTGTCCATGCCACGCAGCACGATGGCCATGGCCATCGCACCGACCTGCGCGTCGCTGAAGCCGCCGTCCACCAGGCCACGCACGAAGGCCTCGACCTGGGCGGTCGTCAGCACCGCGCCGTCGCGCTTGGCGCGGATGAGTTCCTGGGGCAGTTCGACGGTCATGGTCGGTCTCGTGCAGGGCTCAGATTCAAGCACAGCCGGCAGGCGGGCCGCATTCGTCCCTCCTCTGCGCAAGCTGCCGCAGAATCTCGCCCCATATGCCGATGCAGTCGTCGTCCTTGTCCGCGCCCAGGCCGCTCGCAGACTGGCCGATGAGCGCACGCGAGGGCGTCTGGGGGGTGATGACCGACATCGACGACACGCTGACGCGAGACGGCGCGATCGAGCCAGTCGCGCTGCAGGCGCTGCACGCCCTGCACGCCGCCGGCGTGCCGGTGGTGGCGATCACCGGCCGGCCGCACGGCTGGAGCGTGCCCTTTGCGCGCGACTGGCCGGTGGCCGCCATCGTGGCAGAGAACGGCGCGGTGGCGCTGCTGCGCGAGGACACACAGGTGCGCACCGAGTACGCCCAGGACGCCGCCACCCGCCAGGCGAACGCCCTGCGCCTGCAGGCCACCGCCGTGCGCATCCTGCGCGAGGTGCCCGGCGCCACACTGGCGCGTGACAGCGCCGGACGGCTGACCGACATCGCCGTCGACCACAGCGAATTCACCACGCTGCCGCCCGACGCGATCGCGGGCGTGGTCGCGATCATGCGCGAAGAGGGGATGACGGCCACCGTCAGCTCGATCCACGTCAACGGCTGGTACGGCAGCCACTCGAAGTGGAGCGGGGCGCAGTGGATGCTGTGCCGGTTGTTCGGGCGCGCACTTGACGACGAGCTCGAGCGCTGGGTCTACGTCGGCGACTCCACCAACGACCAGGCCATGTTCGAGCGCTTTGCTGCCAGCGTGGGGGTGGCCAACCTGATGCGCTTCGCGGCCGATCTGACGCACTGGCCGGCCTGGATCACCCGCGCCGAACGCGGGGCGGGCTTCGCCGAGGTGGCGCAAGCGCTGCTGCAGGCGCGGGCCGGCGCTGGGGCACGGCCGTGAGACCGACGGGTGGCGCGCCTGTCGCCGCCCCGGGGCAGCCCTTGCGCGACGTCCTGCTCACCGCGGCGGCGCTGTCGCTGGCCGCTGCTGTGGCGCTCGGGCTGGCGCGCTTTTCCTACGCACTGCTGCTGCCGCCGATGCGTGACGGGCTGGGCTGGAGCTATTTCACGGCCGGCGCCATGAACACCGCCAATGCCGCGGGCTATCTGGTCGGGGCGCTGCTCGCGCCACGTCTGCTGGCGCGAATGGACGCACGGCGCTTCATGCTCGCGGGGGTGGCGCTGTCGGCGCTGCTGCTGGCGCTGCACGGGGCCGCGCGCAGCGATGCGATGCTGTATCTGGCCCGGTTCGCCGCCGGCACGGCCAGCGCCGCAGGCTTCGTCGGCGGCGGCCTGCTCGCGGCGCGGCTGGCGCCGCGTGCGCCGGCGCAGGCGGGGCTGGTGCTGGGCATCTACTACGGCGGCGTCGGCCTGGGCATCGTCGCCGCCGCGCTCGGACTGCCGCCGCTGCTGGAGCATCCTGCCGCCGGCTGGCCCGCCGGATGGCTGGCCGTGGGGCTGCTGTCGGCGCTGCTGGGCACTGTGGCGGCGCGCGGCACGCACTCGCTGACGGCGCCGCCTGCGGCCGGCATGCCGCGCGCGGCCTTCGGCTGGCGCCCCTACGCCTTCGGTCTGGCGGGCTACGGCCTGTTCGGCATCGGCTACATCGGCTACATGACCTTCATCGTGACGCTGCTGCGCGAGCAGGGCCTGGCCGCCGCCACGGTCAGCGCGTTCTACGCCCTCCTGGGTGTGGGTGTGGTGGCGTCGTCCTGGCTGTGGGCCGGGCTGCTGCAGCGGTTTCGCGGCGGGCAGCCCCAGGCGCTGCTGAACGCCCTGCTGGCCCTGGCCACGGCGCTGCCGCTGCTGGGGGGGTCGGTGGTGGCGGCCTTTGCGTCGGGGGCGCTGTTCGGCGCGGTGTTCCTGTCGGTCGTCGCCTCGACGACGGCACTGGTGCGGCACAACGCCGAGCCGGCCGCCTGGCCTGCGGGCATCGCCGCCTTCACCATCGTCTTCGCGGCAGGGCAGATCGTCGGCCCGAGCGTCGTCGGCTGGGTCGCCGACGGCCCCGGCGGCCTGGCCCGCGGTTTCGCGCTGAGTGCCGCCGCGCTGGCCCTCGGCGCGGTGCTGGCCGCCTTCCAGCGGCCGGTGACGCCGGCGCGGGCCCAGCCCTCGAGTGCGTCATGATGACGCCCATGAACCGCACCGTGACAGCCTCGACAGATCCGGCCGTTGCCAGCCGCAAGCCGGCCGAGACGGGCGGCGGGCCCGGGCTTGCGGGCCTGACCGTGCTCGAGCGCGGCTGGCTGTCGTCGAACAACGTGCTGATCCATCCCGCCGCTGGCGAGCCGGGGGCCGTGCTCGTCGACACCGGGCATGTCAACCACGTCGAGCAGACCTGCGCGCTGGTGGCGCAGGCGCTGGGCGGATCGCCGCTGGCCTGCATCGTCAACACACACCTGCACTCCGACCACTGCGGCGGCAACGCGGCGCTGCAGGCCGCCCACGGCGCGCAGATCCGGGTCGCGCCGGGCATGGCCGAGCCTGTCCGCGCCTGGGACCCGGCGCGGCTGACCTACGAGGCCACCGGCCAGCGCATCGCGCGCTACGGCGCGCAGGGCGAGTTGCCGCGCGACGGCGCCCTCGTCGCGGGGGGCCGGCACTGGGAGGTGTTGGGCGCGCCCGGCCACGACCCGGATTCCGTGATGCTGTTCGACCGCGCCGCCGGCGTGCTGATCTCGGCCGACGCGCTGTGGGAGCACGGCTTCGGCGTCGTCTTTCCTGAAGTCGCGGGCGAGCCGGGCTTCGACGACGTGGGACAGGTGCTCGACCTGATCGCGAGCCTGCCGGTGCGCGTGGTCATCCCCGGCCACGGCCGGCCCTTCACCGACGTCGCGGGCGCGCTCGACCGCGCACGCGCCCGCTTGGCGGGCTTTCGTGCCGACCCGCTGCGCCACGCCCGCCATGCGGCGCGGGTGCTGATCAAGTACCACCTGATGGAAGAGCGCGCGCA
>JBMTXX010000251.1:0-5154 GCA_049453935.1 Rubrivivax sp.
TCAGGCACGCCGACTGCGCAGGTTGTGCACGTGCACGTGATCGCCCGCCTGCACGGCTTGGGACGTCTGCCCGATGGCCTCGCCATACTTGACGACGGTTTCGCCTGCGGCGAGGTCGTGCAGCGCGAACTTGTGGCACAGCGCGATCGGCTCGCGCAGCACGACCGACATCCGCTGTCCATCGACCGTCACCTCGACGGTCTGTCCCGCCTGCAGCGGACGCAGAGCCGTCGCGACGGTGTCGTCGCGGTGGAGCACGAGGGCGTCGGTCGTGTTCACAGGGCCTCCCCGATACGGCTGACGACTTCATCGCCCTCGTCGAGCACCTCGCCCCAGGTCCGCGTGCCACCGGCGACGTCGACAAGGGTGTGGCACAGCGCGTGGGCCGCGTCCTCGAGCGTGTGCTCGCCGCGGAAGACGGCGCTGGCGTCGAAGTCGAGCTGCTCGCGCAGCGTGGACGCCGCCAAGGGGTTGCCGGAGATCTTCAGCGTTGGCGCCAGTGCGCTGACATAGCTGTTGCCCACGCCGGTGGAGAACAGCACCAGCTGTGCCCCCGCAGCGACGAAGCCCGAGACCGATTCCGGCGCGTAGGCCGGGGCGTCCATCGCGTGCAGGCCGGGCCCGGTTGGCGACTGCGCATACGCGAGCACACCGGCGATCGGCCGGCTGCCGCTCTTGGCGATAGCGCCGAGCGATTTCTCCTCGATCGTCGAAAGCCCGGCGGCGACGTTGGTGGGCCCGGGGTTGTTGCCCAGCAGGTCCACGCCCTGGTCGCGAGCGAGCTGCTCGCGGCGCAACACGGCCTCCACCAGCGCCTGGGCGACCTCGGGCGTGGCCGCCCGGCGTGCCAGCAGGTGCTCGGCGCCCAGCCACTCCAGCGTCTCGCCGAAAACGGCGCTGGCGCCGGCGTCGATCAGGGCATCGGTGACCCGACCGATCAGCGGGTTGGCCACGATGCCCGAGCTCGGGTCGGAGCGGCCGCATTCCAGCCCGATGAGCAGTTGCCCGATCGCCACGGGCTCGCGGCGCTGGCGCGAGATCTCGCGTGCCAGCCTGGCACCGGCACGCAGCGCCCGGTCGCTCAGCGTCAGGATGTCGTGTCCGCAGTCGTCCAGGCACACGGCCGCCACCGGTTTGCCCGAGGCACCGATCTCTCGTGCCAGGGCTTCGATCTTGGGCGTGTCGCTGCCGATCAGCAGCACCGCGCCGACGTTGGGATGCCGGCCGAAGCCGGCCAACGTGCGCAGGTGCAAGGCCTGGTCGGCGCCGATCAGGCCGCCGCCGTAGGGCATGGTGACCAGCCTCGCGCCCGGCAGCGAGCGCGCCACGCGGCGCGCCGCCGGCCCGGTCAGCCCGGCGATCGACAGCACCAGCAGATGATTGCGCACGCCGGCGCGGCCCTCGGGGCGCGGGTAGCCGGGGAAGGTCTCGGGCAGGGAGGGTGGCGACATCGGCGCGATTTTGCAGGCGCGTCGTCCGTCTGCAGCGTGGCGTCATCCGCCATGAAACGTCTGCTGGCGTGTGACCCGGCCGTCTCGCATGGGGTTGTCCGCACGGCGGCGTGCGGTGTGCGTCATGGGCGAACGCTGCGTTCGTGGGTCTGTTCGCGCGGGGCAATCGACGCCAGAGCCTGCAACTCCCCGGCGATCGCCGACAGCACATCGTCCTGGCTGACAAGGCCGGCGAGCACGCCGTGTGCGTCGATCACGGGGATGCGCCGCACACCGTGGCGTCGCATCTGGGACAGCACGTCGTACAGGGTGTCGTTTGCCCGCACGACGGCGACGGTGGCGCTCATGACGTCGCCCACACGCAGGGTCTTGGGGTCCACGTCCTTGGCGACGACGGCGGTGACGATGTCGCGGTCGGTGAGGATGCCGGCGGGCAGCCGCCCGCCGTCGCCCATCTCCACCACGACGACCGACCCGACGTGACGCTCTCGCATCAGGCGCGCGGCCTCGTCGACCGACAGCGAAGGGGGACAGGCGACGACCTCACGCGTGCACAGGTCGGCGGCGGTGGCGGCTTGCTTCATGGTGTGCTCCTGGTGGCACAGGAGCTTGGCAGCGGGCACGATGGGCGTGCTTGCGCCCGCGCAGCCTTCACCGCGATGAGCGGGCCGTAGGGCCCGACAAGGCGCTATCGCCGCACGGCGGCGCGGATGCGTTCGATGGTCTCGTCCACCCGTGCACGGCTCGAGACCTCGAGCCCCAGGTCACGTGCGATCTGGTTGACCCGTGCCGGGTTCAGCGGGACCCCGCCGGCGTCGACCGCCGCCAGCAGGTCCAGCGCACGCCGGACCTCGGGGTTGACCGCCGCGGGGCGAACCCACAAGCTGCGCAGCCGCACCCAAAGGATCGCCAGGCCCCGGGGCCGCTGGCGCAGGCCGCTCATCCGATCGGCTTGTAGCCGAACAGGGTCGGCACCCACAGCACGATCTGCGGGAACAGTGTGATCAGCATCAGCGCGATCAGCAGCGCCACCAGGAAAGGCCAGATCTCGACGATGATCTCTCGCAGCGAGATGCCGGTGGTGCCGTTGATGACGAACAGCAGGATGCCGTACGGTGGGGTGATCAGGCCGATCATGCAGTTGACCACGGCGATCACGCCGAAGTGGACCGGGTCGATCCCCAGCGCGGCGGCGGTGGGCACGAACAGCGGCAGGATGACCAGGATGATGGTCGTGGCATCAAGCACGCATCCCAGCGCCAGCAGCAGCACGTTGATGCCCAACAGGAAGGCCAGCGGCGAGACGTCCATGCCCGTCATCGCGTCCGCCAGCATCTTCGGAATGTTCTCCGACGCGACCACGTAGTTCAGGATCAGCGCGCCGCCGATGACCAGCCCGACCGAGGCCGAGGACTTCACACTCGACAGCATCACCTCACGCAGCTGGCCCAGGCGCAGCCCGCGGTACAGCAGCGCGGTGACGACCAGCGCGTACGCGGCGGCCACCGCTGCCGCCTCGGTAGGGGTGGTGGCGCCGCCGTAGATGCCGTACAGCAGGATCACCGGCATCAGCAGCGCCGGGAAGGCGCGCGCCGTGATCCCCGGCAGACGCGCCAGCGGGATCGCCTCGTCGACCTCGAAGCCGCGACGGTGCGAGATGACGGTGTTCATCACCATCAGCACGCCGCCCATCATCAGGCCCGGCAACACCCCGCCGAGGAAGAGATAGCCCACCGAGGTGTCCGACACCAGCGCATACAGCACCATCGGGATCGACGGCGGGATGATGGGCCCGATGGTGGCCGAAGCGGCGGTGATCGCTGCCGCGTAGCCACGGGTGTAGTGCCCGCTCTTGACCATCATCTCGATGATGACCTTGCCGATGCCGGCGGCATCCGCCACGGCCGAGCCTGACATGCCCGAGAAGATCAGGCTCGAGACCACGTTGACGTGGCCCAGGCCGCCCTTGAACCGGCCCACGAGTGCGACGCAGAACTGCAGCAGCCGCTCGCTGATGCTGCCGGCGTTCATGATGTTGGCCGCGACGATGAACAGTGGCACGGCCAGCAGCACGAAGCTGTCGTACAGGCCGTAGATGACCTGCTCGCCGGCCAGGCCCAGGTCCTGACCGGTCATGAAGAGGTACACCACCGCGCTGACGATGGTGGCGTAGGCGATGGGCGTGCCGATGGCCGCCAGCAGGAACAGCGTGCCCAGGCACGCCAGGAATGCAGCGCTCACGCCGGGGCCTGCGGGCTCGGGTGGCCGGGCTCTTCGTCGTGCCGCATCACGCGCCACAGGCGGTACCCGAACCAGGCGATGGTCGACACCATGAACAGCAGGTAGATGCTGAACACGTAGGCCAGCGGGATGCGCAGCGTCGCGCTGCGCTTGATGGTCAGGAAGCTGACGAAATCCCAGGTGCCCGGGATGGCGAGCCCCATGGCCGCGATGACGCACGCCGCGCCCAAGGCGGCAAAGACGCGACGCGTGCGCCTGCCCACCGCGTTGTAGAGCATGTCGAAGCGGATGTGATCGTCATGCTTCAGGCAGAAGGACGAGGCCCAGAACACCGTCCAAAGCCAGGTCGTCAGGCACATCTCCAGCGTCCACCCCAGAGGGTGGTTCAGGACATAGCGCGAAACGATCTGGACGATGAAGGAGGCGAACATCGCCCCGAGCAGCAGGACGGCGACGTCGTCCGCACGACGCCGCAGCCATGACACAGCCCGGGGCATCTGGTGCGCCGATCCGCTTGACGTTCAGGGCTGACGCCGACTCAAAGCGCGTTGATCTGGTCCAGGATGCCCTTGGGCCAGTTCTTCGAGATGTCGGACTTCAGGTAGGCCGCCTGCACCTGGTTGCGGAAAGCCGCGACGTCAGGCGTGTAGACCTTCAGGCCCTTTTCCTTCATGAAGGCCTCGAGCTGGCCCTCGAGCGCGAGCTGCTTCTGGCGGCCCGACTCGGCGGCGTCGTCGGCTGCCTTCTGCACCGCGGCTTGCTGCTCGGGTGTCAGGCGATCCCACACGCGCTTGCTGAAGGCCAGGTAGTTCAGGTCGACGAGGTGGCTGGTCAGGACGATTTGCTTGGTGACCTCGTAGAACTTCGAGTCGCGCACCGTGGGCAGCGGGTTGTCCTGGCCGTCGACGGCCCCGGTCTGCAGTGCGGTGTAGATCTCGGTGAAAGCCACCGGCACTGGGTTGGCGCCGAGGGCACTGCCCAGGAACTGCCATGCCGCCGAGCCGGGCATGCGCAACTTGACACCCGCCAGATCGGCCGGGGTGTTGACCGTCTTGTCGGTGCGCAGGTTGAGCTGGCGGCGGCCCAGGTACATCACCGACAGCAGCTTGACGCCCAGCTTGGCCTCGACCTGCTGCTTCAGCGGGTTCATCAGGGGCGCGGCGAACACGCGCTTCTGGTGCTCGGCATCGCGGTGAACATAGCCCGCGGCGAAGACACCGAACTCCGGGAAGAACTCGGCCAATTCCTGCGCCGAGGTGATCGACATCTCGAGGTTGCCGCGCGAGATGGCCTCGAGCTCGGTGCCCTGCTTGAACAGCGAGGCGTTCCAGTGCGGCTGGAAGTCGGCGAAGGCCGCGACGGCGGGCGCGAAGACGCTGGTCAGCGCCACCGAGCGCTGGTCGGTCGGGGTGGCCGGGGTGGACAGGCGCAGACGCACCTTGCTCTGCGCCAGCACGGGGCG
>JBMTXX010000252.1:0-5150 GCA_049453935.1 Rubrivivax sp.
GCACTTGCCGCAGCGCAGGCAGTCCTTGACGCTGTCGGCGATGGCGCCGATGTCGGACTGCTGCATGATCAGCGACTCGTGCCCCATCAGCCCGAAGCTGGGGGTGTAGGCCGCGGTGAGGTCGCTGGCGAAGACCGTCTCCGGCGCGGCCCCGGCTGCTGCCGCGCCGCGCAGCAGCTTGCCGCGGTTGAAGCGGCCCTGCGGGTCGATGCGCGCCTTGTACTCGGCAAAGGGGCGGATCTCCTCGTCGGTCAGGAACTCCAGCTTGGTGATGCCGATGCCGTGCTCGCCGCTGATGACGCCGCCCAGGCGACGCGCCAGCGCCATGATGCGCGCCACGGCCTCGTGCGCCGTCTGCAGCATCGCGTAGTTGTCGCTGTTGACGGGGATGTTGGTGTGGACGTTGCCGTCGCCGGCGTGCATGTGCAAGGCCACCCACACCCGTCCGCGCAGGACCTCGCGGTGGATGCGCCGGCACTCGGCCAGCAGGGGCGCGAAGGCCGCGCCCGAGAACACCGCCTGCAGCGGCTGCAGCACCTGCGTCTTCCAGCTCGCGCGCCAGCGGCCGTCCTGCAGCATCGCAAAGCAGGTCTGCCCGGCGCCGGGCTGGCCCTCGGGCTGCGGCACGTCGAGCTGCTCGAGCCAGTGGCGCCACAGGCCGCGCACCTCGCGCAGCAGCACCAGCGCCTGCTGCACGCGCTCTTCCAGCAGATCGGCACCGGGGATCTCGCCGGCGTCGCCCCCCTGGCCCAGCGGCAGGCGCCCGCGCGTGAACATGGCCTCCAGCGCGTCCAGCAACTCGAGCTTGTTGCGCAGCGAGAACTCCACGTTCAGGCGTTCGATGCCCTCGGTGTACTCGCCCATGCGCTCCAGCGGGATGACGACGTCCTCGTTGATCTTGAAGGCGTTGGTGTGGCGCGCGATGGCGGCGGTGCGCTTGCGATCGAGCCAGAACTTCTTGCGCGCGTCGGCGCTGACGGCCACGAAGCCCTCGCCGCCACGGGAGTTGGCGATGCGCACGACCTCGCTGGTGGCGCGCGCCACGGCGTCCGGGTCGTCGCCGACGATGTCGCCCAGCAGCACCATCTTGGGCAGCCCGCTGCCGGCCAGCGGGCGCTTGCTCTTGGTGGCGTAGCCCACCGCCTTCAGGTAGCGGTCGTCCAGGTGCTCGAGACCTGCGAGCTGCACCGGCGCGAGCGCGCGGCCGTCGGCGCCGGTGCCCGCGGGCAGACGCGCCTGCGCGAACAGGTAATCCTTGATCTCGACGATGCTGGGCACCGCGTCCTTGGCGTTGCCGAAGAACTCCAGGCACACGGTGCGCACGTGCTCGGGCATGCGGTGCACGACCCAGCGCGCGCTGGTGATCAGGCCGTCGCAGCCTTCTTTCTGGATGCCGGGCAGCCCGGCCAGGAACTTGTCGGTGACGTCCTTGCCCAGGCCCGCCTTGCGAAAGACCGCGCCCGGGATGTCCAGGCGCTCGGTGCGCTGCAGCGTTCGGCCGCTGGCGTCGAAGTGCCGCAGCTCGAAGCTCGCGACCTCGACGTCGTGGATCTTGCCCAGGTTGTGGTTCAGCCGCACCACCTCGAGCCAGGTCGCCTGCGGCGTGACCATGCGCCAGGACGCCAGGTTGTCCAGCGCCGTGCCCCACAGGACCGCTTTCTTGCCGCCGGCGTTCATCGCGATGTTGCCGCCGATGCAACTGGCCTCGGCAGAGGTCGGGTCGACAGCAAAGACCATCCCGGCGCGTTCGGCCGCGTCGGCCACGCGCTGCGTGACCACGCCAGCCTCGCTGAAGACCGTGGCCACGGGCTGGTCGAGCCCAGGCAGGCTCACCCATTCGACCTCGGACAGCGCCTCGAGCTTCTCGGTGTTGATGACCGCGCTCTTCCACGTCAGCGGCACGGCGCCGCCGGTGTAGCCGGTGCCGCCGCCGCGCGGGATGATGGTCAGGCCGAGTTCGATGCAGCCCTGGACCAGACCGGCCATCTCGGCCTCGCTGTCCGGGGTCAGCACGACGAAGGGCAGCTCGACCCGCCAGTCGGTGGCGTCGGTGACGTGCGAGACGCGGCTCAGACCGTCGAACTTCAGGTTGTCCTTGGCCGTGTGACGCCCCAGCACGCGGCGCGCGGCACGCCGCAAATCGTGCACGGTGCGGAAATGCGTCGCAAAGCGCTCGACGGCCGCGCGTGCGGCCTCCAGCAACTCCCCCACCAGCGCGTCGCGCGCGGCGTCCAAGGCCGGCGTGCGGCGCTTGCCGACCTCGGCCAGACGGTGGTGCAGCGCCTCGATCAGCAACTGACGCCGCTTGGGGTTGTCGAGCAGGTCATCTTCGAGGTACGGGTTGCGCTGCACGACCCAGATGTCACCCAGCACCTCGTAGAGCATGCGCGCGCTGCGCCCGGTGCCGCGCTCGGTTCGCAGCATCTGCAGCAGTTCCCAGGCCCGCACGCCCAGCAACCGGATCACGATCTCACGGTCGGAGAACGAGGTGTAGTTGTAGGGGATCTCGCGCAGCCGGGGGGCGTCGTCGCCAGCCAGGGAGGGCGCGGCCAGACCCTGGAGCGGGTGGGGAGCGTTCATCGGTACGGTCGTCAGACGGCCCGCCGGCGCAGGACGGCACCACGGATCCGCCTCCGGGAGAGGGGAACAGGACTTTACAGCAGCCCTGTCCTCCCTGCCTCCAGCAGGGCAGTGGCCGCCAGAACGTGAGTCGACCGGACCTCCCCCGCCGCGAACCACCCGGGCATTCCCTGATGACCGTGCCCCCGGGATGCAGCTAAATTGAATTGTCACAATCTTGTCCGACGATCACGGATCTTTCATCCACCCTTGTCCACAGGAACCAGGAGAGTTCATGAAGCTCAAGCAAATCGCGCTGGCCATCGGCGCATCGGCCGTTCTGGCCGCCAGCCCCGCGCACGCGCAGACCGAGATCCTTTGGTGGCACTCGATGAGCGGCGCGCTCGGCGAGTGGATCAACGATCTGGCCAACGGCTTCAACGCCAAGCAGAAGGACTACAAGGTCACGCCCGTGTTCAAGGGCAACTATGACGAATCGATGACGGCCGCGATGGCCGCCTTCCGCGCCGGCAACGCGCCGCACGTGCTGCAGGTCTTCGAGGTCGGCACGGCCACGATGATGTACAGCAAGGGCGCGATCGTGCCGGTGGCCAAGGTGATGAAGGACGCCGGCTACAAGTTCGACCCGTCGGTCTACATTCCGGCGGTCTCGGGCTACTACACCGCCCCCAACGGCGAAATCCAGAGCCTGCCCTTCAACAGCTCCACTCCGGTGTTCTGGTACAACAAGGACGCCTTCAAGGCGGCCGGCCTCGACCCGGAGAAGCCGCCGAAGACCTGGACGGAAGTTGTCGCCACGGCCGCCAAGCTCAAGGCCAGCGGCCACAAGTGCCCCTTCACCACCGCATGGCAGAGCTGGGTCCAGCTCGAGACCTTCTCGGCCTGGCACGACACCGAGTTCGCCACCCAGCGCAATGGCTTCAACGGCCTGAACGCGCGCCTGAACGTGACGAGCCCGCTGCACGTGCGCCACATGGAGACCCTGGCCAACATGGCCAAGGAAGGCCTGTTCGTCTACAAGGGCCGTGCCGGTGCGGCCGGCGCCAACTTCGAGTCAGGTGAGTGCGCGATGTACACCAACTCGTCGGCGGCCTACGGCGGCATCAAGCGCAACGCGAAGTTCGCCTTCGGCGTGAGCACCCTGCCCTACTACCCGGACGTGCAGGGCGCACCGCAGAACACCATCATCGGTGGCGCCAGCCTGTGGGCACTGGCAGGCAAGAAGCCGGCCGAGTACAAGGGCGTGGCGGCGTTCTTCGACTACCTGTCGAGCACCGACGTCCAGGCCGCCTCGCACCAGCGCACCGGCTACCTGCCCATCACCACGGCTGCCTACGAGGCCACCGAGAAGTCGGGCTTCTACAAGAACAACCCGGGCACCGACGTGTCGGTGACGCAGATGGTGCGCAAGACGACCGACAAGTCGCGCGGCATCCGCCTGGGCAACTTCGTGCAGATCCGCACCATCATGGACGAAGAGATGGAGCAGATCTGGGCCGGCAAGAAGTCGCCTAAGGATGGCCTGGAGGCCATCAAGAAGCGGGGCGACGAGCTGCTCGAGCGCTTCGAGCGCGCCAACCGGAACTGATCGTCCACGGAGTCGCGCCTGCCGCCGATGGTCAGCGCCAGCGGCGACAGGTGCAGCAGACCCTAGACCCGGCCCCCGGGTCTGTGGCGCACACGGTGGATACTCTTTGAAGCGCGCCCGAGGGGCGCGCGCCTCGTCACCATCGCCACGCCGCCCGGCCGGCCGCGCAGCAGCAGTCTGCAGCTCAGTCCTCGGCCTGCCAGGGCCAGGGCCAGCTCCACGGCCGCCATGCCGCCGCCGCGGATCGCGACCGGCTCGCCGGCCTGGAGCCCTGTTGCCCAGTGCAGAAAGGGCTCCAGCGGTTTCACGGCCCGCTCGCCGGTGGGGGGATGGCTCACGGAGCCCACATCGAGGCTGAGCCAGTCCCAGGGCAGGGCCGGACGACCTGCCAGCAGCAGCAGCTGTTGCGCCACATCCAGGCCTGTGATCTCGGCCGCGATGAAATGCACGCCAGCTGCCGCACACAGCTGGCGCAGATCGATCTCCACCGCCTCGGGCTGGTAGAGGCCGGCCACCAGACCCGGCACCATGCCCGAGTAAAAGGTCGTGCCGCTGCGGCTGATCAGGCTGATCTGCGCCCGGGGGCGCCGGCGCGGCCGCATCGCCCACATGCGCAGCACCAGTGCATGGCTGTGGCCGCCGCCGGCCAGCAGCAGCCTGGGATGGTCAGGCATGGTTTCAGCTGTCATGGCCGCTGCCCTGGATCAGGCGCCGCGCCATGGAGTCTCCGCTGCAATCGCCATAGTCTCTCCACAGGTGGTATCGAGGCTCTGGGCACAACTGCGCGGTAGCCAATCCAGCGGATCTGCTGCATCGGCCGGCTTTGTTTGGCTCGGCTGGCAGCTCACCATTTCTTTCGCGCAGGGGCTCGAGCCCACCATCGACTGGTTCCGCCAGTTGCTGGATCCCTAGCCTGCGACCGGTGCCAGGCAGACTCGGCCCCACCCGCTGATCCCCCTTGGCTTCGCTGCAGAGCCTGCGC
>JBMTXX010000253.1:0-5149 GCA_049453935.1 Rubrivivax sp.
TCAGCAGCGGCCGGCCGGCCTTGGCCACCTGCTCCAGCGTGGGCAGCAGGTCGCGAATGTTGCTGATCTTCTTGTCGAAGAGCAGGACGAACGGGTTCTCCAGGATCGCGCTCTGCTTCTCGGGGTTGTTGATGAAGTAGGGCGACAGGTAGCCGCGGTCGAACTGCATGCCTTCGACGACGTCGAGCTCGTTGTTCAGGCTCTTGCCGTCCTCGACCGTGATCACGCCTTCCTTGCCGACCTTGTCCATCGCGTCGGCGATGATCTTGCCGATCGACTCGTCGCTGTTGGCAGAGATCGAGCCCACCTGGCTGATCTCCTTGCTGGTCGTCGTGGGCTTGGAGGCGTTCTTCAGCTCTTCCGTCAGGGCGACGACGGCCTTGTCGATGCCGCGCTTGAGGTCCATCGGGTTCATGCCGGCGGCCACGAACTTCATGCCTTCGCGCACGATGGACTGGGCCAGGACCGTGGCGGTCGTGGTGCCGTCACCGGCGTTGTCGCTGGTCTTGGAAGCCACTTCCTTGACCATCTGGGCGCCCATGTTCTGGAGCTTGTCCTTGAGCTCGATCTCCTTGGCCACCGAGACACCGTCCTTGGTGACGGTGGGGGCGCCGAACGAGCGCTCGAGCACCACGTTGCGGCCCTTGGGGCCCAGCGTGACCTTGACTGCGTTGGCCAGGATGTTCACGCCTTCCACCATGCGGTGGCGGGCATCGGAACCGAAGACGACGTCTTTCGCTGCCATGTGTTGTATCTCCGAAAGTCAGGTAGGTAGGGGTAGGGGAAATTACTTCTGGACGACCGCGAACAGGTCTTCCTCGCGCATCACGAGGAGCTCGTCGCCGTCGACCTTGACCGTCTGGCCGCTGTACTTGCCGAACAGCACGCGGTCACCGACGGACACGCCGACAGCGATCAGCTCACCCTTGTCATTGCGCTTGCCCGGGCCGACGGCCAGCACCTCGCCCTGGTCGGGCTTCTCGGCGGCGTTGTCGGGGATCACGATGCCGGAGGCGGTCTTGGTTTCGTTCTCGAGACGCTTGACGATCACGCGATCGTGCAACGGACGCAGTTTCATGAACACTCCTGATAGAGGTCGGTTTGTGGATATGGGTACGCGCCAGGAGCCTGGCGCAGATACACGCGGCCCTGGAACCGACCCATGCGTTGCGGATGTGCCATTCGCAGAGCCGGGTCCCGGACCGTTAGCACTCATGCCTGATGAGTGCTAGCAGAACGGATTATAGGGACGGGTCGTCAGGCTTCAAGAGGGACCGCGCGCAACCCGTGCGCACACCGGGATATCCCTTCCCTAGGGTCGGGCCCGATCGCGGGGGATCGGGCTCTGTGGTCGAATCCGCCGCTCGCCGCCGACCCCATCCATCCGCCTGGGCTGCTTTCTCCTTGGACCTGCTGCAGTTGCTCCTCTCCGGTGTCGCGCAAGGCTGCATCTACGGCCTGATCGCGCTGGGCTTCGTGCTGATCTACAAAGCCACCGAGACCGTCAGCTTCGCCCAGGGCGATCTGATGATGCTGGGTGCCTTCGCCGGTCTGGCAGCGATGACCTTTCTGGAATTCCCGTTCTGGATCGCGGTGCTGGCGTCGATCGCGGCGATGGGCGCCTTCGGGCTGCTGACCGAGCGGATGGTGATCCGTCCCATCCTCGGACAGCCGGCGTTCTCGATCGTGATGCTGACCATCGGCATCGGCTACGTCCTGCGCGGGCTCGTGACCATGGTGCCGGTCATCGGCACCGAGACCCACGTGCTGCCCGTGCCTTACAAGGACGAGATCTGGACGGTGGGCGGCCTGGTGCTGGCGGTCGAGCAGATGGCCGTGATCGCCGTGACGGGGGTGCTGTGCCTGGGCCTGTACCTGCTGTTCAGCCGCACCCGGCTGGGGGTGGCGATGCAGGCTTCCTCGCAGAACCAGCTCGCGGCCTACTACATGGGCATCCCGGTCAAGCGCCTGAACGGGCTGGTATGGGCGCTGGCGGCCGGTGTGGCGGCGATCGCCGGCCTGCTGCTGGCGCCGATCACCTTTGTCCACGCCAACATGGGCTTCATCGGCCTGAAGGCCTTCCCTGCGGCGGTGGTCGGCGGCTTCGGCAGCCTGCCCGGGGCCATCGTCGGCGGGCTGATCATCGGCATCGTCGAGGCGCTGGCGGGCTTCTATCTGCCCGAAGGTTTCAAGGACATCGCGGCTTACATCGTCGTGCTGATCATGCTGATGGTGCGGCCCAACGGCCTGTTCGGCGAGAAGCTGAGCAAAAAGGTCTGAAGGGCAGGGGATCCAGCGGTGCGCTTCATCTTCAAGACCGACTATGCGCAGGACTTGCGTCTGGCCAAGCACCAGGGCCATGTGTTCTGGTATTCGATGCTGCTGCTGGCGCTGGTGGGCGCGCCTTGGCTGTTCCAGGAGTACTGGCTGGCACAGCTGACCTTCGTGCTGATCTACGGCATCGTCGGGCTGGGGCTGATGCTGCTGGCGGGCTATACGGGGCTGTTCTCGCTCGGTCACGCGGCCTTCCTCGGTGTGGGGGCCTACACGCAGGCGGTGCTGACGAATCTGGGCGTGCCCTTTCCGGTGGCGCTGGCGGCGTCGGCCGGGCTGTCGGCGGCGGTCGGGGTGGTGGTGGGTCTGCCGGCGCTGCGCGTCAAGGGCATCTACCTGGCGATGGCCACGCTGTCCTTCGGTTTCATCCTGGAGGAGGTCTTTGCCCGCTGGGAGAGCGTCACCGGTGGCAACGCGGGCCTGAACGTCAAGCCGCCGGCTTTGTTCGGGGTGACGCTGTCTTCGGGGGCGCCGTTCTACTACCTGTGTCTGGTGATCACGGTGGTGGCCACGCTGGGCATGCTCAACCTGCTGCGCTCGCCCACCGGTCGGGCCTTCGTGGCGATCCGAGACTCCGAGATCTCGGCGCAGAGCATGGGCATCCACCTGGCGTACTACAAGACGTTGTCGTTCTCGATTTCGGCGGCTTTGGCGGGCATCGGCGGGGCGCTGTACGCGCACAACATGCGTTTCCTGTCGCCCGACCAGTTCAACATCATCCAGTCCATCGATCTGCTGCTGATGGTGGTGATCGGCGGGCTGGGCTCGATCCACGGGGTGTTCTTCGGCGCGATCTTCCTGATCACGATGCCGCAGCTGATCTCCTCGTCCAAGGATTACCTGCCTTCGCTGCTGGCCGAGGCGCCGGGCCTGAAGTCGGTGGTCTACGGGGCGGTGCTGGTGCTGTTCGTGCTGTTCGAGCCGATGGGGATGTATGGCCGCTGGCTGAAGATCCGCACCTGGTTCTCGCTCTTCCCCTTCTACCGCAAGGGGATGTTCAAGCGCCAGAAGGCGTTCCAGAAGTCGGATCGGCTGAGATGAAGCGTCTCTCTGCGATCGTCGGGGCTCAGGCGGGGCAGCTTCCGAAGGCCTTGGTTTCGGCGGGGCGGCCCGCTGGGGCGCGGTGCCTTGCTCCGCTCATGTCCCCCGCCATCGGCCGCGGGCCGATGGCTCCTCCTTTACTTCGCTGCGCAAGGCACCGCACCCCAGCGGGCTCGGGGCTCGGAAGGGTGTCTTTCCGGCAGGGGGACTTCGACTTGGTGCGCCCAGGCATCCCTTCGCCATCGGGGTGGGGTACCCCCCGCAGCGAAGTAAAGAGGGAGGTCCGGGCGCAGCCCGGACCGGATGACATGAGCGGAGGGGGGTACCTCACACCGATGGCTCGCGAGGTGTCGGCACCTCGCCAGCGGCGACACATGGAGGCCTCTCGGTGACCGATTCGCTGCTGTCCGCCCGCCACCTGACCGTGCGCTTCGGCGGCGTGCTGGCGGTCAACGACGTCAGCTTCGACGTGCGTGCCGGCGAGGTTTTCACGCTGATCGGGCCCAATGGTGCCGGCAAGACCACGGTCTTCAACCTGATCAGCCGCATCTACCAGCCCACCGCCGGCACCATCGAGTTCCAGGGCCGCGACATCACCGGGGTGCCGCCGCACCGCATCGCCTCGCTGGGCATCGCGCGCACCTTCCAGAACATCGAGCTCTTCGAGCACGCCACGGTGCTGCACAACCTGCTGATCGGCCGCCACCGCCACCGCCGCACCGGCCTGTGGAGCGACCTGCTGTTCAGCCGCAGCGTACGGGAAGCCGAGCTCGCCTCGCGTCGCAAGGTCGAGGAGGTGATCGACTTCCTCGACCTGCAGGCCTACCGCGACAAGATGATCGCCGGGCTGCCCTACGGCGTGCGCAAGGTGGTCGAGCTGGCCCGGGCCTTGGCCACCGAGCCCACGCTGCTGCTGCTGGACGAGCCCTCCTCGGGGCTGAACGTCGAGGAGACCGACGACATGGCCTTCTGGATCGAGGACATCCGCGACCAGCTCGGCATCACCGTGCTGATGGTCGAGCACGACATGACGCTGGTGTCGCGCGTGTCCGACCGGGTCGTCGCGCTCAACCAGGGGCAGGTGCTGGCCGCCGGCACCCCGCGCGAAGTCCAGACCGACCCGGCCGTGGTCGAAGCCTACCTGGGCTCGGTCGAGGACGTCGCCTCGCTGCGGAGGCCGGCATGAGCGCCCCAGCCCCCACCCCCTCCGACGAGGTGCTGCTGTCGCTGGCCAACGTCGAGAGCGCCTACGGCCCGATCAAGGCCATCCGGGGTGTCAGCCTGGAGGTGCGGCGCGGGCGCATCGCCACGGTGCTGGGCTCCAACGGCGCGGGCAAGAGCACCATCCTGAAGACCATCTCCGGCATCCTCGACCCGCGGCGCGGCACGATCACCTTCAAAGGCGAGTCCATCGCCGCGCGCGACCCGGCGCACATCGTGCGCCTGGGCATCAGCCATGTGCCCGAAGGGCGCGAAGTCTTCCCGCTGCTGTCGGTCCACGACAACCTGATGATGGGCGCCTACACCCGCGCCGACCGCGACGCCGTCGCGCGCGACCTCGAGCAGGTGCACGCCTACTTCCCCATCCTGAAGGAGCGCGCGGCGCAGGACGCCGGGCTGCTGTCGGGCGGGCAGCAGCAGATGCTGGCGATCTCTCGCGCCCTGATGGCGCGCCCCGAGTTGATCCTGCTGGACGAGCCCAGCCTGGGCCTGAGCCCCAAGCTGACCAAGGAGATCTTCGAGATCGTCGTGCGCATCAACCGCGAGCGCGGCA
>JBMTXX010000254.1:0-5105 GCA_049453935.1 Rubrivivax sp.
CTGGCGGTGGCCGAGGCGCTGGGCGCGCGTCGCGGCGAGAAAGTGCTGCCCAGGCGCGAACTGATGGGACTGGCGGCAGCCAACGCAGTGGCGGGCGTGTCCGGCGCCATGCCGGTGACCGGCGGCTTCGCGCGCAGCATCGTCAATTTCGATGCCGGCGCCCGCACCCGGATGGCCGGGGTCTGGACGGCGCTGTTCCTCGGCGTGGCCATCCTGCTCGTGGGCGATCTGCTGGGCTATCTGCCCAAGGCGGTGCTGGCGGCAACCATCGTCGTGGCGGTGCTGTCGCTGGTCGACACCCATCCCTTCGTCGAAGCCTGGCGCTGGTCGCGCCCGGAGTTCTTCTTGATGACGGCGGTGGCAGCGCTGACCATCCTGGCCGGCGTCGACGAGGCCCTGCTGGTGGGCGTGCTGGCGTCGGTGGCCTTGCTGCTGCAACGCACTTCGCGTCCGCACTGGGCCGAGGTGGGCCGTGTGCCAGGTGGCGAGGTGTATCGCAACGTCAAGCGCTTCCGTGTCGAGACGCTGCCCGATGCGATGACGGTGCGCATCGACGAGAGTCTGCTGTTCACCAATTCGCGCTGGCTGGCCGAGACGCTGACGGCGGAGGCTGCAGCGCGACCGGGACTGAAGCACCTCGTGCTGATGATGTCGGGCGTCAACGACATCGACCTCACCGGTCTTGAGGTCCTGCAGCAACTCGATCGCGACCTGGTCGCGCGTGGCCTGAAGCTGCACTTTTCGGAGTTGAAAGGCCCCTTGCGTGACCGGCTGGACGCGGCCGGCGCGCTGTCCGGCCTGTCGGGCCGGGTGTTCGCCACCCAGACCGAGGCTTGGCGAGCGCTGGCCGGCGCAGCCTGACCCGCAGGAGGATCGCGGCGCGTCCGTGCGCCAGCGCCCTCAGAACTCGATCGTGTCGGCGATGGCCTGGATCCCTGCGCGGGCGCAGGCCTCATCGGCCTCACCGCCAGGCGCGCCCGACACGCCGATACCGCCGAAGGTGCTGCCTGCACCGTCGATCGGCAGGCCACCGCCCAGCGGCAACACCTGCGATGCGCCGCGGATGCCGCTCATCGGCTTGCCTGCCTGCGTCTCGTTGGCCAGATCCGTGGTCGGGATCCGAAAACTCGCCGCCGACCACGCCTTGCGGACCGCCACCTCCACCGTGTGTGCGCCGGCAAAGCGGTCGCGCAGGAGCACCTGCGGCACGCCCATGCGGTCGACCACGGCCACACCGACCTGGTAGCCTGCCTTGCGGCAGTCGGCCAATGCGGCCTGCGCAGCCTTCAGCGCCGTCTCGGGTGTCAGCATCTTCACCGAGAACGTGCCGTCCTCGGCCTGTGCCTGCCCGGCACCGGCCAGCATCAGCGCAGCACCGACAGCCATGATGCGAAAGCGTGTGCGGCGCGCGGGTCCGGTGGTCGGCGGTGTCGTCATGGGTCTGTCCTCCTTCGAGCGGGGCGGCACCATGCCGCCGATGGGCGGATGCTAGCGGGAAGGCCTTCCCGCGCTCAACGCGAGGGCAAGCCAGCGCAGGCGTCCCGGCGCGTCTGTCGCATGGCCTCCCGTCCACGCTCGCGAGCGCGCTCGGCCATGTCCTCGCGGTGTTTTTCCATGTAGGCCATGCAATCCTGACGGGTTTTCATCTCTCGCATCCGCTCCTGATGCTCTGCGCGCTCGCGCTCGGTCATCATCGACCAGCCGGGCGTGACGTCTTCGCCCCAGCGGGCTCCGCCCCGGGGGGCTGGCATGGCCGGCTCGGCGCCTGCAGGTGCTCGCGGGCCGGGCCCCGGCCCTGCGGTGGCGCCGGCACCTGGGCCTGGCCCGGCTCCGCCGCCGGCCTGCGCGAAGGCTGACGGGCCGAGCACGGCGCCCATGCAGGCCGCGACGGCCCATTGCACCCATGCCCTTCTGTGGATCATGTCCTGCTCCTTCATCACCTTGGATGCGATGCAGCGTATGGGGGGCCTGGCAGCAGAGGCTTGCGTGACCTCAGCGTCGCATGCGGCAAGCCACCCGAGGTTCGCGATCCGATGACCCCGCACCGACGCGGGGCCTGCGGTCAGGTCAGAGGGCCGGTCGCTGCAGCGCCGCCAGCCGCTCGGGCGTGCCCACATCGGTCCAGGCACCGTCCCAGCGCGAGCCGCCCAGGCGCTGCAGGCCGATCGCCTGCTCGAGCCAGGGGCGCAGCGGCGCACGCGTGCCGGGTGGCAGTCCCGCCAGCAGGTCGCGCCGGAACAGCCCGACACTGGCCCAGGTCAGTCGCGACCCAGGTCCGTCGCGCACCCCGGGATCGCCAGTGGCGAGCAGGCCATCCTCGCGCAGCACGAAGTCACCGCGCGGGTGGTGCGGCGCGTTGGGTACCATCCACAGGTGGGCCCAGTGGCGGCCATCGATCACGGCCCGCGCCGGTGCCGGGTCGAAGTCGAAGCCGGGCAGGAAGACATCGCCCGAGACCACCCAGAAGCAGTCGCCCAGCAGGTGGAGTGCGGTGGCGATGCCGCCGGCGGTCTCGAGCGCCCCGCCGTGGTCGCGTGCTTCCATCGAGTAGTGCAGGCGCAGGCCGTAGCGCTCGCCGCCGCCCAGCGTGGTCGGGAACTGCTCTTCCAGCCACGCCGTGTTGACCACCACGTCGCGCACGCCGGCGCGTGCCAGCGCCAGGAGGTGCCACTCGATCAGCGCCTTGCCACGCACCTGCAGCAGGGGCTTGGGGGTGTGGTCGGTCAGCGGGCGCATGCGCTCGCCGCGCCCGGCAGCCAACACGATGGCGGTGGTCGTCATCGTGCCAGTGTAGGAGCGTGGGTGTGGGGGCGGGACCCCGCGGGGGGACGGATAAACTGCACCTCTCCCAGCAGGGGTTCTGCGCGGCGGCATGGCCCGCACGGCGCGCCCCGGTTCGACTTCTTCCCGATCGACGACATGAACCGAAAACAAGCGGCCGCCATGGCCGATGCGATCCGCGCGCTGGCGATGGACGCCGTCCAGCAGGCCCACTCCGGCCACCCTGGCGCCCCGATGGGCATGGCCGAGATGGCCGTGGCCTTGTGGGGCCGCCACCTGCGGCACGACCCAGGCCAACCCCGCTGGGCCGACCGCGACCGCTTCGTGCTGTCCAACGGGCACGCGTCGATGCTGATCTATGCCCTGCTGCACCTGACGGGTTATGACCTGCCGATCGGAGAGCTGCAGCGCTTCCGGCAACTGCACAGCAAGACGCCCGGCCATCCCGAGGTCGGCGTGACGCCCGGGGTGGAGACGACCACCGGCCCGCTGGGCCAGGGCCTGGCGAACGCGGTGGGCATGGCGCTGGCCGAGAAGCTGCTGGCCGCCGAGTTCAACCGCCCCGGCCACACCGTCGTCGACCACCGCACCTGGGTGTTCGTTGGCGACGGCTGCCTGATGGAGGGCATCAGCCACGAGGCCATCGCCCTGGCCGGCGCCTGGAGGCTGAACAAGCTGGTCGCGCTGTACGACGACAACGGCATCAGCATCGACGGGCCGGTCAAGCCCTGGTATGTGGACCAGGCCCGGGGGCGCTTCGAAGCCTGCGGCTGGGACGTGATCGGCCCGGTGGACGGCCATGACGTCGACGCGGTCGACGCCGCGATCGCGCAGGCGAAGTCCGCGTCGCGGCCCGTGCTCATCGTCTGCCGCACGACCATCGGCAAGGGCTCGCCCAACCGGGCCGGCACCGCCAAGGCCCACGGCGAGGCCCTGGGCACCGAGGAAGTGCGTCTGACGCGCGAGGCCCTGGGGTGGTCGCATGAGCCCTTCGTGATCCCCGACGACGTGCGCGGCCGCTGGGACGCCCGCGATGCCGGCGCGTCCGCCCGCACCGCCTGGCAGGCCCGTCTGGACGCATACCGCGCCGAACACCCGGCGCTGGCCGACGAGCTCGAGCGCCGCATGCGGGGTGACCTGCCTGCGCAGTTCGACCAGGTCGCGCTCGAGACCGTCGTCGCGGCGCACACCAAGGCCGAGACCGTGGCCACGCGCAAGGCCAGCCAGATCGCGCTCGAGGCCTTCACGCGCGCGCTGCCCGAGATGCTGGGGGGATCGGCCGACCTGACCGGCTCCAACCTGACCAACACCTCGTCGACGCCGGCGCTGCGTTTCGGTGACGACGGCGTGCCCAACGGCGGACGCCACATCAACTACGGTGTGCGCGAGTTCGGCATGGCCGCGGTGATGAACGGCGTGGCGCTGCACGGCGGCTTCATCCCCTACGGCGGCACCTTCCTGACCTTCAGCGACTACAGCCGCAACGCCATCCGCATGGCCGCCCTGATGCGCCAGCGGGTGATCCACGTCTTCACCCACGACTCCATCGGCCTGGGCGAGGACGGCCCGACCCACCAGAGCGTCGAGCACGCTGCCAGTCTGCGGCTGATCCCCTTCCTGGAGGTCTGGCGCCCCGCCGACACCGCCGAGACGGCCGTGGCCTGGGCCTGCGCGCTGCGCAGCACCGACCGCCCCTCGGCGCTGCTGCTCAGCCGCCAGAACCTGCCTTACGCCCCGAAGGCCTCGCTGGATGCGATCGCGCGCGGCGCCTATGTGCTGGCCGAGCCGGCCGAAGTCGGCCTGGACAAGCCGGCGCAGGCCGTGATCATCGCCACCGGCAGCGAAGTGGCCCTGGCCCTGCATGCGCAAGCCCTGCTCGCCAAGGATCGCATCGCTGTGCGCGTGGTCAGCATGCCGAGCACGACGGTGTTCGATCGTCAGGCCGTGGCCTACAAGTCGCAGGTGCTGCCTGCCGGCGTGCCGCGCATCGCCGTCGAGGCGGGCGTGACCGATGGCTGGTGGAAGTACGGGTGCGCAGCCGTCGTCGGCATCGACACCTACGGTGAGAGCGCGCCTGCCGGTGAACTGTTCAGCCACTTCGGCTTCACCCCCGACAACGTCGCCGCGGTCGTGCGCAAGGTGCTGAAGCGGCGCTGAGCGCCTCCGTGCCTCGCGCCCCGTCCGCCACCGACGCGTCCGCCCCTTCCTCCATCCCTCAGTTCAGGAGCCTTCCGTGACCCTCAAGATCGGCATCAACGGATTCGGTCGCATCGGCCGCATGGTGTTCCGCGCCGCGGTGCAGAACTTCGCCGACGACATCGAGA
>JBMTXX010000255.1:0-5033 GCA_049453935.1 Rubrivivax sp.
TCGCGGTAGCGCTCGGTGACGGCGGCGTGTCCTGGCGCTGCAAGCAGTCGCCCGCTGACGTTGGCAGCGTAGTAGGAGCGCACGATCGAGATCACGCCGCTGAAGGCGCGGGCGTCCTTCAGCGCCTCGTTCTCGGAATGATGGATCAGTGCCGAGTACATCACGAAAGGCCCCGCCAGCAGCGCCACCAGGAACAGCGTCATGGCCGGGGCGAGGCCGGCCCTGCGCAACTGCGCGATGGCCCGCATGGCGCGACCCGCGGACCGCGCCGGCGCGTGGGTCACAGGGGTTGCCGACGTGGAAGAGCCCATGCGCAGGAGCGTATCACCACCTGCATGGGGCCGCGCCAGAGCGCGAGACAATCGGGCGTGATCTCCCTGCACAACCCCTGGCGCCTGTGCGTGGCGCCGATGATGGACTGGACGGACCGCCACTGCCGGCACTTCCACCGGCTGATCACGCGCAGCGCCCGGCTGTACACCGAAATGGTGACCACGGGCGCCTTGCTGCACGGTGATGTGGCTCGCCATCTGGATTTCGATCCTCGGGAGCACCCGGTGGCTCTGCAGGTCGGCGGCAGCGAACCGGCCGAGCTGGCGCAGTGCGCCAGGCTGGCCCTGCGCTGGGGCTACGACGAGGTCAACCTGAATTGCGGCTGCCCGAGCGAGCGTGTGCAACGAGGCGCCTTCGGGGCGTGTCTGATGGCCGAGCCGGCGCTGGTGGGCGACTGCATCGCGGCGATGCGTGACGCGGTTGATTTGCCGGTGACGGTCAAGCATCGCATCGGCATCGACCGCATCGACAGCGAGGATTTCGTGCGCGACTTCGTCGGCGAGGTCGCGCGCCGCAGCGGCTGCACGGTGTTCGTCGTCCACGCGCGCAACGCCTGGCTGCAGGGGCTGAGCCCGAAGCAGAACCGCGAGGTGCCACCGCTGCGCTACGGTGTCGTGCACCGGTTGAAGCAGGACTTCCCGGACCTGGTCTTCGTCGTCAACGGGGGCATCACCGATCCCTCACAGATCGCCGAGCAACTGCAGCATGTCGATGGCGTCATGGTCGGCCGTGCGGCCTACCAGGAGCCCTGGTCGATGGCGGGCTGGGACCACGATTTCTTCGGCGCACCCGAGTGCGCGGATGCGCCGGCCGGGCGTGAAGCCGTCGAGGCGGCGATGGTCGACTACATGACGCTTCAGAGGCAACGGCATGGTGTGCCGTGGCCCCGCGTCGCGCGCCACATGCTCGGGCTCTACAACGGGCTGCCAGGCGCGCGTCGCTGGCGCCAGGTGTGGAGCGACCATCGCCTCAAGGATCTCGCCCCGTCGGAGGTGTTCGAGCATGCCACCCGGGCCCGGCGAGCGGCTGCGCCGCTGGGCGAGACGGGCTGACCGACGAGCCTGTTCGAGCTGTTCCTGCCTGCGGTATTGGGGGCAGGCCGCGGTCAGGTGCCGGCCGGGTTCGCCGCTGCGACGCGTGGCGTGCGGGATCGGCCGGTCTCGTTGTAGACCAGCGCCGCGAGCACGATCGCTCCGCCGATCCAGGTCGCCCAGCCGTGCGTCTCGCGTGCGAACAGCCAGGTCAGCAGGATCCCGAAGACCACTTCCAGCAGCACCAGCAGGGACACCTCGGTGGCGTCGAGGTGACGCATCACATGCATCGCCAGCACGCACGGCACGCCGAGCTGGAAGATCCCGAGCAGGGCCAGCATCAGGATGTCGCCTGCGGGGGTGTCCAGGGGCCAGGCCAGCGGCAGGGCCGCGGTGGCCGAGATCACGCCGCCGATCAGCACGGCACCGCTGAGGTCCAGCGCCCGCCCGGACCGCTCGACGACCACCCAGTTGATGGCGGCGGCCACCGGGATGCCCAGCGCGATCAGCAGTCCCCAGGCATGGCGGCTGTCGAGCGCGGTGATGTCGAAGACGTACATCGTGCAGATCCCGAACGCTGCCAGGCCGATGGCCAGCCCGGTGCGCGCGCCCAGTGCCCGCGCAAAGACCAGGCGCGCGAGCACGGCCGTGAAGACCGGCGCCAGGCATTGGACGATCAGCACGTGGGCCACGCTGGCAAAGGCCAGCGCCACCGTGAAGCAGGTGAACATCGTGGCCCACATCACACCGCTGATCCAGATCGCAGGATGTGCCAGCCCGGACCCGATGTGGCGGGTCTGGCCTTGGGCCGGGCCCCGGGCGCGCTGCCAGACCAGCCACGCCAGCACGGTGAGTGCGGCGAAGAAGCTGCGCCAGAAGGTGACTTCGAAACCTGAGGCGGACGCCAGGTGTCGGGTGACGACGCCTGCGGTGCTCCACATCAGCGTCACCAGGACCATCAGCGCGATGGCCCTTGCGTGTGTCATGTCCATGTTCTTCGAGCCGCGATGCGTCGCCGCGGCGATTCTGGGGCTTCGCGCCGCTTGCGGGCCGGCCGGAGGGCCGGGGTCGCAGGCGTCGTCGAGGGTCAGGAGCAGCATGTGCCGTCCGCCCGCACGGTCTCGCGCGGGCGCGGCCGGATGTTATCTGCTGCCCGGGGTCGCGCGTCACCCGGGAGACAGCCCGGCCGAGACGCAGACCCTGCATAGGGCGAGCCGGCCGGCCGGTTACCATTTCGGCCGCTCGGAAGCCCGCCATGATCACACCCTTGCCCCGTATCCCAGGCCGCCGTCTGCTGCACTCACCCGGGCCGACGCCCGTGCCCGAGGAGGTGCTGTGGGCCATGTGCCGCCAGCCGATGGACCTGGGCGACCCCCGGGTGTCGCAGACCATCGAGTCCTGCGAGGTCGGGCTGCGCCGGCTGATGGGCGCGCCGGCGGCCGAGATCTTCCTCTACGCGTCCAACGGTCACGGGGTCTGGGAGGCGGTGGTCGAGAACCTGCTGCCCCTGGGGGGGGTGGCGCTGGTGCCGGGCACCGGTCACTTCTCCGAGTCGTGGGCGATACAGACCGAAGCGCTCGGTCGACGCGTCGTGCGCACACCCTGGATCGAGGGCCAGCCCATCGACGTGGCGGCCGTCGTGCAGGCGCTGGAAGACGACCGCGAGCGTCGCATCGCCGCGATCTTCGTGGTCCACACCGATACCTCCAGCAGCGTGACCACCGACCTCGCGACGTTGCGGGCCGCGGTCGACGCCACCGGACACCCGGCGCTGTTCGTCGTCGACGTCGTGGCCTCGCTGGGCGCGCAGCCCTTCGACATGGCGGCACTGCGTGCCGACGTGGTGGTCGGCGCCTCGCAGAAGGGTCTGATGTGCCCGCCGGGCGTGGGCATCATCGCCGCCGCGCCGGCAGCGATGGCGGTGGCGCGCGCCAACCCGGCGCCACGCTTCTACTGGGACTGGGTGCGGCGAAGCAGCGATCTGTCTTATCGCAAGTTCTGCGGTACGGCACCGCAGAGCCTGGTCGCGGGCCTGGAGGCGGCGCTCGGATTGCTGTTCCGCGAGGGGCTGGAGGCGGTCTACGAGCGTCACCGTCGGCTGGCTGGCGCCGTTCATGCCGCAGTCCAGGCCTGGCGGTCTGCAGGCGCGCTCGACTTCTTCTGTCCTGATCCGTCGGCGCGGTCGGTGTCGGTCACCACGGTGACGGTGCCGCCCGGCACCGACGTCGACGCGCTGCGTGCCGTTGCGCGCGAGCGCTTCCAGGTGGCCTTTGCCGGTGCGCTCGGCCCGCTGCAGGGCAGGGGCTTTCGCATCGGCCACCTGGGCGACCAGAACCCGGCGTCCATCCTCGGCTGTCTGGCGGGCGTCGAGGCGGCGATGGACGTCTGCGGTGTGCCCTTCGGCCGCGACGGTGTGGCGTGTGCCGCCGCGGCGTTGGCGCGCGACTGAAAGTGCGGCATCACTCGCTTGCCGATTCCCTGCTCGACTTCTTCTTCGACGCTCTCCGAGCCACCTGACCATGAAACCCATCGAAGCCTTCGCCGACTTCTCCCGCTTCACGGCCATCCGCCGCGACATCCACGCCCATCCGGAACTCGGATTCGAAGAGCACCGCACCAGCGAGATCGTTGCGCGCCTGCTGCGCGAGTGGGGCATCGAGGTCCACACCGGCATCGCCGGCACGGGCGTGGTCGGCGTGCTCAGGTGCGGCACCGGCCCGCGCACCATCGGCCTGCGCGCCGACCTGGACGCCTTGCCGCTGCAGGAAGCCAACCAGTTCCCGCACCGTTCGGTGCACGACGGGCGCATGCACGCCTGCGGGCATGACGGCCACACCACGATGCTGTTGGCCGCGGCCTGGCACTTGGCACAGTTGCGGGATTTCGATGGCACGGTGAACTTCATCTTCCAGCCGGCCGAGGAGATGGGCAAGGCCGGGGCGCTGAAGATGATCGAGGAAGGGCTGTTTGAGCGCTTCCCCTGCGACGCGGTCTTCGCGTTGCACAACTTCTCCATCGGCGGCCAGGGCGTGCCCGGGCAGTTTGCCGTGAACCCGGGGGCCTTGATGGCGTCCAGCAACACCTGGCGCATCACGCTGCGCGGGCGCGGCACGCACGCCTCGATGCCGCACACCGGGATCGATCCGGTGGGCGCGGTGATCGATCTGGCCCAGCAGCTGCAAAGCCTGGTGCCGCGTGTGATCCCGTCCACCGAGCGCGCCATCCTGGCGGTGACGCAGTTGCAGGGCTCGGACGCGCCCAACGTGATCCCCGATGTGGCGGTCGTGGGCGGCACCGCGCGCACCTTCTCCGAGAAGGCCACCGATGCCATCGAGTCGGGCCTGCGTCGTCTGGCCAACGGCATTGCCGCCGCGCATGGTTGCACGGCCGAGATCTTCTTCCGCCGCGCGTCCCCGCCCGTGGTCAACCACCCCGAGGAGACGCGATTCGCCGTGCAGGTCATGCGCGAGGTCGTCGGCCACGACGGTGTGGACGACAACTTCCCGGCGGTCATGGGCGCCGAGGACTTTGCCCACACGTTGAAGGTGCGACCGGGCTGCTACGCGTTCATCGGCAACGGCGACGGCGCCCACCGCCTTCCCGACCACGGCCCGGGTCCGTGCATCGTGCACAACACCTCGTTCGACTTCAACGACGCCATCATCCCCA
>JBMTXX010000256.1:0-5032 GCA_049453935.1 Rubrivivax sp.
GAGCACCTGCTGACGATGTTCCGCGAGGACTTCGAGTTCCACGACGGCGCCTCGGCGTCGCACCTGTCGCACGCCTCGGCGGCGCCCTCCCCGGCCCAGGCCAGGGAGCCGGACGACACCGACGCAGCGGCGCAAGCGGCACACCAGGCGGCCGCGGCACCGGCCGCCTCCGACGCGGGGCAGGCGCTGACCGTCGACGCCACGACCGCGGGCGCGCCGGCACCGGCCGTCAGCGCCCGTTCACACCCGGGCGCCGTCGCCGCTGCGACGGCGGGATCCACCCCGGTGGCCCACGTCTCGGCCCAGGGCTCTGCGCCAGCCGCACCGGCGGCAGCGGTGTGGTCGCCCGATGCCCAGAAGGAGTTGCAGAAGATCCCTTTCTTCGTGCGTGGCAAGGCGCGCCGCAACACCGAACGCTACGCCACCGATCGCGGCGTGCATCTCATCACCGTCGAGACCCTGTATGACGCAAAGGCGCACTTCGGTCGCTGACTTCGGCCTGGGTTTCCTGCCCGGGGGCCATCGCTCGGCCGGCGCCGGGCAGGGCCTGAGCGCGACGATCCCGATGCGGCTGACCATCGTCACGATGGACACCCACCTGGCCGGTCCTCTGGACCGCGCCAGTGCACGGCTGGCCGCCGAGTTGCCGGGGCTCAGCGTGTCGATGCATGCCGCCTCCGAATTCGCGGCGGATCCGCAGGCCACCGCCCGCTGCCGCGCCGACATCGAGCGTGCAGACATCCTGATCGTCGGCATGCTCTTCCTCGAAGACCATTTCATGCCTGTGCTGGACGCCCTGCAGGCACGACGCACGCAGTGCGACGCGATGCTGTGCATCGTGTCAGCCAGCGAAATCGTCAAGCTCACCCGCGCCGGTGGCCTGGACATGTCGCGTCCGGCCAGCGGCCCGATGGCGCTGCTCAAGCGCCTGCGCGGCAAGGGCAAGGAAGACGGGGGCAAGCCCGCCACGGGCGGCGCGGCGCAGATGAAGATGCTGCGCCGGCTGCCACAGATGCTGCGCTTCATCCCTGGCACGGCCCAGGACCTGCGAGCCTGGTTTCTGACCATGCAGTACTGGCTCTGCGGCTCCGACGACAACGTGCTGAACATGGTGCGCTTCGTCGTCGACCGCTACGCCGACGGCCCGCGTCGGGCGCTGCGCGGGCTGCTCAAGGTGGGACCGCCGGTGGAGTACCCCGACATCGGGGTCTACCACCCGCGCCTGCCCGGCCGCATGGCCGAGGACGCTTCTTTGCTGCCCGGCCCCGAACTGGCCACGCGGACCGGCCCCACCGGGACGGTCGGTCTGCTGCTGTTGCGCTCCTATCTGCTGGGCGGGAACACACGCCACTACGACGGTGTGATAGCCGCGCTGGAAGCACGCGGCCTGCGCGTGCGGCCCGTCTTCGCCTCCGGGCTGGACGCACGTCCGGCGATCGAGCGCCACTTCCTGCAAGGCGGCCAGGTCGATGTGGACGCCGTGGTGTCCCTCACGGGGTTCTCGCTCGTGGGCGGGCCGGCCTACAACGATGCCAAGGCCGCGGAAGAAATCCTGTCCCGGCTGGACGTGCCCTACATCGCAGCACATCCGGTGGAGTTTCAGACCCTGGACCAGTGGGGCGCCTCGGACCGCGGGCTGCTGCCGGTGGAGAGCACCATCATGGTGGCGATCCCCGAACTCGACGGCGCAACTGCCCCCACGGTCTTCGGGGGCCGCCCGGGCACACCGGGCGTGGCCTGCAAGGGCTGCAATCGGCACTGCACCTTCGACGACGCCACGACCGCCACTCGCGGAGCCGGTTCAAGCGGTGCCGGCCGGCAGGACATGAGTGCCTGCCCCGAGCGCGCGCAGACGCTGGCGGCCCGCGTCGACCGCCTGATCGCACTGCGCCGCACCGAGCGCGCGCAGCGCAAGGTCGCCCTGGTCGTCTTCAACTTCCCACCCAACGCCGGCAATATCGGCACCGCCGCCTACCTGTCGGTCTTCGAGTCGGTGTTCAACACCCTGTCCGCCATGAAGGCACAGGGCTACGAGGTCGACCTGCCCGCCAGTGTGGAGGCACTGCGCGAGTCTGTGCTCCACGGCAATGCGGCGCAGCACGGCGCCGACGCCAACGTGCACGCAACGATCCCGGTGGCCGACCACGTCCGGCGCGAACGCTGGCTTCCCGAGATCGAGGCTCAGTGGGGACCGGCGCCCGGGCGCCAACTGAGCAACGGTCGAGCGATCTTCGTGCTCGGGCGGCAGTTCGGCAACGTCCTGGTCGCGGTGCAGCCGGGATTCGGCTACGAGGGCGACCCAATGCGCCTGCTGTTCGAGAAGGGATTGGCCCCGACGCACGCCTTTTCGGCCTTCTACCGCCACCTGCGCGAGGACTTCGGCGCCCACGCGGTGCTGCACTTCGGCACCCACGGCGCGCTGGAGTTCATGCCCGGCAAGCAAAGCGGCATGTCCGGCGCCTGCTGGCCCGACCGGTTGATCGCCGATCTGCCCAACATCTATCTGTACGCCGGCAATAACCCCTCCGAGGGCGCCATCGCCAAGCGCCGCGCCAACGCGACGCTCGTCAGCTACCTGACCCCACCCGTGGCACAGGCCGGCCTGTACCGCGGGCTGGTCGACCTGAAGTCCACGCTCGACCGTTGGCGTGGCCTGGCGCCGGGCGCGCCCGAGCGCGCCGAGCTCGGCGCCCTGCTGCAGTCGCAGGCCGCCCAATTGGAGCTTGCCCCTGCCGAGCCCTTGTGGGACGCCACCTCCGGCGAGCTCGACACGCAGGCCGCGCGCCTGATCTCGCAGGTGCTGGAGCTCGAGTACACGCTGATCCCGCATGGCCTGCATGTCACCGGCCGTGCGCCGACACCGGCCGAACGCGTGGACCTGCTGTTGGCGATGGCCGAGGCCGGACACGGCCACGCACCGCCCCGGGCGGCGGTCGAGGCGCTGGTGGCCGGTGCGACACCGGAACGCGCCGTCGCTGCAGCAGGCACCCCGCGCGACGACGCGCTGCTGTCGCTGCTGCGCGAACTCGCCGACAGCGACCGCCACCTCGCGCAGGACAACGAGGTCCCCGGGCTGCTGCGCGCGTTGGACGGCCGCTACATCCGGCCGGCGCCTGGCGGCGACATCCTGCGCACGCCGGCCGTGCTGCCCACGGGCCGCAACCTGCACGGCTTCGACCCTTTCCGCATCCCCAGTGCCTACGCGGTGCAGGACGGCGCGAAGCAGGCGCAGCGTCTGCTGGACCGCCACATGGCCGATGGCCACCCCCTGCCGGAGTCGATCGCGCTCGTGCTGTGGGGCAGCGACAACCTGAAGAACGAAGGCGCACCGATCGGCCAGGCGCTGGCGCTGATGGGCACGCTGCCGCGCTTCGACAGCTACGGCCGCGTCGCCGGGGCGACGCTGATCCCGCTGGCGCAGCTCGGCCGGCCACGCATCGACGTCGTCATGACCCTGTCGGGCATCTTCCGTGACCTGATGCCGCTGCAGATCCGTGTGCTGGCCGAGGCCGCCTGGCTGTGCGCGAGCGCCGACGAGCCGCCGGAGCAGAACTACGTGCGCAAGCACGCCCTGGCCTACCAGCAAACGCACGGGTGCACGCTGGAAGTCGCGGCACTGCGCGTATACGGCAACGCCGAAGGCGCCTACGGCGCCAACGTCAACAACCTCATCGAGAGCGGGCGCTGGGAAGACGAGGACGAACTCGCCGAGACCTACTCGCGCCGCAAGGGCCACGCCTACGGCCGCAGTGGCCGGCCGGTGCAGCAGGCCGCACTGCTGAAGAGCGTGCTGGCCGACGTGCAGCTCACCTACCAGAACCTGGACTCGGTCGAGCTCGGCGTGACCACGGTGGACAACTATTTCGACACGCTCGGCGGCATCACCCAGGCGGTCAAGCGCGCGCGCGGGCCGGGCGCCGACGGACGCGCGGCGGCACCACCGCCGGTCTACATCGGCGACCAGACCCGGGGCGAGGGCACCGTGCGCTCGCTGCGCGAGCAGGTGGCGCTGGAAACGCGCACCCGCACGCTCAACCCCAAATGGTACGAGGGCATGCTCGAGCACGGCTACGAGGGCGTGCGCCAGATCGAGGTCCACATCACCAACACGATGGGCTGGTCGGCCACGACCGGTCAGGTCCAGCCCTGGGTCTACCAGCAGCTGACCGAGACCTTCATGCTCGATGCGCAGATGCGCGATCGCCTGGCGCGGCTGAACCCCACCGCCTCGGCCCGCGTGGCCAACCGACTGATCGAGGCCTTCGAGCGCCAGTACTGGCAGCCCGACGAGGCCACGCTGCAAGCCCTGCGTGAAGCAGGTGACGAGTTGGAGGACCGCCTGGAAGGCGTCACGGAGAGGAGTGCTGCATGAATGTCACGTCGGTGCCCGTTGGGCACATTGGCCGCGGAGGACGCCCTGACGGTGAGGGCTCCGTTCAGGTCCAACTGGACCCGGCCCTGAAGATCGGCACCGCCAAGGTCTTCGCCGTCTACGGCAAGGGGGGCATCGGCAAGAGCACGACGTCGTCCAACCTGAGCGTGGCCTTCTCCAAGCTCGGCAAGCGCGTGCTGCAGATCGGCTGCGACCCCAAGCACGACAGCACCTTCACGCTCACGAAGAAGATGATGCCCACCGTCATCGACGTGCTGGAAACGGTGGACTTCCATGCCGAGGAGCTGCGCCCGGAAGACTTCGTCTTCGAGGGCTACAACGGCGTGATGTGCGTCGAGGCCGGCGGCCCGCCGGCGGGCACCGGCTGCGGCGGCTATGTCGTGGGCCAGACCGTCAAGCTGCTCAAGGAGCACCACCTGCTGGAGGAGACCGACGTCGTGATCTTCGACGTGCTGGGTGACGTGGTCTGCGGCGGCTTCGCCGCCCCGCTGCAGCACGCCGACCGGGCGCTGATCGTCACCGCCAACGACTTCGACTCGATCTTCGCGATGAACCGCATCGTGCAGGCCATTGGCGCGAAGGCGAAGAACTACAACGTGCGCCTGGGCGGCGTGATCGCCAACCGCAGCGCCGCCACCG
>JBMTXX010000257.1:0-5012 GCA_049453935.1 Rubrivivax sp.
AGGGTTCAGCCCGGATGATGCCGCAAGGTGGCCGTCGCGCCCGTTCGGCAGCACTCTATGGCCCCGGGTGCTGATTTGCGTTTGGCGCGTCTGCCCTTCAAACTGCACTCCATTCCCCGCGCCGGCCCGGTGCGGGGTGAGATCGAATCGATGCGTCGGCCCCCCGAACGGCTCTGGCAGACCGGCGCAGCCCGCACAGACCGTTCCCGCCGGAGCCCGCCCCACCTCGAGGAAGGACACGATCGATGAGTTCCTGCAGCGACCTCGTTCCGCTGGCCCCCGCGGGCCGCCTGCCGATCGCGCGGATGCGCGCGCTGTACCGCGCCGCCGACGTCGAAAAACGACTGGACAAGCTGCCCCCGCGCGAGCACGAACACCTGCGCCACACCTACGAGCGCATGCTGGAAAAAGGCCCGGAGCGCTTCCAGGTCAAACCCTCGGGCCTGCCGGCCATGGAGCACCTGTACGACGAACTGCCCAACTTTCACGAGGCCCTGGACGATCTGAAGCGCCAGCTCGCGCTGTGCCAGGACAGCGGCGACGCGATGGAGATCACGCCCATGCTGCTGCTGGGCCCACCCGGTGTAGGCAAGACGCACTTTGCACGCGAAGTGGCGCAGCTGCTGGGCACCGGCATGGGCTTCGTCAGCATGAGCAGCCTGACTGCAGGCTGGGTGCTCAGCGGCGCGTCCAGCCAGTGGAAGGGCGCGCGCGCCGGCAAGGTCTTCGAGACCCTGGTCGAGGGCGCCTACGCCAACCCGGTGATGGTGGTCGACGAGATCGACAAAGCCCGCGGCGAGCACGCCTACGACCCGCTGGGCGCGCTGTACAGCCTGCTCGAGCACGACACCGCAGGCGTCTTCACTGATGAGTTCGCCGAAGTCCCGATCGACGCCAGCCAGGTGATCTGGGTGGCCACCGCCAACGACGAGCGCGCCATCCCCGAGCCCATCCTGAACCGGATGAACGTCTACCAGGTGCAGATGCCCGACCGGGATGCCGCGCGGGCGATCGCGCAGCGCCTGTACGGCAAGCTGCGCGAGGCACACGACTGGGGCCGCCGCTTCGACGCCGAGGCGTCCGAAGAGGTGCTCGACGCCATGGCCACCCTCGCCCCACGAGAGATGCGCCGCGCCTGGATGACCGCCTTCGGCAACGCGCGGCTGGACGGCCGGCACCACATCGAGCCACGCGACCTGCCCTCCCCCAGCGGCAAGCGCAGCCCGATCGGGTTTGTGCATTGAGGGGGCCGGGCAGCGACCCGACCCTCCCCGCGCAGGCGCTTACTTGACCTGCTTGATGTCGCTGTAGGCGCCGCCGGTGCGCAGCACGACGGTGACGTCGGCCGAGCCGCGATTGCGCCAGAACCAACCGTGGCTGCCGGTGAAGGCAGCGACGAGTTCGCCTTCGTCGGCAGCCACGCCGCGGCCCTTGACGTAGCTGATCGATCGCCCGAGCGCGTCGCCGTGCGTGTCGTAGTTGACCACCCCACCCTCGACGGTCCAGGCGTACAGGGCCTTGTCGCCCTCCTTCATCCGCAACTTGATCTCGATGCCCTGGCCGGGAGTCAACGTGAAGCGGCGCTCGTCGCGCCATGGGGTGGCCGCGGGGGCCACGGGAGCCGGGTCGGCCGAAGGTGCCGCGGGCGGTGAGGTCACGGGTGCGGCAGCGGGTGCGGATACGGATGCGACAGCAGGCGCCGTCGCTGCATCGCGCTGAACCGCCGCAGCGTCGGCCACCGCCTCGGCGGCCAGCCGGCTCTTGATCTGCCCCATCTCGGTCAGGCCCAGCACCCGGCCGAGGCCGCTCGGGTCGATGGCGTATTCGGAGGGCAGCACCACGGTCACCAGCAAGACCAGCGCCGACACGGCAGCGATGACCGTGGAGCGGATGAGTTGTGCCGTCGTCGGCAGTTCAGCGCGCGTAGGAATGTCGGTGTTGTACATGTCCAGTCCATCGGGAAAGTCAGGAAACGAAGTAGCCGGTGAGTTGCATGCCCACCAGGATGAACCCGGCAGACATCATGATCACGTTGGCGCTGTAGGCGTGGCGAAGGAATCCGGCAGTTCGGCGCCAGTAGCCCATGGCGATCAGGATGCAGGCCAGGGCCAGCAATTGCCCGATCTCCACCCCGACGTTGAAGGCCAGCAGGTTGGGCAGCAGCCCTTCGCGAGACATCTCGTATTCCTGGATCTTGGTGGCCAGCCCGAAGCCGTGGATCAGGCCGAAGACGAGTGTGGCGATCCGCGTATCCGGCTGGTGCCCGAACCAGCGCTGGAACGCACCCAGGTTGTCCAGCGCCTTGTAGACCACCGAGAACCCGATCACCGCATCGATCAAGTAGGCGTTGATGCCGATGTCGAAGTACACGCCGAGCACCATGGTCGTGGAGTGACCGATGGCGAACAGGCTGACGTACAAGGCGACGTGCGACAGGCGGTACAGGAAGAAGACCACACCGAACAGGAACAGGATGTGGTCGTAGCCGGTGACCATGTGTTTCGCGCCGAGGTAGGCGAAGGGCAGCAGGTGCACACCGGAGATTTCCTGGATGTAGCCCTTGTCACCCTGGGTGACGGCATGTGCCAGGACATCGGTGGCGACCAGCATCGCTGCAAGGATCAGCAGCGCAAGAACGGGCCAGGCGGCGTGCGGCTTGTGACAGGACAAGGCCGAGCGCCCCGTGAGAAACGGGTTGGACATCGAAACTCCATCGGGAAAACAAGACATCGCGGCACGCCACCAGGGTGTGCCGCCAACACGTGCGAGCGGGGTCAGCCCGGTGGAGGACGCTCCAGGCGCCGCGGGTCCGGCCGCGGCAGGGTGCCGGGCAGAGAGGCCGACCACGCTGCCACCTCTGCGCCGGGCAGGCCGGCGATGCCGGGCGGCACGTGCGCGGTCTCGTGGAAGTGGTCTCCCGCATGATGCGCATGACCACCTGCGCCAGACGCATCGCCGTCGTGGCCATGCGCATGCCCGAGGCCTGCAGTACCCTCGGCGAGGGTCTCATGCAGCGCTGCGGACAACACGGCCGAGCCGTGTGAGAGCGTCAGACCACGCGGAAGGACCAGCGCGGCCCACCATAAGGCCACGACGACAAGCAGGCTGCAAGCCACTCGCCACGTGGGCAGAACCCCTCGAAAGCGCAAAGGCCGGTGAGGTGCGCGCGGGTTGAACGACATCCCAGTCAATTTAGCGCTCGCGGCGCGATGCCGCCCGACCGGGGGTTTTCAAGCGTCGCCGGTCGCGCACTCGGGCCTGCACCGGGGTGGTCCCGTCAGGCTCTGCGGACGGAAACACCCGTGCGAGGCGCCGAAAGGGCAAGGCTGCACAGGCAGCCGATCGAGGCCCCGGAACCCGGAAACAGCCGGGTGATGGGCCCCAGGAACCTCCTTGCCCCGGCGGAGAGCTCAGGGACTCATCCGTTCGGGCTGAGCCTGTCGAAGCCCTTTGGGATGACCTTGGTGCTCGCGCCCTTCGACAGGCTCAGGGCGAACGGTAGCAGGCTGGCGTGCCCTTCGACAGACTCCGGGCTAGCGGTGGCGGGCTGGCGTGCCCTTCGACAGACTCAAGGCGAACGACGGCGGGGCTGACATGCCCTTGGACGAACTCGTGGCGGATGTTGGGGAGGGCCAGTGCAGATCGACCGAAGGACTCCGGGGCACCAACAGGCAGCGCGGGGTACTGCGTTGTGCCCTCCCCGACGCCGTTCAGTTCACCCGCAGCGTCGTCCCCGCCTTGAAGCGGGCGCCGGTGCCGTCCCACACCTGGCCGAGCGAGGTGTTGTCGGCGTTGGCGAAGCGCACCGCGTAGCGCGGGTTGCCGGCGGTGGCGACGAAGATGTCGGGCACGCTCAGCAGCACGTCGTAGTCACCCTTGTCGGCACCGGCCGGGATGGCGACGGGCACACTGATGCGTGTGGACGAGGTGGCCTGCGGGGCCAGCGTGCGCAGATCGCCCGCGGCGGTGGCGCTGATCGTCGCGCCGGTGCTGCGGTGGCGCAACGTCACCACCAACGCCCGCTGGGTGAAGAAGCGCGCCCAGCCGACGTTGCGCAGGTCGACGTTGACCAGGATGGAGCCCCCGGCGGCCACCGCCGTATGGTGGGCGATGCCATCGAGCTGCAGCCGGTAACCCATCGAGCCCGCCACCTGGCTCAGGCAGCCGCCGTTGCGCCAGGAGGAGATGAAGCCGGCCCAGTCGCTGGAGTTGAACCAGGCGAGGTGGTAGGCCGGCCCCTCGGACAGGATGTCGGCGCAGCTGTTGCGCAGCGGCTTCTCGGCATCGGCGCAGTTCTCGCCGCCGAAGGCCGTGTTCAGCGACAGCGCCTGGATGTAGCTGCGCTGCGCGGTGCTGCTGTAGGTGCCGGAGTCGGTTGGGCCGGACTGGAAGCAGTCGTTGTGCATGCCCACACGGGTCTGCTGCGTGGGTGAGGGGTACCACTTGATCAGGTCGGCCGGGATGCGAAAGCCGATCTGGGTGGTGGCCGGCACGTTGGCGATCAAGGCATCGCGCACGATGGCGCGGTTGGCGTCGGCCGTGGCGCAGGTCGTCGTGCCCGAGTTGTAGCCGCAGGAGTTGCCCGACTTCGACGAGTGCCACTCGCCCCAGGCGCCGATGAAACCGGCGCGCATGTAGGGGATGACGTCGGCGTTGGCGGCCAGCACCGGGCGCAGCTGCTCCAGATGGCGCTTGATCTGCGCAGCGGTGGCGTCGTTGCCGCCGCCGCTGAAGTCGTAGTTGAACAGCAGCGTGGTCTTCATCCCGACCGAGCGCACCTGCGCGAAGCGCGCGTTCAGCGCGGTCAGGAAGGACGACGGCAGGTCGCTCGTGCGGTAGGCGTCGAGTTGCACCTTGGCGAAGACCAGCCGATAGCCGGTGTTGTAGGCGCCCTGCACGCTGGCCGCGTCATAGGCGTTGACGAAGTCGCTGCCGGCCCAGCCGTAGAAGCCGCGGTCGGGGTTGGGGATCTCGGCCGTGGTGCGGGCAAAGGTGGCGGTGGTGTCGATGCC
>JBMTXX010000258.1:0-4971 GCA_049453935.1 Rubrivivax sp.
GGTGAGCCGGGGCCCTTCGCGCAGGTGGCCGGCGCCGTCGACCAGGCGCTGTGGGACATGGCTGCACGCCGCGCCGGCCAGCCGCTGTGGAAGCTGCTGGGCGGCCAGCCGCGAGTGCGCCCCTATGCCAGCGGCATCGGCCCCGATCGGGTCGTCGAGACCATGCAGGCCAAGGCGCGCGAGGGTTATCGCGCCTTCAAGCTCAAGGTCGGGTTCGGCCCAGCACGCGACGTGGCCAACCTCCGTGCGGCGCGCGAAGCCCTGGGCGACGACGCGCACCTCATGTGCGACGCCAACCAGGCCTGGTCGCCGCAGGAGGCTGCGCAGCGCATCGCAGAGCTGGCCCCGTGGCGCCCGCTGTGGATCGAGGAGCCCATCGCCGCCGACGAGCCGCTGGACGCCTGGCGTGCCCTGGCCGCCGCCAGCGCCGTGCCGCTGGCCGCCGGTGAGAACATCCGCGGCCACGACGACTTCGGCGCGATGATCGACCATGGGGTGCTGCGCTACGTGCAGCCCGACGTCGGCAAGTGGGGCGGCATCGGCGGTGGCCTGGAGGTCGCGCGCCGGGCCCGCGCCGCGGGCGTGGCCTACTGCCCGCACTGGCTGGCCGGTGGCGTGGGCCTGGCCGCGTCGATGCACGCGCTGGCCGGCGCCGACGACCCGCAGGGCTGGGCCGAGGTCGACGCCAACCCCAACCCCTTGCGCGAGCGCGTCCATCCCTTTCCCATCGAAGACGGCTGGGTCACACTCGGCGACACGCCGGGGATCGGCGTCGAGCCCGATCTGCAGGCACTGGCGCCTTTTCTCGTGCCGACCTGATCCTGCCAAGCCGCCCTTGCCGGACCGAACCTGCCATTTCGATTCCCGCCACCGATCACCGACGCAAACCTGCCGCTCCATCGCACGGCCTGCTGCCCAGGAACCTGCCGACCATGACCCCTGCTGCCCCCCACCCCGAAGACACTCTCGACGGCCCCGTGATCGGCCTGACCCGCGAGACCTCGCGTCCCTGGTACGCGCCACAGCCGGCGCGCCGCGAGCACGGGCCCAATGTCGTCATCGTCTACATGGACGACATGGGCTGGTCGGACCCGGGATGCTTTGGTGGCGAGATCGACACCCCGCACCTGGACGCGCTGGCGGCGCGTGGGCTGCGCTTCAACCACTACACCTCGCACCCGATCTGCTCGGCCGCGCGCGCCGCGCTGCTGACCGGCATGAACGCGCACGCCGTGGGCACCGGCTGGCTGGCCAACAACCACGCGGGCTTTCCCGGCTACACCGGTTCGCTCGCGCTGGACGCGCCGACCCTGGCCGAGACCCTGCGCGCCGGCGGCTACGCCACCATGGCGGTGGGCAAGTGGCACAACACGCCCACGGCCGAGACGGTGCCCAGCGCCCCACGCCACTCCTGGCCCACCAGCCGCGGCTTCGACCAGTTCTACGGCTTCATGGAAGGCGAGGCGCACTTCTTCTTCCCCGCCGCGATGATGAACGGCACCGAGCTGGTGCCGGTGGACCTGTACCCGCGCGACTACTACACCACCGACGACTGGACCGACCAGTCGATCCGGATGATCAAGGAGTTGCGCGCCTCGGCGCCGAAGAAGCCCTTCCTGCTGTACCTGGCGCAGAACGCCGTGCACGGCCCGCTGCAGGCCAAGCCGACCGATCTGGCCCGCTACCGCGGACGCTATGACGCAGGCTGGACGGCGGTGCGCGAGGCACGCCTGCGGCGCCAGATCGCCATGGGTCTGGTGCCTGAGCACACGCGGCTGGCCGCCTCCGATGCGCGCGTGCCGCGCTGGGAGGACACGAACCCGGCCGACCGCCCGATGCTCGCGCGCCACATGGAGGCCTATGCCGCGATGCTGGACTGCGTCGACCAGAACGTCGGCCGGCTGGTGGCCTTCCTGGAGCGCATCGGCGAACTCGACGACACCGTCATCCTGTTCGCCTCCGACAACGGCGGCACCGACGCGGGCGGGCCGATCGGCATGTTCAACAACTACCGCCGTTTCATGGGGCTGCCGATGCCGCCGGTGGAGGAAGAGCGCGCCAATGCGCGCGACCTCGGCGGGCCGCGCAGCGCCTCGCTGTACCCGACGGCCTGGGGCGAGGTGTCGAACACGCCCTTCCCGTCGTTCAAGACCTACACCGGCGGGGGCGGCCGGCGCGTGTCCTTCATCGTGTCGTGGCCGGCGCGCATCGCCGCGCGCGGCGAGATCCGCACCCAGTTCGCGCACGTCACCGACATCATGCCCACGCTGCTGGAACTCACCGGGGTGCCGCCGCTGCCCGAGATCGACGGCCGGCCGGCACGCCGCATGCACGGCGCGAGTTTCGCGCCGGTGCTGTTCGACGCCGCCGCTGCGCCCACGCGCACCGAGCAGTACTACGAGTGCTGGTCCAACCGCGCCTACTTCCGCGACGGCTGGTTGGCGCGCTCGCTGCAAAAGCGCGGTGAGCCTATCGACCTGGACAACTGGACGCTGCACGATCTGCGCGCCGACTTCTCCGAGTCGACCGACCTGGCGGCGCAGCACCCGCAGCGCCTGGAGGAACTCAAGGCCGCCTTCGACGCCGCCGCGCGTGAGCATCTGGCCTACCCGCTGGACAACCGCGACCGGCGCGGCAAGTTCACCGACGGCCCGCCCGGCGACGAGGCGCGCTGGGACGCGCCACGCACCTACCTGCCCGGCATGCAGACGGTGCACCGCGCCGACCTGTTCCCGCTGATCGCCAACCGCGACTACCGCATCTCCGTGCGCTTTGCGCTGCGCGAGGCCGACCGCGGGATCCTGTGGGCCATCGGCGAGCCCAACGGCGGCATCGTGATGTGGCTGGAGGACGGCCGCCTGCACCTGCACTACAACGCCTTCGGCGACCGCGTGACCGTGAGCGCCGCTGCACCGTCGCCGGGCCCGCACGAGGCGACGCTGGACTACGCGATCGACGCCGACGGCGTCGGCTGTGGCCGCGTGCTGGTCGACGGGGCCGAGGTGATCGCCGCCACCACGATGACGCCGCCGATGGTGCCCTACGGCATCTTCGAGGGCCTGGACATCGGCTTGGACCGCCGCGGCCCCGTGCACTGGGACCTGTACGACCGTCACGGGGCTTTCCCCTACACCGGAGACATCACGGAGGTGACGATCACCCCAGGACGACGCCAGGGTGTCTCGCCTCACGAAACAACCGCACCCACCCACGCCACAAGTCCACAGAAGGCTTGACACCCTGCGCCGCTGCGCTTAGATTGGCCTGATTTTCAGACCACCAGACGTGCCGAGCCCGTCCGGGCCGGTGCACCCACCACGAAGGAGACACACGATGAAGCGACTCGTCCTGGCCCTGGCCGCCACCGGTCTTGCCACTTTCGCAACCCTGGGACACGCTCAGGGCACCTGGCCAGAGAAGCCGATCAAGGTCGTCGTGCCCTTCGGCCCCGGCGGCACCAGTGACCTGCTGGGCCGGCTGATGCAGAAAGCCATCGAGGACAACAAGCTGCTGCCGCAGCCGGTGGCCATCGTCAACGTCAAGGGGCACTTCTCGATCGGCTCGATGCAGGTCAAGAACGCCCCGCCGGACGGCTACAACTTCCTGCTGGTGCAGCTCGCCCTGCTGTCGGGCGAGGTGGTGGACCCGTCCAAGGGCGTGTCCTACCGCGACTTCGAGCCGGTGGCGATGACCGGCGGCTTCTGCCTGCACCACATCGTGCGCGAGGACGCGCCGTGGAAGTCGCTGCAGGAGTTGGTCGATGCCGCCAAGGCCAAGCCCAACAGCATCCTGTTCGGCGTGAACATCGGTGCGCTGAACCACATGGGCGGCGGCTACCTCGAGCGTGCCACGGGGGCGAAGTTCCGCTTCGTCCAGATCGGCGGCGGCGCTGCAAACTACGCAGCGTTGAAGGGCTCGCAGATACAGACCACCATGCTGTCGGGCTCTGAGTACACGAACTTCAAGGCCGGCGGCATGCGCTCGCTGGGCTACACCGGGCCGGACCGTCTGGCCACAGAGCCCAGCGTGCCCACGACCAAGGAACTGGGTCTGGGCTACGAGTTCTGCATCAACAACTACTGGTTTGCGCCCAAGGGCACGCCCAAGGCAGCCATCGACGGCATGGCCAATGCCCTGGAGAAGGCCATCGCCACCGACTACGTCCGCAAGACGCAGGCGGAGCGCGCGTCGACTGCCGAATTCCTCAAGGGTGAGGCCTATCGCAAGCATCTGGACGACACCTTCAAGGCGGTGGAGCCGGTAGCCAAGCAGTTGGTGACGAAGAAGTGAGGTCGCAGGCCCGGGCCGAAGCGGCGATCGCGCTGCTGTCGATTGTGCTGTCGGCCTGGTTCCTGGCCGAGGGCTCGACGCTCAAGCCCGGGGTGTTCGAGCCCATCGGCCCCGGCGCGGTGCCGATGGGCGTGGCCGCGGTCACACTGGTGCTGGCCGTGCTCGTGCTGCTGGCACGGATGCGGCAATCACGCAGCACTTCCGAGGGTGTCGCGGCAGGCGAAGATTGGCCCTTGACCTGGGCGGTCAGCGCTCTCACGCTGGGCTACTGCGCAGTACTGCATCTTGGTGTGCTGCGATATGGCTTGGTCACGGCCCTGTACCTGGTCGCCGTCATTGTCTCGATGGCGCCCCAGCGGCGCGCCGCATTGCCCTGGGCAGCGAGCATCGGCTTGGTCACTGGTGTCGGTCTGGACGTCATCTTCCGCTACCTGCTGGTCGCCGATCTCCCCTGACTCGCCCACTCAACCATGGATCTGGCGGCCTCCTTCCTCTATCTGCTGACCCCCTGGCCACTGTTCCTGTGCGTCCTGGGAACAGCACTGGGTATTCTTGTCGGTGCGGTTCCAGGGTTGTCTGGCGCGATGCTGATCGCGCTGACACTGCCGCTGACCTTCAAGATGGCGCCGCTGGACGCCATGGCGCTGCTGGTGTCGATGTACACCGGCTCCATCACCGGCG
>JBMTXX010000259.1:0-4912 GCA_049453935.1 Rubrivivax sp.
GCTGGATTCGCGCGCGTTGGTGGTGGCGCGCGAGACGCTGGCGCGGCATGACGGGCTGGCCGACTTCGCCTTCGCGATGCAGGGCCTGGGCACCGGCGCCATCACGCTGGCCGGCCGCCCCGAACTGCAGGCCCGCGTGCTGCCGCGCGTGGCGCGGGGCGAGTGGATCTCGGCCTTCGCGCTGTCCGAGCCGCAGGCCGGCTCCGACGTCGCGGCCATGGCCTGCACCGCGCGCGAAGACGGTGACCACTGGGTGCTGGACGGGCAGAAGACCTGGATCAGCAACGGCGGCATCGCCGACGTCTACTGCGTCTTCGCCCGCACCGTCGGCGCAGACGGGCAGCCCGTGGGTGGGCCCGGCGGCAAGCCCACCGCGTCGATCAGCGCCTTCGTCGTCGAGGCCGGCACGCCGGGTCTCGAGGTGGCCGAGCGCATCGACGTGATCGCACCGCACCCGCTGGCGCGGCTGCAGTTCAGCGCTTGCCGCATCCCGAAGGGCCAGCTGCTGGGCACCCCGGGCGAGGGCTTCAAGCTCGCGATGCGCACGCTCGACATCTTCCGCGCCTCGGTCGCGGCGGCGGCACTCGGCTTCGCCCGGCGTGCGCTCGACGAGGCCGTGGCCCACGCCAAGGCGCGCCGCATGTTCGGCCAGACGTTGGCGGACTTCCAGCTCACCCAGGCGGCCATCGGCGAGATGGCCGCCGCCGTCGACGCCGCGGCGCTGCTGACCTACCGCGCCGCCTGGCTGCGCGACGTCAAGGGCGCGCGCACCACGCGCGAGGCTGCGATGGCCAAGATGTGCGCCACCGAGAACGCGCAACGCGTGATCGACCGCGCGCTGCAGATGCACGGCGGCCTGGGCGTGCGCGTGGGCTCCACGGTGGAGTCGCTGTACCGCGAGATCCGCGCGCTGCGCATCTACGAAGGCGCCACCGAGGTGCAGCAGCTGATCGTCGGGCGCGACGTGCTCGGCGCGGGCTGAAAAGCCCCGCGAAACGAGACCGCGTCCGCCGCAGCCGCCCAAGCACGCCTGCGGCACTTACGATCCTTCGTCACCGCACACCTTCCACGCCCTTGGACACCCCTCTCGTCCTGGCCGCGCTGCTCAGTGCCCTCCTGCACGCGGCCTGGACCGCCGCCATCAAGCACACCGGTCAGCCCACCGAGGCCATGACCGGGCAGATGATGGTGGCTGCCCTCGTGGGCCTACCGCTGCTGTTGTGGCTGCCGTGGCCGCGGCTGGAAGCCTGGGGCTGGATGGCCGCCGGGGCTTTCTGCAACTGGCTCGGCCTGCTGAGCCTGCTGCGGGCCTACGAGCGCGGCGCCTACGGCGCTGTCTACCCCTTGAGCCGAGCCACCATGGTCCTGGTCATCGCACCGCTGTCGCTGGCGTTCGCCGGCGAGCGGTTGTCGGTGGCGGCGTGGGCAGGCGTGGCCTGCATCGCCTTGTCGCTGCTGCTGATGGCCTCACAGGCGCGCGCCGGGCAGCGGCTGGGGGCTTCCGTCCTGGGCTGGACGCTGCTGGGCGGCGTGCTCAGCGCGGTGTGCGTGATGCTCGACGTCAAGGGTATCCGCGCCTCGGGCTCGCCGCTGTCCTACGCCTGCTGCAACGCGGCCTTGAATGCCTCGCTGATGTTCCTGCGACAGCGCACCCGTCCGGGCCTGTGGCCCGCGATCGCGCGCCACCGCCATGTCGTGTGGACCACCGGTGTCACGTCGATGGCGTCTTACTTCCTCATCGTCTGGGTGTTCGCCCAGGCGCCGATGGCGATCTCGGCGGCGCTGCGCGACACGAGCGCGGTGTTCGCCGTGCTGATCTCGGTCTTCGTGATGAAGGAGCGGCTGGGGCCGCTGCAACTGGTGGCGGTGGTCGTGGCGGCCTGCGCTGTGCCGTTGCTGCGCTTGTGACGGACGCTGCGCGCATCTGCGAAGGGGTGCGCGGCACATGACCGCGGCGTCGATCTAGTCCGCCCGACCGGCCACGGCGGAGGGCTGGCCCTGACGGGGCCGGCGGCGCCGCAGGTCCGCTTCGGAGGACGCGGGCAGGGCTTTCTTCAGCAGGCCGAGCAGGTGGAAGAGTTCGGCCTGGGAGGCGGCATCCAGCCCTTCGAACAGCGTTGCCACCCAGCGCTCGTGCTCCCGCGCCATGGCGCGGAACTGTCTGCGCCCCTCGGGCGTGAGCCGCACGGTGAACGCCCTGCGGTCGTCCGGGTCTTCCGCGCGCTCGACCAGGCCCTCGGCGACCAGGCGGTCCGTCAATCCGGTGACATTGCCGCCGGTGACCATCAGCCGCTGCGAGAGCTCGCGCATCTTCAATCCGGCCGGGTGCCGATCCAGCTGCGCCATCAGGTCGAAGCGCGGCAAGGACCCCCCGAAACGCTCGCGCAGGCGACTGCGCAACGGGGCCTCGACGCGGTTGGTGCATGACAGCAGGCGCAGCCACAGTCTCAGGGCCAGATGGTCGCCGTCGCCGACCCGGCTTTCATGGTCGATCGGGTCCGGCTCGTGCGCAGTGGCCGTGTTCACGCGACGGCACCGTTCGATCGGTTCAGCATGCCGGTCATTTTCGAGCAATTGCGATGCGGGCCTTGATCGCGCCAGTCCCACGGCAGGGCTCTGGCGCGATCTGTGGCCGCCCCTCGCAGCCGGGTCACGGCAAGGTCCAGACGACCTCGGCTTCGAAGTCTGCACGCATCGGTCGCCCCTGGCGGTCACGGGCCGGCTCGAAGCGGCACACGACCAGCCGCCGTGCCGCCTGTTCGTCGAGCGCTGCGTGTGCGCGCGTCGGCCCTGCCGGACGGACGATGTCGATCTTCGCAGCCTGCCCCGCGGCGTCGACCGCAATGCGCAGGCGCGTGACCCCGGTGGCTCGCGCGCGCAGGGCCTCCGCGGGATAGTCCTGCGCCCGGGGCGCGCAGTCCTGGCCTGGTGCCAGTTGCGCGGGCTTTGCGGCTGGCGTGACAGCCGTCTGCGGCGGGCCGCTGGGGGCGGGCGGGGCCGACCTGTCCGCGGCTTGCGTCGGCGGCGGCAGGATCAGTCCCGCGATGGCGTCCGCGGCGTCGAGATAGGCGGGGGTGAAGACCGTCACGAGCGTCTGTGCCGTGGCCGCCGTCGCGGGTGCGTCGACTTCCTGGGGCATGGCGGCGGCGGTGACCGTCAGGGGCGCAGAGGGCTTGGGGCCACCGGACAGGCCGTCCACTTCCCCCACAGCAGCGGGTGCGCTCAGCACCCAGCAGGCCGCTGCACCAGCCGCGTACCGGGGCCAACGCCGGCAGATGCGCTGAGCCGGCGGGCGTATCGGTGGCAGTGCTTGCATCGTGGGGCGGGGTCGGGAGACGTCGGCATCTCGTCGGCACCGTCGACGGCCCCGTCTCGGGCCACCGCGCCCGGGCGCCGCGCGAAGGTCTGCAGTCGCTTCAGTGTAGCGATGCGCCGGGCGACGACCGCAACCCTTGCGGCCGGGATGATCCGAGCCCTTCATCCACGACGCCTGCATGCGAACAGGCTGCCGCCACCATCTGTTCCGCCAGCGGCCGCTCGCCCGACACACCTGGGTCGTGTCGCACCTTCGCCCCAGGCCCGACGGCCTTTACGTGCTGACCGTACTGCTGCAACTTCATCTGCACGTACTCCTGGCGCTCGATCTCGTGCAACTGCGCGGCGTATTGCTCGCTGGCATCGAACCAGGCCTCGATGGCGCGAGGGACGCGGCGTGCCGCCGGCAGGGATTGCACGCTCAGCCAGCTCTGCACGGCCAGGTGGAAACGCATCGTGTTGCGCTCGACGGAACCGCGCAAGCCACGGACGTACACCGCCTGGCCGTTGGCGTCGACGCTTTCGACGGTGAACCCGATGCGATGGCGACCGGCCGTGTTGACGTAGAGCTCGGCGAGCCACAGGCCCGAGCGGGTGAATGCGTTCGAGAAGCGCAGCGCGAGGGCGGAGTGCGTCTCGTCCAGCGCCTCGAGCCGGGCGCCGATGCGGTAGTCCCGTGTCCCCAGCGGCCCCTGCTCGGCCATCAGCTCGAGCGACAGGCCGCTCTCGTCGTCACGCGTCACCTTCCAGGCGAGGTTCAAGGTGTGGGTCGAGCCGATCACCGCCACCCGCTGCTGGCCCATCAAGATCTGCAGCGTGGTCTGGCCCTGGCCGCTCTCGGCCACCTCGCAGCGCCAGACGTTCGGGTGCAACAGCAGCAGCAGGCACCAGGCTTCGGGTGACCGCAGCGCTGCGCGCGCCTGCGGCAGCGCCATGGGCAGCCGCGCGAGCGCCTGGCCTTGGGCATGGAGTGCGGCGACGGTCGACTGCAGGTACAGGCCCGGCGCGAGCGCGGCCGCTCGAGGGTTCGACAGCCACTGGCGCAGCTGGTCGGCGACGCCGGCCGGTGCCGGATCCGCCGGTGCCGGTTGCGCGTCGACGGCCGCTGCACCGCCGGCTGCCACGACCAGCCCGCTCGAGCGCGTCGTGCCCGTCGGGACAACAGCAGTTGCGGTGGCCTGGTCGATTGCATCATCGACTTTGGCGGCGGAGGCGGCGGCTGCGGAGGCGGCTGCGGCCCCCATTCCGAGCCAGAAGACCGCCAGCGCCACAAGGCCGGCCAGCGCACGACGGCGGCGCAGCGGTTGTCCTGGCATCCAGGTTGCAGGGCGCGAGTGCATTCCGGGATTGTCGTGACCCTCGCCCTGCTCGAGTCCCGGTCCGCGCAATCCGCGGCGGCTGATGTGCCACGGGGGAGTGGGTGTTTCAGTCCACCACCGCCTCCGGCTTCTGGCGCCAAACCGCCCACGCCAGCGCGCAGCCCGATCCGATGCCAGCCGCATTGGCCAACAGGTCCTGCCACTCGCTGGAGCGACCCGGTACCCAGGCCTGTGCAGCCTCGATGCCCAAGCCGTAGAGGATCAGCCCGACGACGACC
>JBMTXX010000260.1:0-4884 GCA_049453935.1 Rubrivivax sp.
CGCGCCAGCCGTAGGTGCCACCCAGCAGGTCCCCGAGCGTGCTGCCGATCAGCGCCGCAACGGGTATCGACAGCAGCAGCGACAGGCCCAGACCAGCCAGTGCGTGGCGCAGCTTCCACAGGGGATCGTTGTCGTACATGGCGACGATTGTGCGGTGCCGCGGCGTCCCGGCGGCTCTCGGGGTGATGCTGTCGTCGCAGGCACCCGAGCCCGCGGCGTGCGGGCCCGCGGCGTGAGCCGACCGGCGGTGCGCGCTTCAGCCCCTGGCGGCGTGCGCCGCGCGCAGCCGCCGCTGCACCGCCTGCAGGCCGAGGAACAGCCCGGTGGAGAAAGCGATCATCACCGTGGCCACGGCCAGCATCGCCGGGGTGATGCTCTCGCGCAGCCCGGAGAACATCTCCTGCGGCAGCGTGCGCTGGCCGGCGCCGGCCAGCAGCAGTGCGATGACGACGTCGTCGAAGGAGGCGGCGAAGGCGAACAGGGCGCCTGAGGCGATGGCGCCGCGCATGCCGGGCAGGGTGACCTCGAAGAAGGTGCGGGCGGGGCTGGCGCCGCAGGCGGCGGCGGCGCGCGGCAGGTTCGGGTCGGCCGTGTCGAGCGCCGTGAGCACCGGGATCACGACAAAGGGCAGGGCGATGACGGTGTGGACGATCACGAGCCCGGTGTAGTTGCCGCTCAGCCCCAGCGGCGCCAGGAAGAAGTAGCTGCCCACGGCGATCAGGATCACCGGGACGATCATCGGCGCGATCAGCACCGCCTTGATCACCGCGGCCCACGCCGCGCGGCTGCGCTGCAGGCCCAGCGCGGCGGCGGTGCCCAGCACCACGGACGCCGCCGTGGCCGCCACACCGATGCCCAGCGAGTTGCCCAGGGCCCGCATCCACACGGGGCTGGTGAAGACCTCGGCGTACCAGCGCAGCGACAGCCCGGGCAAGGGGTAGACCAGCAGGCTGCCGCTGGACAGCGACAGCGGCACGATGGCCAGAATGGGCAGCAGCAGGAAGGCCAGCACGAGCGCGCTCGACAGCCACAGCAGCAGCGTCCAGGGCTTGATCGTCATGCCGCCCCTGCCAGCTTGCGAGTGCCCGACAGGCGCTGCGACACCGCATACAGCGCAAGCGTCGTCACCAGCAGCATCGCCCCGAGCGCTGCGGCCAGGCCCCAGTTGCCGGTCTCGGTGGTGTACTTGGCGACGAAGTACGACAGCATCTGGTCCCCACCCCCGCCCACCAGGGCCGGGGTGATGTAGTAGCCCAGTGCCAGGATGAACACCATCAGCGCGCCGGCGGCGATGCCTGGGGCGGCCATCGGCAGGTACACGCGCCAAAAGGCCGTCAGCGGCGGTGCGCCCAGGCTCGCGGCCGCGCGCAGGTAGTTGGGCGGGATGTCCTTGAGCACGTTGTAGATCGGCAGGATCATGAAGGGCAGCAGCACGTGCGTCATCGCGATCAGCACGCCGGTACGGTTGTAGATCAGGTCCAGCGGCGCCGAGACGATCCCCAGCTTCAGCAGCAGCCCGTTGACCAGCCCTTCGCGCTGCAGCAGCACCACCCACGCGGCCGTGCGCACGATCAGCGATGTCCAGAACGGCAGCATCACCAGCACCATCAGCAAGTCGGCGATACGGCCCTGGCTGCGTGCGAGCAGGGCGGCCACCGGGAAGCCCATCGCCAGGCAGGCCAGCGTCACCGCCGCGCTCACGCCCAGGGTGCGCTGCAGCACCTCCAGGTACAGCCGCTGCTCGGGCGGGCTGCGCTCGATGCTGCCCTCGGAGGTCAGGCGCAGATCCACGGCGCCGAGCAGGTAGAAGGCCGACACCGGCCCGCGGGCCTGCTGCACCGCCGCGAACAACGCTGGGCTGGCCAGCACCGGCGCGATCGCCTCGAAGTAGGCGGCGTCGAAGACCGTGCCCTGCTCGGCCCCCGACACGCTGCGCGCGGCGCGCATCAGCGTGCTGCGCACGCCGTCGACGGCGTAGTTCAGCCTGCGGGCGGCATCTGCCAGGGTTTGGGCCTCGCGCGCTTCCACCAGGTCCTGGGCGAAGGCAGGGAACAGCGGCGCCGGCAGCGGTTGTCCGTGTGACCAGCCCTGCAGGGTCACCAGCGTGCGAGGCAGCGCCCGCGGCACCTCCGCCTCGCGCAGCGCCAGCGAGAACAGCCACGCCAGCGGCAGCACGAAGAAGACGCCAAGGAAGGCGAGGGCCGGCGCGAGCAGGCCGAGTCGACGCAGCGGGGCGTTCATCGTCTGCGCCGGCGCCTGTCAGGGGTGCGGGTGAGCGCCGAAGGACGGCGCCCACCCTGCGAACCCACCACTCACTTCGTGGCGGCCCACTTGTTCCAGCGCTCGGTCAGCCGGTCGATGTTGTCGATCCAGAAGCGCACATCCTCCTGGAAGGCGACGTTCAGGTTGGTCGGGTTGGTGGGCAGTTCGGCCATCAGCGAGGCGTCCACCTTGCCCGCGGCCTCGCGGTTGGTGACGCCGTAGCGCACGAACTTCGGCAGCTGTGCCTGCTGCTCGGCACGGCCCATGAACTCGAGCACGCGCTCGGCAGCGGCCTTGTTGGGCGTGCCCTTCATGATGACCCAGCTGTCCATCGTATAGGGCGTGTCCTTCCAGACCATGCGGAAGTTCTTCTTGTCCTTCTCGTTCGCCGCGGTGATGCGCCCGTTGTAGGCGGTGGTCATCACCACGTCGCCGGCGGCCAGCATCTGCGGCGGCTGCGCGCCGCTCTTCCAGAAGATCAGATCGGGCTTGATGCTGTCGAGCTTGCGGAAGGCGCGGTCGACCCCGGCCGGCGTGGCCAGCACCTTGTAGACGTCGGCGCGCGGCACGCCGTCGGCGATCAGTGCGATCTCCAGGTTCCACTTCGCGCCGTTGCGCAGCGCGCGCTTGCCCGGGATCTTCTTCGTGTCGAAGAAATCTCCCCAGCCGTTGGGCGCCGACTTCAGCTTGTCGCCGTCGTAGGCAAGCACGAGGTTGTAGATGATGGCGCCCACGCCGCAGGCGTGCACGGTGCCGGGCAGGTAGCGGTTGGCGCCGCCGATCTTCGCCACGTCAAGCTTCTCGTACAGGCCCTCGTCGCAGCCGACCTCGAGTTCGTCGGCCTCGACCTGGACCACGTCCCAGGTGTTGGCGCCGCCCTTGATCTTCGTGCGCAGCACGCCCAGGCCGCCGTCCCAGGCCTCGTCGGTCATCTTCACGCCGGTGGCGGCGGTGAAGGGCTTGAAGTAGACCTCCTTCTGGCCGTCCTGGTAGGCGCCGCCCCAGGAGACGACGTTGAGGTCGCGCGCCTGCGCGGCGAGCGTGGTGGCGCCCAGTGCAGCGGTGATGGCCGCGCACAGCGCGATGCGGGTGGTGTTCATGTTGCGGTGTCTCCTCGGTCAGGGGTGGGAACGCAGGGTTCAGGGATCCGGGCCATAGGCCCAGGCATCGCCGGGCCGCAGGCCCAGACGAATCGGGTGGCCCGTCGCCAGTCCGGCGGGCAGGGCGTTGGGGGGCAGCTTGACCAGCCAGGGCTCGGCCTGCGGCGCGACCGATGCGTCCAGCCGCGCGATCACGCGCCAGTGGTCACCCTGGTGGATGCAGTCGGCCACCTGCGCGGGCAGCCAGATCCTGTCGGGGTCCTGCGCTTCTGCAGGGCCTTGCAGCACCACGCGCTCCGGCCGCACGCACAACAGCGCCTGGGCGGGGTAGACACCGGCGTCCAGTGCCTGGGCCAGCGCGGGGCAGCAGCGCGCCGACAGCGCTGGCGCCAAAGGCCCAGGGGCACGCAGCGTCACCCGGCCCGCGACCGTGTCTCGTCCCTGCAAGGCGCATGGCAGACGGTTGTTGTCGCCCAGGAAGTTCGCGACGAAGGGGGTGGCCGGCGCGTCGTACAGGGCCTGCGGCGCACCGATCTGCTCGATGCGGCCGTGGTTGAAGACGGCGATGCGGTCCGACAGCGTCATCGCCTCACCCTGATCGTGGGTGACGAAGACCATGGTCACGCCGAGCTCGCGGTGCAGGCGACGGATCTCGAGCTGCAACTCCTCGCGCAGGCGCTTGTCGAGCGCGGCCAACGGCTCGTCCATCAGCACCAGCCGCGGCTCGAAGACGAGTGCTCGCGCCAGCGCGACGCGTTGCTGCTGACCGCCCGAGAGCTGTTGTGGCCGGCGCTGCGCGAACTCGGACAGGCGCACGCGCTCGAGCGCCTGCGCCACGCGCCGTGCCCGCGCCGCCGCATCGATGCCGCGCACCTTCAGCGGAAAGCCGATGTTTTCCGCCACCGTCATGTGCGGGAACAGCGAGTAGCTCTGAAACACCACACCCATCCCGCGCCGGTGCGCGGGCAGTCGCTCGATGGGCTGCCCGTCCAGGCGGATGGTGCCCTCGGACACCGGCTCGAAGCCGGCCAGCATCATCAAGGTGGTGGTCTTGCCCGAACCCGAGGGGCCGAGCAGCGTCAGGAACTCGCCGGCCTCGATGTGCAGGTCCAGCCGGTCCACCGCCGGCGCGGCGGCGCCGGGGTAACGCTTGACGACGCGGTCGAACTCGATCAGGGCCATGGGTGCCGCAGCAGGCGGATGTGCCGGGTGCGCGCTTGACGAACTCGAGCGCTCACCAGGACGCGACCCAGGCCTCGGTGTCCTTCAGCGCGAGGTCGAACTTGGCCAGCAGCTCGTCTATCTCGCCCTCGGTGATGACCAGCGGCGGCGAGAAGGCGACGATGTCGCCGGCCATCGCGCGCAGGATCAGGCCGTGGGCCTGCGCGCGGCGCACCAGGTAGGGCCCGACGCCGCGTGCGGGGTCGAAGGGCTTGCGCCGCGCCGGGTCGGCGGCGAGCTCGACCGCGCCGATCAGGCCCAGACCTCGCACGTCGCCCACCAGCGGGTGGCCGCGGTAGCG
>JBMTXX010000261.1:0-4866 GCA_049453935.1 Rubrivivax sp.
TGATCGGCGTGGGCGGCTGCGTGGCCAGCCAGGAGGGCGCGGCCATCGTCGAGCGCGCGCCCTATGTGGACCTGGTCTTCGGCCCGCAGACGCTGCACCGGCTGCCGCAGATGATCGAAGCACGGCGCGTGCGTGCGAAGCCGCAGGTCGACATCAGCTTCCCCGAGATCGAGAAATTCGACCACCTGCCCCCGGCGCGAGTGGAAGGCGCGAGCGCCTTCGTCTCGATCATGGAGGGCTGCAGCAAGTACTGCAGCTACTGCGTGGTGCCCTACACCCGCGGCGAAGAGGTCAGCCGCCCGCTGGATGACGTGCTGGTGGAGGTGGCGGGCCTGGCCGACCAGGGCGTCAAGGAAGTGACGCTGCTGGGCCAGAACGTCAACGCCTGGCGCGGCACGATGGGCGACACCGCCGAGGTGGCGGACTTCGCGCTGCTGCTCGAGTACGTGGCCGAGATCCCGGGCATCGAGCGCATCCGCTACACGACGAGCCACCCCAACGAGTTCACACCGCGGCTGGTCGAGGCCTATGGTCGCATCCCCAAGCTGGTCAACCACCTGCACCTGCCGGTGCAGCACGGCAGTGACCGCATCCTGGCGGCGATGAAGCGCGGCTACACCGCGCTGCAGTACAAGAGCACGATCCGCGCGCTGCGCCGCGTGCGCCCCGACATCAGCCTGTCCAGCGACTTCATCGTCGGCTTCCCGGGAGAGACCGCGGACGACCACGCCAGGACGATGTCGCTGATCGAGGATATCGGCTTCGACGCGAGCTTCAGCTTCGTCTTCAGTGCGCGCCCTGGCACCCCCGCGGCCAACCTGCCCGACGACACGCCTCAGACCGAGAAACTGCAGCGCCTGCAGCAACTCCAGGCGGCGGTGGAAGCCAACGTGCGCCGCATCTCGCAGCAACGCGTCGACACCGTCCAGCGCATCCTGGTCGAGGGCCCTTCGCGCAAGAGCGCGGCCGAACTGATGGGCCGCACCGAGTGCAATCGCATCGTCAACTTCGACGGCGGGCCCCGCTCGGCCCGGCTGGTGGGACAGATGATCGATGTCAGGATCACCCAGGCGCTGCCGCACTCGCTGCGGGGCGAGGTCGTCATCGCCGAAGGCTGATGGCCGCGGGCGAGGCGGCGGCCTTCAGCGGCCCAGCGGGGGTTCTCGTCGCGGTGTGGTGGCCTCCCGATGTGCCGAGGCACGCAGGCCCGCGAACCACAACACGACCGCCGACACGACGACCAGGGCTGCATAGGTGAGCATCCGCCCATCGCGTCCGAAAACGCCCAGGCCGACGGTCATCACGGCGATCCCCGCGAGCGCCACGGCCACCGCCAGCCGCCACCAGGGCGTGCCGGACAACTCCCTGCGCCACAAGCCCTTCGCCCCGGCCGCGCACAGCAAGCCCATGGCCAGGGCCGGATAGACGAATTCGAACACGTGCCAGAACGCCTCGGACAGGCTCATCACAGACTCCACGCCGACTCCACGCAGTTGACAGTTCTAGGTGTCAACCCGAATAGTCACCAAAACCTGTCCGCGGGATCTTACAATTTCAGCCATGAGCGTGTTCACGCTGGGACTGAACCACACCACGGCGCCGCTGGACCTGCGGGGCCGGCTGGCGTTTGCGCCTGAACAACTGGCGCCGGTGTTGCGATCGTTGCGGGCGCGCCTGCAGGCGGCCACACCGGAGGCGGCGCTGGTGTCGACCTGCAACCGCACCGAGCTCTACATCGCCGCACCCGCAGCGCGGGTACCCGAGCTCGCTCGGCCGGCGATGGATTTCCTGGCCGGGCACGCCGGGGTCAGCGCCAGCGACCTGCAGCATCACACCTACCTGCGCGAGGACCGCGAGGCCGCGCGCCACGCCTTCCGCGTCGCCTCGGGGCTCGACTCCATGGTGCTGGGCGAGCCGCAGATCCTCGGCCAGATGAAGCAGGCCGTGCGCGAGGCCGACGCGGCCGGGACGCTGGGCACCACGCTGCACCAATTGTTCCAGCGCTCCTTCTCGGTGGCCAAGGAGGTGCGCACCTCGACCGAGATCGGGGCCCATTCGGTCAGCATGGCAGCCGCGGCCGTGCGGCTGGCCGCCGAGATCTTCGAGGATCTGCGGCAGATCCGTGTGCTGTTCGTCGGTGCCGGCGAGATGATCGAGCTGGTGGCCACGCACTTCGCCGCACGCGAGCCGCGCGGCATGGCCGTGGCCAACCGCACGCTCGAGCGCGGCCAGACCCTGGCCGCACGCTACGGCGGTGAGGCCATGCGCCTGGGCGACCTGCCGTCGCGCCTGCATGAGTTCGACGCCATCGTCTCCTGCACGGCCAGCACGCTGCCCATCATCGGGCTGGGCGCGGTGGAGCGGGCGGTCAAGGCACGGCGACGCCGCCCGATCTTCATGGTCGACTTGGCCGTGCCGCGCGACATCGAGCCGGAGGTCGGGCAGTTGTCCGACGTCTACCTGTACACCGTGGACGACCTGTCCGTGGTGGTGCAGACAGCCGGTGAGAAGCGCCATGCCGCCGTCGAGCGTGCAGAGGCCATCGTCGATGCCGGCGTGCAAGGTTTCGCGCACTGGCTGGACCAGCGCGCGGCGGTGCCGCTGATCCAGGCTTTGAACCGCCAGGCCGACGACTGGCGGGCGCTCGAGATCGCGCGGGCGCGCAAGATGCTGGCCAAGGGCGAGGACATCGACGCCGTGCTGGAAGCCATGTCTCGCGGCCTGACGCACAAGATGCTGCACGGCGCGATGGCCGAGCTCCACTCGGCGGACGGCTCACAGCGGGAGGCTCTGGCGGCCACCGTGTCGCGCCTGTTCCTGCGCGGCGGCGGACGACACGAGCCCGGCACCGGCTCGTAGCGCCGCAAGACGCTGCGGGCACCGCCCGCGCCGCCACTGAAGCGCCTGCTGGGCGGTCTGCCCTTCTGCCCTCGGGCCCGCGCGGTCCCGCAGCGCCACTCCCCGGCCCCAGCCCTCTCGACGCCATCCCCGATGAAAGACGCGATCCGCCAGCAACTGGACCGCCTGGAACTGCGTCTGGCCGAACTCGACGCCAGCCTCGCCGATCCGACGGTCAGTGCAGACATGCAACGCTGGCGCGCCCTGTCGCGCGAGCAGTCCGATGTCGCCCAGGTGGTCGATCTGTACCGACGCTGGCGCCAGCGTGAGCAAGACCTCGACGTCGCTGAAGGTCTGCTCGAAGACCCCGAACTGGCCGGCATGGCGCAGGAGGAAATCGTCGCCGCGCGGGAAGACCTGTCGCGTCTGCAGGCCGAGTTGCAGACCGCGCTGCTGCCGCGCGACCCGGACGACGAGCGGCCCGCCTTCCTGGAGATCCGCGCCGGTACCGGCGGCGACGAGTCGGCGCTGTTCGCCGGCGATCTGGCCCGGATGTATCTCAGGCACGCCGAGCGGCACGGCTGGCGCACCGAAATCGTCAGCGCCAGCGCGGCGGAACTCGGTGGCTACAAGGAACTGGTCCTGCGCGTCGACGGCACGGCCGTCTACGGCGACCTGCGGTTCGAGTCGGGCGGACACCGTGTGCAACGCGTGCCCGTCACCGAGAGCCAGGGCCGCATCCACACCAGCGCCTGCACCGTCGCCGTGATGCCTGAGCCGGAGGAGGCGCCGGAAGTCACGCTGAACCCGGCCGACCTGCGCATCGACACCTTCCGTGCCAGCGGCGCCGGCGGCCAGCACGTCAACAAGACCGACTCCGCGATCCGCATCACCCACCTGCCCAGCGGGCTGGTGGCGGAGTGCCAGGACGACCGCTCACAGCACCGCAACAAGGCGCGCGCGATGGCGGTGCTCGCCGCCCGCCTGCGCGACCGCGAGCGCACCGAGCGCCTGAGCCGGGAAGCCGCCACGCGCAAGGCGCTGATCGGCAGCGGTGACCGCAGCGACCGGATCCGCACCTACAACTTCCCGCAAGGCCGTCTCACCGACCACCGGATCAACCTGACGCTGTACAAGCTGGGCCAGGTGATGGAGGGTGACCTGGACGAGGTCATCGCCGCGCTGCGCGCTGCGCGCGCCGCACAGCAACTCGAGGCCCTGGAGGGACGTGCATGACCACCAGTACGTGGCCGACTGATGGCGGCGAGCGCCGCGTGGCAACCCTGCTGGCGCTCGCGCGTCGCGAGGGTGTCGACCGACTGGATGCGCAACTGCTGCTGTCCCGCCGCCTCGGCGTGTCCCGGGCCTGGCTGATCGCGCACGACGATGCCGTCGTGCCCGCGCCCGCCGCGCGAGCCTGCGTCGCCGACCTGGCGGCACGCGCCAGCGGGCAGCCGCTGGCCTATCTGGTGGGCGAGCGGGAATTCCACGGGCTGATGCTGCACGTCACCCCGGCGGTGCTCGTGCCGCGACCCGACACCGAGGTGCTGGTGGACTGGGCCATCGAGTGCGTGCGCGGTCCGCTGGCCGACGTCCCCGCGCCACGCGTCGTCGACCTGGGCACGGGCAGCGGGGCCATCGCCCTGGCGGTCGCCCAGGCCTGCCCGCATGCCCAGGTCTGCGGCGTGGACCGCAGCGCGGCCGCGATCGAGGTGGCGCGTGCCAACGGCTATCGGCTGGGACTGACCGTCGAATGGCTGCAAGGCGACTGGTTCGAGCCGCTGGCAGGACGGCGCTTCGACCTGATCCTGAGCAACCCCCCGTACATCGATGGTGACGACCCGCACCTGCGCGCGCTGCACGCCGAGCCCCTCGAGGCGCTGAGCCCTGGCCCTGACGGGCTGTCGGCGCTGGCCGAGATCGCCGCCGGAGCACCCGCGCACCTGACGGCCGGCGGATGGCTGCTGCTCGAGCACGGCCATCAGCAAGCCGAGCCTGTGTCCCGCTTGCTGCGGGCCGCGGGTGGCC
>JBMTXX010000262.1:0-4847 GCA_049453935.1 Rubrivivax sp.
CGGCGGCATCCGCATCCGCGACTGGTTGCGCGAGGCCGTGAACTCGCACCCTGCGATCCGGTCGGCTCTGCAGCGTGAGGGCGCGTCGCTCGCCGAGGTCGAGGCGGCGCGGTGGCAATACTTCCCCACACCTTCGGTGGATTTCCAGACCCGCGATGGCGTTTCGGGGAAAGGCACCGGCTTCTTCCGTCTTCAGCAGCCCTTGTACACGGGGGGGCGTCTCGGCCACCAGCTCGACCGGGCCACCGCGGCATCGCGCGCCAGTGGGCAGGTGGTCGAGGAGGAGCGACGCAGCATCGCATTGCGCGTGATCCAGGCCGCCGGCGAGGCCAGGGCTGCAGCGTTGAAGCGTCAGGCCTACCGCGAGAGCGCTGCCAGCCACGTGGAGTACCTTTCGCTGGTCCAGCGCCGCGTGAACGAAGGGCTTTCGCCACGCGGGGACATCGTGCTCGCGCGCACCCGGCTCGCGTCGGTGCGTGCCGATCTGGAAGCCGCGGAAGTCCAGCTCGATCAGGCCTTGAGCCGGCTGGAGCAGCTGCTGGGCCGGCCGCTCGAAGCGGTCGAGTACGCCGCGCTGCGTGCCGACGACATCGACGACGCGGGCAGCGACTGGGCCATGCCCGACGTCGACGCGCTGACCTCCGCGGCGCTGGAGGTCAGTCCCAGCGTCCGACGCAGCCTGGCGCAGCTCGAGGCGGCCCGCGCCGAGGCTGGCGTGGCGCGTGCCAAACGCCTGCCTGAGGTGTATGTCCGCGCCGAGCACACGCGAGACGGCAGCAGTTCGGGCTCGTCGCGTATCTATCTGGGCGTGAGCAGCAACTTCGGCGCCGGGCTGTCGGATCGCGCTGCCTCGAGCGCGGCCGACCAGCTCGTCCAGGCGCAGCAGGCCGAAGTCGATGCGCGGCGCCGCGAAGTCGTCGAGCAGGTCCGGGCGGAGCATCTGGCGGCGCTGGCCGGCGACCGACGGGTCGGTGTCCTGGCCGATTCAGCCAACTTCTCGGCCACCGTGTTGCAGGCCTGGCGGCGGCAGTTCCTCGCCGGCCGCAAGACCTGGCAGGACTTGATGAACGCGGCGCGTGAGAAGGCGCAGGCCGACGTCGTGCTGGGCGAAGCGACGGCCGCGCGTTGGGTCGCCGTGCACCGATTGCGCCTTTTGACCGAGGATCTCGAAGGATTTGTCACCACATACATGGCGGACGGCACTACCATACAGAGTTCCCCGACACCATGAGCATGCAGCCAGCCTCACCGCAGCAGCAGGCGCAGACACAAGCGGCTTTTGCCGTCGTGATGCGCCTGGCGCAACTGCGCCGTGAGCCCTTGGACGGTCTGGCGGTACGCGGCGTGCTCGAGCACTGCACCGCAGACCAGCCGCCCACCGAGATCGTCGAACACCTGGCGCAGCAGCTGAACCTGTTCGCGCCGAGCTGGCTGAAACAGCCCGACGAAGGGCGGTTGCCGATGCTGGCACTGTCGCCGGACGGACGCTGGGGCGTCGTGACGGCGCGCAACCCGGAGCAGGAATGGGCCGTCAGCTGGTGGGATGGCGGCACCGGTCAGTTCGTCGAGACGTTCGAGCACGGGTTCGAGCGTGGGCATCGCTTCGCGCGCTGGAGTCTGGCGCCCCGCTTCGTCGCCAGCCGCAGCCCGACCTTCAAACTGGTCGTGGCCGAGATCTTCGGCCAGAAGCGCGGCTTGTTCGACGTCGCAACCGGCACGCTGGCCATCAGCCTGCTGGCCCTGGGGACGTCGTTCTATTCGATGCAGGTCTACGACCGTGTCGTGCCCACACAGGCGCAATCGACATTGCTGGTGCTGAGCATCGGCGTGACGCTGGCCATCCTGTTCGAGATGCTGGGCAAGTGGGTGCGCGCCCACTTGCTCAACCGCATGACCGATGCGATCGACCAGCGTCTGGCGCGTGCCGTGTACACCCGCTTCCTGACCTTGCGCCTGGATCAGCTGCCGCCCAGTGTCGGGACGACGTCGGCGCGGTTGCGAAGTTACGAGACGGTGCGCGGCTTCCTGGTGGGCATCGCCACGCAGGTGATCGTCGACATCCCGCTCGCCTTGCTGGCCCTGGCGGTGCTGGCCATGATCGGCGGGCCGATCGCCCTGATCCCGGCCTTCTTCCTGGTGCTCGGTTTGACGGCGGGCCTCGTCTTCCGCGGGCGGATCGAACGGCTGGCGAAGATGGGCACCCCGACCCAGCATTTCAAGACCGGCTTGCTGGTCGAGAGCATCGAGGGCGCCGAGACCATCAAGTCCGGCCAGGGCGGCTGGCGCATGCTGTCGCGTTGGCTGGAGGCGACCGACCAGTCCCGTCACTACGACCTGGAGATGCGCACCGTCTCCGAGCGCTCGCAGCACCTGGTGGCCACGTTGCACCAGCTGGCCTACGTCAGCATCGTCGCGTTCGGGGCCACGCAGGTCGGGCACTCGGGGCTGACGATGGGGGGGCTGATCGCCTGCTCCATCCTCGCCGGCCGCATCCTGACACCGATCACCATGGTGCCCAACCAGGTGGTGCAGTGGGCCCATGCCAAGACGGCCGTGCAGGATCTCGACCGCCTGTGGGCGCTGCACCAGGACCACCCGCCCGATACCCGGCCGCTTCTCCTGGACCGCATCCAGGGCCGCTTCGAGTTGTCGGAGGTGCGATTCAACTATCCCGGGGCCCTGGGGCTGCTGGTGCCGAGTCTGCAGATCAGGCCGGGCGAGCGCATCGCCGTGCTGGGTGGTGTCGGCAGCGGCAAGACCACGCTGCTGCGCGTGCTGGCCGGGATGTACAAGCCGCAGGAGGGTCGCATCACGCTCGACGGCGTCGATCTGGACCTGATCGCCAAGAGCTCGCTGGCCGCCCGCACCGGCTACGTGCCACAGGACGGCCGTCTGTTCGCGGGCACGTTGCGAGAGAACCTGATCCTCGGCCTGACCGACCCGGGGGACGATGCGATCCTGGCGGCGGCCGAGCGCACCGGGTTGCTTGAAGCGGTGATCGCACCCGACCAGCGGGGCCTCGAGCGCACGATCGCCGAGGGTGGCACCGGCCTGTCGGGTGGCCAGCGTCAGTTGGTCCACGTCACCCGTGCCCTGCTGCGCCAACCGTCGATCTGGCTGCTCGATGAGCCCACGGCGTCGATGGACCACGGCCTGGAGGTCAAGGTGATCCAGGCTTTGCAGACCGAACTGCGCACCCATCCGAAGCACACGCTGGTGCTCGTCACCCACAAGCCTCAGATGCTGGCGCTCGTCGACCGCGTCATCGTCTTCGCACAGCAGCGCATCGTCATGGACGGCCCGCGCGATGTCGTGTTGCAGAAGCTGACCGAGAAGCCCGCGCCTGCCGGTGCTGCCGCATCGACGTCGGCTGCCGTGCCGTCGGGTGTCGCGGGTCAGCCCCCGTCGGCTCGCGCTGCGGCCGAGCCCACCAGCCGCGGCCCTGCCACGGCCACCGCCGCCAGCGCGTCTGTCGTGCGGACGTCGATCGCCCCAGCCGTGCCCGGCCTCGAGCGACGCAAGGCGGCATGAGCATGGCCAGGCGTCCTCGAATGTTCCGCACGCGGCATGTTGTCCGGGAGGATCTCGCATGAGCGTTCCACGTGTGCAGTCCTGGACCGGCACGCTGCTGCTCGTCGTGGTCACCGCTTTCGTGACCTGGGCCGCGGTCTTCGAGATCGACCAGACCGTTCGTGCCCAGGGGCAGGTCATCCCCCAGGACCGCACGCAGGTGGTGCAGACCGCCGACGGTGGCGTGCTGCAGGAACTGCTGGTCAGCGAGGGTGAGCGTGTGCGCAAGGGGCAGTTGCTCGCAAGCCTCGAGAAAGAGCGGGCCGAAGCCGCCGTCGACGAGGTCGAAGCCCGTATCGCCAACCTGGAGATCACCCGGGTGCGCGCGATCGCCGAGGCCACCGAGACCAAGCCCGACTTCGGACGCTACGCGCGCACGCACCGTTCCTTCGTTGCCGTGCAGCAGGCGCTCTACCAGCAGAACTTCTCGGCCTTGCGCACCGAACTCGAGGCGCTGGAAGGCGCCATGCACCTGGCGATGGAGGAGTACGAACTCACCTTGCGCCTGTTCGATACCGGCGACGTCAGCCGCGTGGAGTTGATGCGCGCGGAGCGCCAGGTGGTGGATTTGCGGCAGCGCCGGGACGGCATCCGTCAGAAATACCGCACCGAGGCCCGCAAGGAGGTCGCCCGCATCGACGAGGAACTGGCCAGCCAGCTCAGCAAGCGGCGCGAGCGCCAGAGCATCCTCGGGCACACCGACATCGTCTCGCCGATGGACGGCGTGGTCAAGTTCCTGCGCATCAACACGCTGGGTGGCGTGCTGCGCGCGGGCGACGAACTGATGCAGATCTCGCCGACCGAGGGCGGCTACGTCGTCGAGGCCAAGATCAGTCCGCCGGACATCGGCCAGTTGAGCATCGGCATGCCGGTGGCTGTGCGCATGGACGCCTTCGACTACACGATCTACGGCGCGCTCCAGGGTCGTCTGGTGTACCTGAGCTCGGACACCTTGTCCGAGCAGGGTCAGGGCGGCGCCTCGACCGTCTACTACCGGGGCCATGTCCTGCTGGATCCCCAGCAGTCCAATCCGCGCCTGACCCTCGAGCAGCTGAAGGCCGGGATGACGGCTTCCATCGACGTCCAGACCGGGCGCTCGACCGTGCTGACCTACATCGCCAAGCCCATCCTGCGCGCCTTCAGCGGGGCGATGACCCAGAAGTGAGCCCGAGGTGAGCCGCAACGAGGTCAAGTCCAACCCCTGGCCGGGCTTTGTCGCCGCCATCAGCGGGCTGGTCGCCAGCCTGATGCTGCTGCTGGCGGTGCTGGTGCTGCTG
>JBMTXX010000263.1:0-4799 GCA_049453935.1 Rubrivivax sp.
CGTCCATGCGCACCTTGGCGTTCATGCCATGGTCGGCCGTCAGCGCGATCACGCAACCCATCTCGTCGAGCTGGCCCAGGTAGCGGTCCATCATGGCGTAGAAGGCGTTGGCGCCCTCGTCACCCGGCGCGTGCTTGTGCTGGATGTAATCGGTGGTGCTGAGGTACATCACGTCGGGACGACGCGTCCTCATCAGTTGCACGCCGGCCGCAAACACGAACTCCGACAACGCTGCGCTGTAGACGTCGGGCACCGGCATGCCCACCAGGCCCAGCACACCCTCGATGCCGTTCTCCGCGACGGTGGCTGCATCGGCCTTCTCGGACGAGAAGCAGATGCCGCGCATGCCATGGCCCAGCAGCCTGCGCAGCTTGTCCTTGGCGGTGACGACGGCGCAGGCGCGGCCGGCGTCGGACAGCGCCGCCAGGATCGTCGGTGCGCGCAGCCACTTCGGGTCGTTCATCATGACCTCGGTGCCGCTGGCGCTGTCGTACAGGTAGTTGCCGCAGATGCCGTGCACGCTGGGCGGCGCGCCGGTGACGATGCTCAGGTTGTTCGGGTTCGTGAAGCTCGGCACCACGCAATCGGCCACCAGCGCGGTGCCCTCGGCCAGCACGCGCTTCATCCAGGGCATGTGCCCACCAAAGGTGGCCTGCGCCAGGTAGTCGGGCTCGCAGCCGTCGACGCAGACGACGACCGTCGGGGCCGACGGCAGACGGTAGCGACGGCCGTTGACGTCGAGGTCGGCGGCGGATGCGGATGCAGAAGAAGCGGCCAATGTGGACTCCGGAAGCGATCGATAGACTGAAATGGGGGTGGGCGGCGTGCAGGCGGGCGCAGGACGGGGCGCGTGTGCGTCAGGCGCGGGCCGCGGCCTCCGCCGTCACGGGGCGGGGCGAGTGCTGGCTGAGCATGCGCTGTTTGCTCTCCATCGCGTGCTCGAACATCGCCCGACCGGCGGCCTCGGGGTTGCCCGACGCGATGGCGGCCACGATGGCGCGGTGCTCGCCGGCCGACAAGGGGAGCATCCCGCCCTCGGCCAGATGCGCCAGGTTCATGCGGCGGAACAGGCTCAGTTCCTTGATCAGCTTGCGGTAGATGGCCGCGAGCTTGCGGTTGCCCGCCAGCTCGACCAGGTGATCGTGGAACTTCAGGTTCATCAGGTGGTAGCCGCGGGTGTCGCCCTGCTCGACAGCCCGCTCCATCGCGTCGACTTGCGCGCTGATGGCTTCGAGTTGGTCCGCCGTGATGGACTTCGCGAGCTGGCGCCCGACCAGTTCGTCCATCGCTGCGCGCAGGTCGAAGATCTCGATGGCCTCGTCCAACGGCACGTCGCGCACCTGGACGCCGCGGTTCTTCTCGGTGCGCACGAGACCGGCTTCCTCGAGCATGCGAAAGGCCTCGCGCAGCGGCCCGCGCGAGACGCCCAGCCGCGCGGCCAGAGCCACCTCCGGCAGGCGCTCGCCGGGCGCGAGCTCGCCGGACAGGATCAACCGCTCCAGCTCGGCCTGCACCAGACCGGTGAGCGAGCTGGATTGCAGCAGCGCGATCGTGGGGCGCGGGCCCGCCGCCGCCCGGCCGTCGAGCGTCGCGCTGGAGGTCGCATCCTGGGTGCCCATGCACCCGATTGGAGCGCGCACCCGCCAGATTGTCAACAATCTACAGAAGACCGTTGACATCGATCAGCGTCCGATGCAGGATCGCGGCTCTTCCCGCTGGGGCGGCTTGGCGGGGGGTCATCCGGGGGTGTGCCTGCAGGCAGGCCTGCGGATGACGGTTGTGCCGTCTCGGGCGCCCTCGCGGGCGCCGCCCACCACTTTTCATGTCCGAGGAGTCCCCATGCGCATCTCCCGTCTGTCGCTCGTCACGGGCGCCGTGCTCGCCCTGGCCACCAGCGGCGCTCTGGCACAGAAGACCCAGTTGCTCGTCTATACCGCGCTCGAGACCGACCAGCTCAAGGCCTATCAGCAGGGCTTCAACAAGGTCGAGCCCAACATCGAGATCAAGTGGGTGCGTGACTCCACCGGTGTGATCACGGCCAAGCTGCTGGCTGAGAAGGCCAACCCGCAGGCCGACGTGGTGATGGGCGTGGCGGCGTCCAGCCTCGCGCTCCTCGACGTGAATGGCATGCTGGAGCCCTATGCGCCTTCGAACCTGGCCGCCATCTCGGCCAAGTACCGCGACCCGAAGAACCCACCCGCCTGGTTCGGGATGGACGTCTGGGGCGCCACCGTGTGCTTCAACACCGTCGAAGCTGCCAAGCGTGGCATCCCGAAGCCCGAGTCCTGGCAAGACCTGACCAAGCCGGCATTCAAGGGCCAGGTGGTCATGCCCAACCCGGCCTCCTCCGGCACCGGCTTCTTCGACGTCTCGGCCTGGCTGACGCTGTGGGGCGACGACAACGGCAAGGGCGGCGGCTGGAAGTACATGGATGCGCTGCACGAGAACATTGCGCAGTACACCCACTCTGGCTCCAAGCCCTGCAACATGGCGGCCAGCGGCGAGTTCGTGGCCGGCATCTCCTTCGAATACCGCGCCAACAGCAACAAGGCCAAGGGTGCGCCCATCGACCTGGTGTTCCCGAAGGAAGGCCTCGGTTGGGATCTGGAAGCGTTCGCCATCCACAAGGGCACCAAGAAGCTGGAAGCTGCGAAGAAGCTGGCGGATTGGGCGTCGAGCAAGGATGCAATGGTGCTGTACGGGAAGAACTTCGCCATCACCGCGATGCCCGGGGTGGCGGCACCGCTGGCCAACATCCCGGCAGACTACGAGTCGCGTCTGGTGAAGATGGACTTCGCCGTGACCGCTGCCAGCCGTGAGCGCGTGCTGGCCGAGTGGACGCGCCGCTACGACGGCAAGTCCGAGCCGCGCAAGTGACGGAGTTCCTGCGCCTGCAGGGCATCACGAAGCGCTTCGGCAGCTTCGTGGCGCTCCAGGGCATCGACCTGTCCATCCAGGCCGGGGAGTTCGTCTGCTTCCTGGGCCCGTCGGGCTGCGGCAAGACCACCTTGCTGCGGATCATCGCCGGGCTCGAGACGCAGACCGCCGGGCGCATCGAGCAGGCCGGGCGCGACATCTCGCGCCTGCCGCCGGCGCAGCGCGATTACGGCATCGTGTTCCAGTCCTATGCGCTGTTCCCCAACCTGTCGGTGGCCGACAACGTCGCCTACGGCTTGGTGAACCGGCGCACGCCACGGGCGCAGGCCCAGGCGCGTGTGGCCGAGCTGTTGCAGCTCGTCGGTCTGCCCGGCACGCAGGACAAGTACCCGGCGCAGTTGTCCGGCGGCCAGCAGCAGCGCATCGCGCTGGCGCGGGCGCTGGCGACATCGCCTGGCTTGCTGCTGCTGGATGAACCCTTGTCGGCGCTGGACGCCATCGTGCGTGTGCACCTGCGCCAGGAGATCCGCAGCCTGCAGCGCAAGCTGGGCGTCACCACCATCATGGTGACCCACGATCAGGAAGAGGCGCTGTCGGTGGCCGACCGCATCGTGGTCATGAACCACGGCGTGATCGACCAGGTCGGCCGGCCGGAGGAGGTCTACTGCGAGCCGGCCACGCCGTTCGTGGCGGACTTCGTCGGGCGCGTGAACGTCTTCGAGGCCCGGGCTGGCCAGGCCGGGCGCTTGCACATCGGCACCACAGAGGTCGAGCTGGGTGATGCGCCCCAGGCTTTGCCCTTGACCGCGGGCCAATCGGTACAGGTCTATCTGCGGCCCGAGGACGTCGCCGTCGCCCCGAATCGCGGCCATTTCGGGCCTGGCGCCTGCAACGTGCTGGAGGCGCGTCTGGACAAGATCGAGTTCCTGGGCGCCTACTGCCTGGCGCGGCTGTCTGGCGCAGGCCTTGGCGAACAGGGTTTGACGGCGGTGGTCAGCCCGCACTTCGTGGCCGAGCACGCTCTCGCGCCCGGCCACACGCTCGCGTTGCAACTACGCCCACAAAGGCTACGGCTGTTCTCCCCGGCGCAGGCCTCATGAGTACACACCGGGCTGCACCAAGTGCTCGCCAGGCCGCACAGCCGAGGCGTGCGTGGCCGGAGTCCAGTTCATGACGAGCGCCGTCTCGCCTGCAGGTGCCTTTTCGCCGGTGCGTCTGCGCACCACGGCCAGCGAACGCATCGCGTGGATCGCGCTCGGCGCCGTGGCCGTACTGCTGCTGGCCTTCCTGGCTGCGCCGCTGCTGGCGCTGCTCGTGAAGGCGGTGCAGGACCCGAAGGGCGAGTTCGTCGGCCTGGCCAACTTCGCCAGCTACATCCGCAGCCCCACGCTGTGGCAGTCGCTGTGGAACAGCTTGTGGGTCTCGGGCGTCGTCACCCTGGTCGTGGTGCCGGCGGCCTTCGTCTTCGCCTACGCGCTCACGCGCAGCTGCATGCCGGGCAAGGCCTTGCTGCGTGGCATCACGCTGATCCCGCTGCTGGCCCCCACGCTGCTGTCGGCGATCTCGCTGATCTACTGGTTCGGCAACCAGGGCGTCCTCAAGCATTGGCTGCAGTTCTTCGGCATCCAGCAGATCTACGGCGCGCCGGGCATCGTGCTGGCCGAGATCTTCGCCGTCTTCCCGCACGCGCTGATGATCCTGGTCACGGCGCTGACGGCGGCCGACGCCCGCCTGTACGAAGCCGCCGACGCCATGGGCACGTCGGCCGTGCGCAAGTTCTTCACCATCACCCTCCCCGGCGCCAAGTACGGGCTGATCAGCGCCAGCCTGGTGGTGTTCACGCTGGTCATCACCGACTTCGGCATCCCCAAGGTGATCGGCGGCAACTTCAACGTGCTGGCCACCGACGTCTTCAAGCTCGT
>JBMTXX010000264.1:0-4771 GCA_049453935.1 Rubrivivax sp.
GCGGGCGAATGGCTCGCTGCGGCATCGGCAGACGGCGATGGCGTGGCCGGACCCGCATGGCGCGGCGGATGGCGGCGGAAGTCGTTCGGCCCGTGGTGGCCGAGCATGTGGAAGACCCAGAGCTGCGTCCCGGAAGCTGCGTCGAGCCGGCCGCCGAGATCGCGCGGTGACCCTGCGCACGTTCATGCTCAGGCCCGCAGCCGCTCCACCCCCGGCAGCGTGCAGGCGTGGACCGCGTTGCGCAGCGCTGCGATGGCCTCGTAGCGCGGAAAGCTGCGCCGCCACGCCAGCACCACGCGCCGGGTGGGCACCGGGTCGGCGAAGGGCACGTAGGCCACGTGCGGATGCGGCTCGGCCGGCACGCTGAGCTGGGGCACCACCGTGACGCCCATGCCCGAGGCCACCATGTGCTTGATGGTCTCGAGCGAAGAGCCCTCGAAGCTCTTGCGGATGCCGTCGGTGTCGCTGGAAAAGCGCGCGAACTCCGGGCACACCTCCAGCACCTGGTCGCGAAAGCAGTGGCCGGTGCCCAGCAGCAGCATGGTCTCGCGCTTGAGCTCCTCGGAGCTGATGTGCTCGCGCGTGGCCAGCGGGTGGGTGCGCGGCAACGCCACCATGAAGGGCTCGTCGTACAGCGGCGCCACGGCCAGCCCCGTGTCCGGAAAAGGCTCGGCCAGGATGGCGCAATCGAGTTCACCGGTGCGCAGCATCTCCAGCAGCTTGACCGTGAAGTTCTCCTGCAACATCAGCGGCATCTGCGGCGTGCGGTCTATGGCCTGGCGCACGAGTTCGGGCAGCAGGTAGGGCCCGATCGTGTAGATGATGCCCAGCTTCAGCGGGCCGGACAGCGGGTCCTTGCCGCTCTTGGCGATCTCCTTGATCGCTGCAGCCTGCTCGATCACGACCTGTGCCTGGCGCACGATGGCCTCGCCCAGCGGGGTGACGCTGATCTCGGTGCCGCCGCGCTCGAACAACTTGACGTCGAGCTCGTCCTCGAGCTTTTTCACCGCCACGCTGAGCGTGGGCTGCGACACGAAGCAGGCCTCGGCGGCGCGCCCGAAGTGGCGCTCGCGCGCGACGGCGACGATGTAGCGCAGTTCGGTCAAGGTCATGGTGGGGCTGATTGTGACCCCGGCTGTCACGCTTCGGTCGAAGCCCGTCGTGGCCGGGGGCTTCCGACCTGGCAGGGCCTGCTCGCGCAAGCATGCGGTCAAGCTCTGGCCCAGCGTCAGTCGTCATCGTCGTGGCCGTCGTGCTGGAAAGCGGCCTGCCAGCCGCCGGCCGGGCCAAGCCCGTCGGGCGCCTGCTGCCAGGACCACGCCAGCCAGGCCACCAGTGCCGCCACCATCAGCCCCGCCAACCAGCGGCGGTCGGCCTGCACCAGGTCGGGGCCAGGGCCCGGTGTCCGTCCGTTCCACATCGGCAGCACGCGGTTGCGGCGCGCCAGCACGCTCAGCCCCAGCAGCAGGCCCAGGTGCGCCAGCACGCCTGCCAGCATCAGGTTGCCCATCAATTCGTGGATTTCCGCGAGCCACTCGCCACCCAGGTCCTCGTAGAAGGCCCATCCGGAGATCAGCAACGGCACGGCCAGCGCCAGCATGGCCACGATGCCCAGTGCCAAGCCCAGGTTGCCGCCGCGCAGGGCGGTGGATTTCGAGGTCAGGGCACTGGGGCCCGCGGCCCGCAGGTCGCGCCACCAGGCCGCAACCCCAACGGTCTTTCGCGTCATCACACTCAGGCGGGCCTGGCGGGGCCCGATCAGCCCGTAGGCCACCCGGAAGACCAGCAAGCCGGCCATCGCGTAACCGAGCGCGACGTGCAGGGCGCGCCAGGCCTCGCTGTCGCCGCTGAGGTATGCGCCTGCAAAGCACAGCACGAACAGGGCGTGGAAGGTGCGTGTGGGCGCGTCGACGATGCGCCGGCCCGGCACGGGGCGTGGCGTCGTCGAGGCGACCGGTGCGCTCGATGGGGTGTAGGGGTTCGAAGCCTGCATGGCGGCTCTCCTGTGTCAATGACGCAGCGAACGCTGCAGGGACGGCGGCAGCCCCGCGGGCGCTGAGACGTCGTCTTCCTCGAAATCGCCCTGCGCCGCACCACGGTGGCAGGCCGCGCACTGGGCGGCGCTGCCCACCGATGGGTGGGCCCACACGGCGGCGTCGATGCGCCGGTGTTCGCGGCGGAACCAACTCGATTGCGTGATCCTGTCCTCTGGCGGCGCATCGGCCACGCGTCGGCCGCGACCGGCGTTGGCTTCGAGCCAGGCGGCGATCCGGTCACGGTCGCCGGTCTCCAGCGAGGCATCGCTGCCGTAATGGCGGTCCAGCCCCGCCATGATGCGGCGCCACGACGCTGCGGGCAGCAGACCCGGGGCGTAGGCTGTGTGGCAGGCGCCGCACTCGGCCGCGTAGGCAGGCGGCGCATCACGCGGCATCTGCACTCGGCTGTCGGCCAGGGCGGGGCCTGACGCGAAAAGCGCCAGAGCCATCGACAAGGCACCCAGGGCTGGGGTGGGGGATCGCAGGGCTGGAGAGGGTTTCATGGCTTCAGACTCATCAGGTAGGCGAGCACGTCGGCCTTTTCGGCGGCGGAGCACTCGCGGGCCAGGACATCGCGGCAGTTGCGGCGAAACCATTTGTCGACCCGCGCCGCATCGGTGAAGGCCGCCGGGTTGGCCGCTGGCGCCAGCGGATCGATCACCTTGCCGGTGCTGGCGTGTCGGCCGGCCTGCAGCGGCGGGCTGCGGTGGCAGGAGGCGCAGGACCAGCGACCGCCGTGGGTGGTGGCGAAGAAGGCCTGACCGGCGCCGGCGTCGCCGGGCCGGCCGGCTTCGGCGGCAAAGCGCTGCAGCTGCTGGGCCGGCGTGGTGCCGGCGGCCGATGCGACGGGTGCCGCCAAGAGCGCGGCGACACCGACGCACAGGGCGCATATGGCCGAGGCTGGGCCGGACGGCGCGTGGCGCCGGGCGCGCACGGGTGGGAAAGATTCAGGCATGGCGGTGCGGTTTGGTGACGATGGGGTCCGGGTCTCGCAGCGACGCGGAAGGCCCAGGAGGCGATGACTGCAGGCCATTGTGGAAATCCGCTGTTGAACACGACCTGAAGGCGCTGTTCATCGTGTGTTCATCCAGTGCCAGCCATGATTCATCTCATGACAAGGCATATGCCAGGACCTTGCAAAGGCTTGCGCAGCACGTGCAGGCGCGTGCGCTGCCGCGCCGCGGTGGGCGTGGTCGCCGTGGCGTTGTTCGCGGGCACGCAAGCGCATGCCGACCGCGCACACGACCACGACCGCGCACGCCGTGCGGTCGAGGCGGGCGAGATCCTGCCCTTGCAGACGCTGCTGCAGCGTGTACAGGCGTCGTACCCGGGTCAGGTCCTGGGCCCAGGTGTCCGTCGGTCTTGCGCCACTGAAGACCCTGCGCAGCGCCTTGGCCGCGTTGCGCGACGGCCGTGTCGCCCGGTTGGAAGGCCGCTTTCCGCTGGAGGTTCAGCCCCTGGTGGACGATTTCAACGGCGTGCTCGACCGCCACGACGAACTCGTGTCGCGTGCACGTACCCACGCCGGCAACCTCGCGCATGCGCTGAAGACGCCGCTCGCGGCGATGTCGCAATCGGCCGCGATGGCCGCAGGCGCAGTGTCTCTTGCATCGCCGGCGGCCCAGGGGCCTGATGATCCCGCACAGGCCCAGCGAGCCCTGACCGCCCTGCCGTCGGTGGTGCGTGACCAGGTTGCGCGCGCGCAGCGCCAAGTCGACTGGCACCTCGCACGCGCACGCGCCGCCGCCGCCCACGGCGTACCCGGCATCCGTGCCGAGGTCGGCCCGACACTGGCCGGCCTGTCCCGCGTGATGGCGCGTGTGCATGCTGGCAGAGGGTTGATTCTCGATGTGGAACCGGTCGAGCCGGGGCTGGCTTTTGCCGGCGAGTCGCAGGACCTGCAGGAGATGGCCGGCAACGTCATCGACAACGCCTGCAAGTGGGCGCGACACCGCGTGCGGGTCTCCAGCCAATCCGTGACGGGGGTCACCCGGCCGCGCCTGCGCATCGTCATCGACGACGACGGCCCGGGGATCGACGCTGAATCCCGCACCCGCGCGCTGCAGCGTGGCGTGCGCCTGGACGAGACGGTGCCGGGCAGCGGCCTGGGGCTGGCCATCGTGCATGAACTGGCCACGCTGTACGAAGGGCGTCTGGGCCTGGAAGACGCGCCTGGCGGCGGGTTGCGGGTGGTGCTCGAACTGCCGGCGGCGTCTGCGTCGGTCGTGCACATGGCGAGCCAAAATCCTCACGCAACGCCTTGACGCCCGGAGGCTGCCGCGGCCGCCAGCCTGGCTCTCTCGCCAGCCGTTGGCAGGGTGCGCACACCGGTCCACCACCACGAACCCCATACGATGTCCTATCTCGACGATCCCCGCGTCCTCTTCGCCGCCGAGCGCACGCTGCTGGCCTGGCAGCGCACCGCCATCGCGCTGATGGGCTTCGGCTTCGTGGTCGAGCGCTTCGGGCTGTTCCTGCGCATGGTCACCGGCCAGGCGCTGACGTCGGGGCAGCGGGCGTACTCACTCTGGCTCGGGGTGACGCTGCTGGTGCTGGGGGCCGCCGTGGCCATCACATCGGCGTTGCAGTTCCGGCGGGTGGTGCGCGGTCTGGGCGAAAAGGAGATTCCGCGCGGCTACTGGACCGAGATGGGCGTGATCGTCAACGGCCTGCTCGCGCTGATCGCGCTGGCGCTGGCGATCCACTTCGTCTTCAGTGGGTGAGGCACCCGCAGG
>JBMTXX010000265.1:0-4768 GCA_049453935.1 Rubrivivax sp.
CCTCGGGCATCCGCGATTCCACGAAAGAGCGTACGGGTCCATATCCCGCCCGCATCCAGCTCGCCCAGACCTCGTCGAAGGCCGGCTTGTTGTCATGATCGGTCACGCCCACCTCGGCCTTCACGATGGAATTGAACTGGCCCCGCTGAGGGCTGGCGAACTTCGGATCGGTGATTCGCTGCACGCTGTAGACGACATCCTCGGGCTTGAGCTTCTGGCCGTCGTGGAAGGTCACATCCGTGCGGATGCGGAATTCGGTCACCGTGTCGGAAACCTGCCGCCAGGACGTCGCGATCTGGGGCGTGATCTCGCCCTGGTCATCGCGCGTCAGCAGGTTGTCGAAGATGTTTCGGTAGACGAAATAACTGTCGGGGTTCCACTGGACGTGGGGGTCCAGCGAGGACGGTTCGTTGACCAGGTCCACCGTGAACCGGTCCTTCGCCTGTGCGACGCCCACGGCCAGCAAGGCGGCCAGGGACCACGTCACACATCTTGCGACAAAGCTGACTTTCACCTGCATCTCCTCCTGTCGCGGGATGTGGGGCCCTTGGCCGTGTCGCCGAGCCCGCAACGCCCGAACGCACCAAGGAAGTGTATCGATTTCGCTGAATACGCCCCCAGGCCCGAGTCGGGAATACGCCCAAGCGGTTCAACAGCCGCGCCAATCGTCACCGAGGACCGCAGGCAATCGGTGTGTGTCTAGTTCGAAACCGTCGCCTCGGTCCGCAAACACCGCGCCTGATGCCCCGGGGCGATCAAGACCGGCTCCGGGCGGGTGGCCAGGCAGGCCTCGGTGGCCCAGCTGCAACGCTCGGCGAAGGCGCAGCCCGGCGGCAGCGCCGACAGATCGGGCGGCGCGCCACCGATGGTCTCCAGGCGTGCGCCGGGCTGGGCTGCACCGTGCGCACGGCTCTTCAGCAGCGCCAGGGTGTAAGGGTGGCGCGGTGCGCGCAGCAGCGTGCGTACCGGGCCCTCTTCGACGATACGGCCGGCGTACATCACGGCAATGCGGTCGGCCACCTCGACGGCGGCGCCGATGTCGTGGGTGACGAACAGCACCCCCAGACCCAGGTCGCGCTGCAGTTCGCGCAGCAGCAAGAGGATCTGGATCTGCACCGTGGCGTCCAGCGCCGTCGTCGGCTCGTCGGCCAGCAGCAGCTGCGGGCGGCACGCCAGCGCCAGCGCGATCATCGCGCGCTGGCGCATGCCGCCGCTCATCTCGTGCGGGTAGGCCTGCAGGCGGCGCTGTGGGCTGGGGATGCGCACGCGCTCGAACAATTCCAGCGCGCGCTGCGCGGCCTGGGCGGCCGAGACCGGTTCGTGGCGCCGGATGGCCTCGACGATCTGCGCACCCACCGTGTAGACCGGGTCGAGCGCGAGCAGCGGCTCTTGGAAGATCATCGAGGCCACGCGGCCCCGATAGTCGGCCAGCGCGGAGGGCGACAGCGCGAGCACGTCCTGACCGGCGACGACGACCTGGCCCGAGATCGTCGTGCGCCGCGGCGGGTGCAGGCGCAGCAGCGAGCGCAGCGTCACGCTCTTGCCGGAGCCCGATTCACCGATGAGCGCGACGACCTCGCCGCGGTCCAGTCGCAGGTCGACCCCGTCGACCGCCTGCACCGGGCGCCGCCCGCCGGTGAAGGTCACACGCAGGCCGCGCACGTCGACCAGCGGCTGGGGCGCGGCACCGGGCGTCGCGATGGCACCGGCCAGGGGCGCTGCGGGCATGGGGGTGTCGATCATCATGGGTGCTCCGCGCGAGCCACATCAGGGACCGAGGTGCCGGACGCAGCAGTGTGCCCGCTGCCCGGCTCGTACATCAGGCAGGCCACCTGGGCCACCTCCGGCCGTCGGGAGCGGGCGGGCGCGCGCTGCGCGCAGACGGCCTCTGCCCGGGCGCAGCGCGTGTGGAAGCGGCAGCCCGGTGGCGGGTCGATGGGGTTGGGCGGGTCGCCCGCCAGAGGGGGCTCCTCGGTGCGGCGGTCCGGGTCCATCGACGGGATGGAGCTCAGCAGCGCGCGCGTGTAGGGATGGCGGGGCGACTCGAACAAGGCCTGCGCCGGCCCGATCTCGACCACCTGCCCAAGGTACATGACCATCACCCGGTCCGACATGTGGCGCACGACGTTCAGGTCGTGGCTGATGAACAGATAGGTCAGGCCAAACTCTTCCTTCAGGTCCTGCAGCAGGTTCAGCACCTGCGCCTCGACCGATTTGTCCAGCGCCGACACCGCCTCGTCAAGAATCACCACGCGCGGCTGCAACGCCAGCGCGCGGGCGATGTTGACCCGCTGGCGCTGGCCGCCGGAGAGCTCGTGCGGGTAGCGCTCGGCAAAGCGCCGCGGCTCCAGCCCAACGCGTGCCAGCAGGTCACGCGCGCGCTGTACGGCCGCAGCGCGCGCCAGCCCGTGCACCTGGGGGCCGAAGGCGATCGAGTCCTCGATCGTCAGGCGCGGGTTCAGCGAGGCGTAGCTGTCCTGGAACACCATCTGCACCTGGCGCCGGTATTCGCGCAGCGACAGGTCACGGCCGCCCACAGCGGCGCCGTCGAAGACGACTTCGCCGCGATCCGGGGCGATCAGGTGCATCAGCAGACGGGCCGTGGTGCTCTTGCCGCAGCCGGACTCGCCGACGATGCCCAGGGTCTCGCCGGCGCTGACGGAGAAATCCACCCCGTCGACGGCCCGGACCACCCCACCGCCGCGGCCGAGCACGCTCTTTTTCAGCGGGAAGTGCCTGACCAGGCCCGAGACCTGCAGCAATGCCTTGGACGCCGCGCTCATGCCTTGATCTCCATCGCCGAGCGCAGGCCGTCACTGAGCAGGTTGAAAGCGACCGACGTCGCGAAGATCATCACGCCAGGCAGCGCCGCGATCCACGGCTGGGTGTAGATCGCCGTGCGCAGCGTGTTCAGCATCAGGCCCCACTCGGGCTCGGGTGGCTTGACGCCCAGGCCCAGGAAGCTCAGGCCAGACGCCAGGATCATCGACACGGCAATCAGGCTGGTGGCGTAGACGAAGATCGGGCCCAGGACGTTGCCCAGGACGTGCACCCGCACGATGGTGAAGGCCCCGGCTCCCGAGGCGCGGGCGGCCTCGACGAAATCGCGGTTGCGGATCTGCGTGGTCACGCTCTCGGCCACGCGCGCGATCGGCGGGATGAACACCACCGTCAGCGAGATCAGCGAGTTGGTGATGCCCGCGCCCAGCGCGCCCGACAGCGCGATCGCCAGCAGCACCGAGGGAAAGGCGTAGAAGACGTCGATCGTGCGCATCACGACGGTGTTGGTGCGCCCACCGGCATAGCCCGCCACGATGCCGATCATCGAGCCCAGCACGAAGGCACACACCACAGGCGTGATGCCCATGAACAGCGACAGCCGCGCGCCCACCATCAGGCGGGACAACATGTCGCGGCCGAGTTCGTCCGTGCCCAGAGGGAAGCTCGGTGTGCCGATGGGCTTCAGACGCGACAGCATCGAGGCCTTGTAGGGGTCGGCCGGCGCCAGCAGCGGGCCGAACACGGCCAGCACCAGCAACAGCAACAGCACGATCGCCGCGCCCATGGCCACGCGGTCGCGCAGCAGGCGACGACCGACGGTCTGCCAGTAGCCGGGCGAGCGCTCGGGCGCCACGGCGGGGATCTTCGAAGGGTCGACAGCAACGTGCAGCATGGGCCTGCCCTCCTCGTCAGGCGCGCGCGATGCGCGGGTCCAGCAGGGTCTGGACCACGTCGACGACGAGGTTCAGCAGCACGAAGAAGATCGCCAGCACCAGGATGGAGCCCTGCAGCAGCGGCAGGTCGCGCTGGAAAATCGCCGCGTTCAGCAGGAAGCCGGTGCCCGGCCAGGCAAAGACGGTCTCGATCAGGATGGAGCCGCCCAGCAGGTAGCCCAGCTGCAGGCCCATGACGGCCAGCGCGGTGGGCGCGGCGTTCTTGACCACGTGCAGGAACACGCCCAGGTCGGTCAGGCCCTTGGCCCGCAAGCCGACCACGAACTCCTGCGCCAGGATCTCGGCCACCAGCGCGCGCACCGTGCGCGCGATGATGCCCATCGGGATGACGCTCATCGTCAGGGCCGGCAGGATCAGGTGCTGGATGTGCGCCCAATCCCACTTCCACAGGTCCGACCCGCCGGGGCCGGCACCGCTGGGCGGCAACCAGAACAAGATGGACGAGAACACGATCACCAGCACCATGCCCAGCCAGTAGTGCGGCACGCTGACGCCGAGCACCGCCGTGAACGAAGCGGCCTTGTCGACCCACGAGTTCTGGAAGTAACCCGCGACGAAGCCGAACATGCAGCCCAGCAGGAAGCCGATGACGGTCGCCACCACCGCGAGCCGCAGCGTGTTGACGACCGCGCGCAGGACCTCGTCGGTCACCGGCCGGTTGGTGGCGATCGACGTCCCCAGATCCCCTTGCAGCGCACGCCAGACCCAGCCGGCGAACTGCTCGGGCAAGGGTCGGTCGAAACCGTAGAGCGTGCGCAACTGGTTCTGCAGATCCACCGAGGCATCGGGCGGCAGCACCGACACCAGCGGGTCACCCGGTGCCAGGTGGACGAGCGAGAAGCACACCAGCGCCACCCCGAACATGATGGGCAGCGTGTAGAGCAGGCGACGGATCAGGAAGGCAAGCATGCGGGCCGGTTCTCGTCAGGTTCGGGGCGCGGCCCCAGCCAGACCGGAGCCGCGCCTGCGCAGGGCGCCACCCCAGCCCGCGGCCAGCGCCACAGCCCCGGACGCGGGGAGGGCGCCCACGCGCC
>JBMTXX010000266.1:0-4752 GCA_049453935.1 Rubrivivax sp.
TCCCCCTTGCAGCGGCGCCAGCACGCGCAATACCGGGGTGGTCGCACATACTGAGAGGCCGAGTCCCGCGCCGGGCAAGGTCCGCCCGGGCCCGGGGCTTCCGGCATCGGGTCAGACGCCCTCGCGCACGGTCACGCGGACGCCGTCGGCCACGGTCGAGGACGGATACACCACCACCGTCTCGCCTGCTGCCAGCCCGGCGCGCACCCAGGCCAATGCGCCGTTGCGCGCGCCCACGTGCAGGGGGCGCAGCTGTGCACGGCCGGACTCGATGACGAAGACACCCATGCGCATGGCCTCGTCGCCGGGCGCCGCTGCGGGCGCCGCCGCGACCGCCCAGGGCGGCGCGTCCTGCGGCCAGGGGAAGACCGCGCTGACCGGCACCGTCAGCGCCTGCGCCACCTGCAGGGTCGGCAGGCGCACGCGCACACGCCAGCCGTCACCCAGCACCGGCAGCGAACGCGAGGCGTCGGCTGGGTCGGCCGGGTCGGCCTGCAGGTCGATCAGCACCTCCACGCGCTGCTCCTCGACGCCCAGCGCCGAGACCTTGGTGTAGGCCGCCGGCTCGACGCGGCGCACCCTTCCGACCAGCGCTCCGGTGCCGCCCCAGTCTTCCAGTCGCGCCGGCGCACCGGCCGTCACACGCGCGGCATCGGCCGTCAGCAGTTCGGCCACCACCTCCAGCCGCGTCAGGTCGGCCAGTTCCAGCAGCGGCGCACCGGCACTCACCGGCGTCTGACTCGAGGCGATCAGGCGCAGCACCCGGCCGGCCACCGGGGCCCGCACCTCGACCTGCCCGCCCTCGGCGCCGCCGGCACCGCCCGGCGCCAGCGCCGCGCGGGCCTGGTCCAGTTCCTGACGCGCGATGCGCTCGCCGTCGCGCGCGGCCTGCAGCGCGCGCTGCGCGGCCAACGCCGCCAGACGGTCGGTGTCCGCCTGCGCCGGCGAGACGAAGCCGTCCTGGCGCAACTGCGCGCTGCGCCGTGCGGCGTTGTCGGCCTGCGCCACCGCCACCTGCGCCGCCTCGACCTGCGTGCCCGCCAGTCGCCAGGCCGCCTGGGCCACGGCGACGCGGGCGCGCGCCTCGCGCAGGGCGCGCGCATCCTGCAGCGGCGCCGGCTGGGCGTCGATGCGCGCCAGCACCGCGCCCGCATCGACCGTATCCCCCTCCTGCAGCACGATGCGCTGCAGCCGGCCGGACACGGGCGCCGCCACGACATGGCGATCGCGCACGCGTGTGCGGCCCTCCTCCTCGATGGCGGGCTCGAAGGCGCCGATCGACGTCCGCGCCACCGACACCGGCACCGGCCTGGGGGCAAAAGCCCAGGCCAGCAGCGCCGCCACCGCCACCGACCCGGTGGCCACCAGCGCCCAGGTGCTGCGCTTCATCGCTCACTCCCTCGTCTTCAATGCCGCCACCAGGTCCAGCCGGTCGATGCGCCGTCGCACCACGAGCGCGCTGCCCAGCCCGGCCGCAGCCACGCACAGCGCCGCCCAGGCGTAGGTGCGCGGCAGGATCACCACCGGAAAGTGGAACTGGTCGCTGACCAGCAGCGCGGCGATCGCATGCACCAGGCCCCAGCCCAGCACCATGCCCAGCGGCAGCGCGACGGCGACCACCAGCGCCAGTTCCCCCAGCAGCAGCGCCGACACCTCGGCCCGCGTGAAGCCGAGCACGCGCAGCGACGCCAGCTCCCAGGTGCGCTCGGCCAGCGCGATGCGCGCGTTGTTGTAGACCACGCCCACCGCGATGACCGCGGCGAAAGCCGTCATCACCGTGCTCATGATGCGGATGTTGCGCGCGCTGATCTGCTCCATGTTGCGCAGCAGCGTGGCCTTGCTGAAGGCGCCGGCCACACGCGGCATGGCTCGCGTGGCCTCGACCAGCGCGTCCTCGCGGCCGCGCTCGACCGCCAGCGAGAAGCCGCTGGCCAGCGCGCCCTCACCGAGCGCGCGGTTGAGCGCCGGCCGCGCCATGGCCGCGTTCAGGCCCATCAGCTCGCGCACCGTGGCGTCCACGGTCAGCGTCAGCGTGCGCACTCGGCCCTCCAGCACCTCGACCTGCACCGTGTCGCCCACGCGCAGGCCGAGCTTGTCGGCCAGGCGGTCGGTCAGCACCAGTCCGTTGCCGGACGGACGAACGGCCTGGCCCCAGGCATCGACGACCAGGTTGAGCTGCGCGTCCTCGTCCAGCCCGCGCAGGGTCGCGCGCTCGCGCCGATGGCCGTGCACCAGCCGCACGGCCACCTGCCGGATGGCCTCGACGCGCACCACGCCCGGCGCGCGCGCCAGCGCCCCGGCGGCGCTGTCGACCGTCGTCTCGAGCATCCACAACTGCACGTCGGCCCGCATCGCGACGTTGAACTGCGACTCGACGATGTAGTCGATGGCGTCGCGGAAGAAGTGGCCGAGCACGACGATGGCGACCGACGCGGCCACACCGGCCGTGGCCAGCCCGGTGCGCCAGGGCCGGCGCTCGACGTTGCGCAGGATCATGCGCAGCGCGGTGGGCAGCCGCGCCAGCCCCAGGCGCTCGACCCAGGTGCGGCGGTAGCGCGCGGGTGCCGGCGGGCGCATCGCCTCGGCCGGCGCCAGCCGCACCGTCGCGCCGATGGCGTTCACCGTGCCCAGCACCGCCGTGGTCAGCGTCACCACCGCCACCAGCACCACCAGGCCCGGGGGCAGCGCGTGGGTGAAGCTCGGGAAGCGGAAGAACTCGGCGTACAGGCCGGTCAGCATCTGGCCGAGCACCTTGCCCAGGCCCAGGCCCAGCACGAAGCCGACGGCGACGATGGCCAGCACCAGCGCGAGGTAGTGGGCGCCGATGGCGCGGTCGGGGTAGCCCAGCGCCTTGAGCGCCGCGATCTGCTCGCGCTGCGTGGCCACCAGGCGCGAGACGACGACGTTCAGCAGGAAGGCCGCCACCGCCAGGAAGATCGACGGCAGCACCGTGCCGATCAGCCGCTGCTCGGCGATCTCGTTGTCGAGCATCTGGTGCGAGGGCTGGTGTTCGCGGCCGTGCGCCTCGCGCCCGCCGTGGCGCGCCAACAGCGGCTCGAGCGCTTCGATCACCGGCTGCGGCGCGGCGCCCGGCGCCAGCCGCAGCGCGACCCGGGTGAAGGCGCCCTCCAGGTCCCAGGCCGCGGCCAGCACCTGGGCATCGACCCAGAACACGCCGAAGCCGCGCGGGTCGGGCATGCCGAACAGCCCGGCGAAGATGTATTCGGGCGACAGCGCCGCGGCGCGCAGGACCAGATCGCGCTGCTTGCCGTTGATCACCGCCTGCAGACGGTCGCCCGGCTGCAGCCCGTGGACCTGGGCGAAGGTCTCCGAGACCCAGGCCGGGATCGCGCCGTCGGAGCGCACCGGCCCCGGTGAGCCGACCTCGACCACGCCGCGGCCTTCGCGCCGGAACACCGCGTTCAGCCGGCGCGGCTCGCGCGCATCGACACCGATCAACTGGCCCAGCAAGGGGTCGGGCCGGTCCGGCAGGCGCAGCCGCACCGGGCGCTCCACCGTGAGCTGCACGTCGGCCACGCCCGGCAGGGCCTGCAAGGTCGGCCGCAGGGACAGCGGCGCGCGGCGCACACCGGCGAACACGTCGGCAAACCGCCCCTGGGCATAGAAGGCCTCGCGTGCGCCGGCCAGCGAGTCGACCGCCGACAGCGTGGTCAGGAAGCCCCCCACGCCACTGGCGACCACGAGCGCGATCGTCAGCGCCTGGCTCCACAGCAGCCGCAGGTCGCGCAGCAGCTTGCGGTTCAGGGCTTTCATGGGCAGGCCCGCGCACAGGGGACTCCCGCGTCCACCCTCTGGGCTCGCGGCCGTCGACCGGCTTGCGGCGGACGCCCCGATCGCGCGTGGGGAGCCGCCCTCTTCACCACGAGATCTCCGCGGCCGAGACGCGCTGCGCGTGGTGCTCGGTGCGCTGGATGCGCCCGTCACCGAGGTGGATGACGCGATCGGCCATGCCGGCGATCGCGGCGTTGTGCGTGATCACGATGGCGGTGGTGCCGAAATCGGCGTTGATGCGCGCGATCACGTCGAGCACGCGCTTGCCGGTGGCGTAGTCGAGCGCCCCGGTGGGCTCGTCGCACAGCAGCACGTCGGGGCGCTTGACGATGGCGCGCGCGATCGCCACGCGCTGCTGCTCGCCACCGGACAGCTGCGCCGGGAAGTGGTGGCGGCGCGGGGTCAGGTCCACCAGCGCCAGCGCCTCGTCGATGTCCATCGGGTGCGTGGCGATGTCGGTCACCAGCGCCACGTTCTCGCGCACCGTCAGGCTCGGGATCAGGTTGTAGAACTGGAAGACGAAGCCGACGTGCTCGCGCCGGTAGCGCGTCAGCGCCGCCTCGCCGGCCCCGTCGAGCCGGTGGTCGGCAAACCAGACCTCCCCCTCGGTGGGCACGTCCAGCCCGCCCAGGATGTTCAGCAGCGTGCTCTTGCCGCTGCCCGAAGGCCCGAGCAGCACGACGAACTCGCCCCGCGCGATGTCCAGCGAGACGTCACGCAGCGCGACGACCTCGACCTCGCCGGTGCGGTAGGTCTTGCGCAGGCCGCGGGCGCGGAAGACCGCCTGGCTGGGGGCCACGCCCTCGGGCTCGAGTGGAAGGGAAGTGTGGTCGGGCATGGGCCGGGCCCAGGCCTGCAAAGGCGACCCGCAGCCGCAGAGCCATTCTGGGCAGCCGGCGCGGGGCCGGACTTGCCCACGCGCAAGCGCTCAGCCTCTCAACCGGACGCCTGGGCAGCGGG
>JBMTXX010000267.1:0-4735 GCA_049453935.1 Rubrivivax sp.
TTCGAGACCATCATGGTCAACTGCAACCCCGAGACGGTGTCGACCGACTACGACACCAGCGACCGGCTGTACTTCGAGCCGGTGACGCTGGAGGACGTGCTCGAGATCGTCGCGGTGGAAAAGCCCGAGGGCGTGATCGTGCAGTACGGCGGCCAGACGCCGCTGAAGCTGGCGCTCGACCTCGAGCGCGCCGGCGTGCCCATCATCGGCACCAGCCCCGACAGCATCGACATCGCCGAGGACCGCGAGCGCTTCCAGAAGCTGCTGCACGGGCTCGGGCTGCGCCAGCCGCCCAACCGCACCGCGCGCACCGAGGAGCAGGCGCTGCAGCTCGCGCACGAGATCGGCTACCCGCTGGTGGTGCGCCCGAGCTATGTGCTGGGTGGCCGGGCGATGGAGATCGTCCACGGCGACAAGGACCTGGAGCGCTACATGCGCGAGGCGGTGCGCGTGAGCGAGAAGTCGCCGGTGCTGCTGGACCGCTTCCTCGACGACGCGATCGAGGTCGACGTCGACTGCATCGGAGACGGTGAGCAGGTGATGATCGGCGGCATCATGGAGCACGTCGAGGCCGCCGGCATCCACAGCGGCGACTCGGCCTGCTCGCTGCCGCCTTACACGCTGAGCGTCGCGCTGCAGGACGAGATGCGGCGCCAGGCGCGGCTGATGGCCGGCGCGCTGAAGGTCGTGGGGCTGATGAATGTGCAGTTCGCGATCCAGGGCGAGGGCGACGCGGCCGTGGTCTATGTGCTCGAGGTCAACCCGCGCGCCTCGCGCACCGTGCCCTACGTCAGCAAGGCCACCGGGCAGCCGCTGGCCAAGATCGCGGCGCGCTGCATGGCCGGGCAGAAGCTGGCCAGCCAGCCCGGCGTGCTGGGCCGTGGCGACCGCGGCGAGGTCATCCCGCCGTACTTCAGCGTCAAGGAAGCGGTCTTCCCGTTCAACAAGTTCCCCGGCGTCGACCCCGTCCTGGGGCCGGAGATGCGCTCCACCGGCGAGGTGATGGGCGTGGGGGTGACCTTCGGAGAGGCGATGCTCAAGAGCCAGCTCGGTGCCGGCTCGCGCCTGCCCGCCCAGGGCACGGTGGTGCTCACCGTCAAGGACGCCGACAAGCAACGCGCCGTGGCCGTGGCGCGGGATCTGCACGCCCTGGGCTTCCAACTCGTTGCCACGCGCGGCACCGCTGCGGCGATCGCGGCCGCCGGCGTGCCGGTGCGCGCGGTCAACAAGGTCAAGGACGGGCGCCCGCACATCGGCGACATGATCAAGGCCGGTGAGATCCAGCTCGTGTTCACGACCGTCGACGAGACCCGCTCGGCGATCGCCGACTCGCGCCACATCCGCACGGCGGCGCTGGCCAACCGCGTGACCTACTACACGACGATGGCCGGCAGCGAGGCCGCGACCGAGGCGCTGAAGCACGGTGCCGAGCTCAGCGTGCACTCGGTCCAGGAGTTGCATCTGCGTCTGCACTGATCTGGCAGCGCGGGATCGGGTGACGGACGGGTGGCAGAGCCCCGGCCGTCGTGCAGCCAGGATCCCTACGCCGGCGCTGGCTGTGGCGGCTGAACTACACTCCGGCCCATACCAATCCTCGCAGCGCGCTCCCCGGCGCGCTGCGTCGCTTTCACCGTTGACCGAGCATACCGACGATGGCCACGATCCCGTTGACGCGCCGAGGCGCCGACAAGTTGAAGGAAGAACTGCATCGTCTGAAGTCGGTCGAGCGCCATGCCGTGATCCAGGCGATCGCCGAAGCCCGCGCACAGGGTGATCTGTCGGAGAACGCCGAGTACGATGCCGCCAAGGACAAGCAGGGCTTCATCGAGGGGCGCATCCTCGAGATCGAAGCCAAGCTGTCCGCCGCCCAGATCATCGATCCATCGTCGCTGGATGCCGGGGGCAGGGTGGTCTTCGGGTCGACCGTCGACCTCGAAGACGAAGAGTCCGGGTCGCGCGTCACCTATCAGATCGTCGGTGACGACGAAGCCGACCTGAAGCTGGGGCTGGTGTCGATCTCCAGCCCGATCGCGCGCGCCTTGATCGGCAAGTCCGAGGGCGACATCGCCGAAGTTCGGGCGCCCGGCGGGGTGCGCAGCTACGAGATCGTGCAGGTGCGCTACCTCTGAAGGCCCTCGGGCCGTCCGGTACCTGACCGCTGACCGCGATGCGGGACCTTTCGCGCTGGATCCGCCTGCTGGCCTCCTTGTGGCTGGGCCTGCTGCTGACCGTGGCGGCTGTGGCAACGCCTTCGGCGTTCGCGACCCTGCCCACGCCGCAGGCCGGTCTGGTCGTGGCGCGGGTGCTGGCCAGCGAGGCGGCCGCCAGTCTCGTCCTTGGCGCGGCACTGCTCGCCCTGATGCGTCTGCACGTCCGTCAGGTCGACGGCTCCCCGGCTTCGCAGTTCTCGCTGGATTTCGGGCTGGCGCTGTGTAGCGTCTTCATGACCGTGATCGGTTACTACGCCGTACTGCCGCTGATGGACCAGGCACGCGCCGGGCTTGGGCGTTTCTCCTTCGCCCAATTGCACGTGGCGAGCAGCGCATGCTTCCTGCTGAAGGCGTGTTGCGTTGCCGCCTTGGCGTGGCGCACGAGCGCGGTCGCGGCGACCGCCGAGACCCTCCTCAGTCCGCAGCCGTCTTCTTCGGGCTCACCGCACGCGTCTGGCGACGCTTGATCTTCCCGCTGGGGGTGATGCGCTCGTTGCCCATGACCCGCACCTTGCGCACCGTGGCGCGATGGTTGCCCGTCTTGGAGAACGAGACCACCTTCACGATGCGTGGACCCGGCGCGCGGCCGTCGCGCTCCGATGGCGCCTTCGGTGGGATCGGGCGCCACAACACCAGCAGTTTGCCGATGTGCTGGACAGGCGCAGCCGCCAGTGCTGTCGTCAGCTGGTTGAGCATGGACTCGCGAGCGAGCCGGTCGTCGGAGAAAACCTTCACCTTGATCAGGCCATGGGCGTTCAGTGCGCCGTCGACTTCGCGCTCGACCGCTGGTGTCAGGCCATCGCTGCCCACCGTCACGACCGGGGTCAGGTGATGGGCCGCCGCACGGTGGGTGCGGCGTTCGGCTGGGGTCAGGGTGAGTGCGGTCATCGTCGTATTATCCGCGCCCCATGTCGAAAAAGAACAAGCGCGTCAACCGTGCGTGGCTGCACGATCACCTGACCGACCCCTATGTCAGACGCGCGCAGCAGGAAGGCTACCGTTCGAGGGCGGCCTACAAGCTGGCCGAGATCGATGACGCCCTGGGACTGGTGCGTCCGGGGCAGGTCATCGTCGATCTCGGGGCAACGCCCGGGGCCTGGAGCCAGTATCTTCGCAAGCGTCTTGCGCCGCAGGGCGCGGCGGTGGGACAACTGGACGGCACCTTGATTGCGCTGGATCTGCTGCCTTTCGAGCCGATCGAGGGTGTCCGCTTCCTGCAGGGCGATTTCCGCGAAGACCTGGTGCTCCAGGCGCTCGAAGCCGAGTTGCAAGGGCATGCGGTGGATCTGGTCGTCTCCGACATGGCACCCAATCTCTCGGGGGTGGCGGCGTCTGATGCCGCAAGAATGACCCATCTGATCGAGTTGGCGGTGGCGTTCTCGATGTCGCACCTGCGGCGCCCGAATGGCGCGCTGGTGTGCAAGGCCTTCCACGGCAGCGGCTACAGCCAACTCGTCAAACTGTTCAAGGACAGTTTCCGCGTCGTCAAGCCCCTCAAGCCCAAGGCTTCGCGTGACAAGTCGGCCGAGACTTTTCTGATCGGTATCGGGCCCAAGGGCGATTGACGCCAACCCGCACCGCAGCAGCCAGACGGGCCATGCCAGCGCCCTGATGGCGGTGACGTCTTGGTTCGGGCGCACACGACGCGTCCCCTTGTCTGCTCTACACTCGTCCCCATCTGCAGAAAAGGGGTTCGGTGGGTACCGTTCCCATTTGCGCAAGCAAGGAGCCGCGGTGAACAATCAATGGTTCTCCAAGGTCGCTGTGTGGTTGGTGATCGCCCTGGTGCTGTTCACCGTCTTCAAGCAGTTCGATCGTGGGGTGATGCAGGGCAATCAGATCGGTTATTCCGATTTCCTGGACGAAGTACGCGCCAAGCGGATCAAGTCCGTGACCTTGCAGGAGAACCCGGGCGGCGGAACGGAGATCCTCGCCGTCACGGTGGACGACAGACGCCTGCGTTCGACCGCGACCTTCCTCGATCGTGGGCTTGTGGGTGATCTCATCAACAACGGGGTGCGTTTCGACGTCAAGCCGCGGGAGGAGCCGTCGCTGCTGATGAGCATCCTCGTGAGCTGGGGGCCGATGCTGCTGCTGATCGGCGTATGGATCTACTTCATGCGGCAGATGCAGGGAGGCGGCAGGGGCGGTGCCTTCAGTTTCGGCAAGAGCAAGGCTCGGATGCTGGACGAGGCGAACAATTCCACGACTTTCGCCGATGTCGCTGGCTGCGACGAAGCCAAGGAAGAGGTCAAGGAACTGGTGGACTTCCTGAAGGATCCGCAGAAGTTCCAGAAGCTCGGTGGCCGCATTCCGCGTGGCGTGTTGCTGGTCGGCCCGCCCGGGACCGGCAAGACGCTGCTTGCCAAAGCCATTGCCGGCGAGGCGAAGGTACCGTTCTTCAGCATCTCGGGCTCTGACTTCGTCGAGATGTTCGTCGGCGTGGGGGCTGCCCGTGTGCGCGACATGTTCGAGCAGGCGAAGAAGAGTGCGCCTTGCATCATCTTCATCGACGAGATCGACGC
>JBMTXX010000268.1:0-4723 GCA_049453935.1 Rubrivivax sp.
GCCAGCACCTGCGACCCGACCTCGCGTACCGACGCCAACCCGAGCTGGGCCAGCGCGATGCGGATGTCGTCGGCCAGGGTGTCAACCAGGGCGTTGACGCCTGGCAGGCCGCGTGCCGCGGCGGCGTACAGGAAGGGGCGTCCGAGCATCACGAAGTCCGCGCCGAGCGCCAGCGCCTTGACGACGTCCTCGCCCTGGCGCACGCCGCCGTCCAGGATCAGCGGGAACCCGGGCCCGACCGCGGCGCGGATGGCCGGCAGCGCCTCGAGCGGCGTGATGGCGGCGTCGAGCTGACGCGCGCCGTGGTTGGAGACCTGCACCGCATCGACGCCCAGAGACTGCAGGCGTTGTGCGTCCTCGGGGTTGAGCACACCCTTGACGACCAGCCGGCGCGGCCAGCGATCGCGCAGCCGCGCCAGGAAGTCCCAGTTGGCGCCCCGGCGCGGCGCGGTCCGGTCGTAGCCCCCCGGGCGCAGGCCGTCGAAGTGCACCATGCGCGGCGCCCCGGCGGCCAGCGTGCCCAGCGACCAGCGCGGGTGGACGGCGAAGTCCACGAAATGGCGCAGCCCCATGCGAAAGGGCGTGCGGAAGCCGTTGCGGGTGTCGCGCGGGCGGTTGCCGGTGCGCGGCGTGTCCACCGTCAGCGTGAGCACCGGGCACTGTGCCGCGGCCGCGCGGTCGGCCAGCGCCAGCGCCTCGTCGACGGCGCCGTTGACGTAGAGCTGGAACCAGGCCCGGCCCTGGGAGCGCTCCATCAGCACCTCCACCGCCGTGGAGCCTGCGGTCGACACGCCGAGCGGGAAGCGGCCCCGCGCGGCCGCGTCCGCCAGGGCCAGATCCGTGCCCGGGCCTGCCAGGTTGCACATCCCCATCGGCGCGCAGCCGAAGGGCAACGCCAGGTCCTGGTCCAGCAGCCGCACCGCCAGATCGCCCACGGGTGGGTCCACCAGCACGCGCGGCATCAGCATCACCGCGTCGAAGGCGGCGGTGTTGCGCATCAGGCCCACCTCGCGACCGGCGGCGCCGTCGATGAAGTCGAAGACGACGCGCGGCAGCCGTCGCCGCGCCGCGGCGCGCAGGTCGGCAAAGGTGGGCAGGGGTTTGGGCTCGGTGTGGGGCATGATGGAGTGGTCAGGTTCGGCCGGGGTAGGCGCTGAAAGCGCAGTCGCAGGCGTCGGTGTCTTGCCGATCGGGTGTGCAGCGGCTGCTGCGGGCGCAGGCGCTTCTGGCTTCGCCGCTTCGCGTCATGTCGCTCGGGCCGCCAGCATCTGCATCAGGTCCCGCAGCGTGACCGCCTGCACCTCATAGCTCATCGGGAAGCTGCCCGGGCCACTGTGCACCACGAACTGCCGGGTTGCGCCGATGTCCACTGCGGCGGTGTGGAAGCCCCGGCTGACGACGGGTGCGCTGCTGCGCTTGATCTCGACCGCCCAGCGCTGCTGGTCGGGCAGCTCCAGGACCAGGTCGATCTCCGCGCCGGCGGCGCTGCGGTAGTACCAGGGCTGGGTGCCGACCGGCGCCACGGCCAGCAGGTTCTCGATCACCCAGGTCTCCCAGCTGCCACCGGCCACCGGGTGCGACAGCACGTCGTCGAGTGTCGCCAGGCCCAGAAGCCCGTGCGCCAGACCGCTGTCGCGCACCAGCAGCTTCGGTGTGCGTACCAGCCGCTTGCCACCGTTGGAGGCCCAGGGCTGCAGGCGCCGCACCAGCATGACGTCGCACAGCACGTCGATATATCGGGCTACCGTCTGCCCGCTGATGGCCAATGACGCCGCAAGGCGTGCCGCCTGGACCACCTGACCCTGCTCGTGGGCCAGCATGGTCCACAACCGCCGCAGCGTCTGGGCGGGCAGGCGCGGGCCGAGCTGGGGGATGTCGCGCTCCAGATAGGTGGCGATGAACTGCTGGCGCCATCGCAGACTGGCCGCGTCGTCGCGTCCAAGGAAAGACTCCGGGAACCCGCCACGCACCCACAGGCGTGGCACATCGGTCACCGGTACCTCGACGGCGGTGAGAGGCGACAACTCCATGTACGCCACACGGCCCGCCAGGCTCTCGGCCGACTGCGCCAGCAGCGCGCCGCTGGCCGAGCCGAGCAGCAGGAAATGACCTGCCCGCCGACCCTCCCGGCGACGCCGGTCGATCACCCCGCGCAACAGCGGGAACAGGTGCGGCGCGCGCTGGATCTCGTCGATGATGACCAGACGGTCTGCGTGCATTTCCAGGAAGGCGGCCGGGTCGGCCATCCGGGCCAGATCGGCAGGGTTCTCCAGATCGACATGGATGGCGCAGCCGCACGCCGCAGCCCATTGCAGCGCCAGCGTGGTCTTGCCGACCTGTCGCGGGCCCAACAGGACAACCGCGGGGAACTCCCGCAGCCACAGGCCCAGTTGCTGCGACGACGTCCGCTCGATCATTGTTGCAATCTATCCAAAGAGTGGAAGGATTGCAAGCCTGAAGCGCGCCGAGCGCCGTTCCTCCCCCGGCATCCCCGCCCGCTGCGCAGCGCTACAGCACCAGCAGGTGCGCGTCGGTCGCGCCGCGCACACTCGACAGCGCCACCGCGCGATCGAAGGTGACCAGCCGGCCACCGTGTCGCACCGCCAGAGCCAGCAGGTACAGATCGGTCACCTGCTGGTGGCCCTGGACGCGCGAGAAATCCACCAGCGTGTCGTCGCGCAGGCTGACGTCGTCGGGCCAGAAGGCGTGGTCCAGCACGCGGCAGGCTTGCTGCAGCCTTGCCCGCACAGTGGCCATCGGCACACCACCGCCGCGGCTGTAGCTGGGCATGGCCATCACCCGGATCACGCCGTTCTCCACCAGGGGGCAGGTCGCGATGCGGGTGGATGGGTCGTCGACGAAGGCGTTGGCCGCGTCGGAGAACTGGTGCGCATCGTCCAGCAGCGCGATCCAGACATTGACGTCGAGCAGCGAGCGTGGCGCCGACCATGGCCCCGCGGGCGGTGCCTCGCGGGCCTCGGGCACCGTGGGCGGAGGCTGAGGCTCCGCCACGCTGTCAGACACCTTCGCGCTCCATCAGCGCGCGCACATGGTCGGCGGTGACGATCTCGTCGCGCTTGGGCAGCAGCGCGAAGCGGCCCCGCAGCGGCAGCGCGCCAACCCCAGCGACACCCGGCGCCGGGGACGCCGCGCCGCGCCGCCCCAGCTCCGCCACCGCCGCCCCGCGCGAGATGTTGCGTCGCCGCGCGGGTGTGTGGGCGGCGGTCAGCGCGTCGTCGGACAGGTTCAGCGTGGTTCGCATGCGGCGCACTCTAGCATCAGATCGACATCAACGCATCAATCGCCAAGTCCGCCGGGTGGCCCCCGGGCTGCAGCCAGGGCCGCCCGCGTCGGGCGCGTGACACGCGCGCGGCCCTGCGCCGCTATCCCTCCATCTGCTTCTGGAACACCAGCCCCGCGTGCTCGCGCAGCGCGTGGAAGCGGATCTTGGGCCAGTTGTCCTGCATCGCCCGCAGCTCGCCGGCGTATTCCAGCAGCACGCAGGGCGCGTTGACCGCGTCCAGCGCGACGCGGTGGTCGTTGCCGTCGATGAAGCGCTTGAGCTCGCGCTCGTCGGCGGCCGGGCCGTCGCCAGTCTCTGCCGTGACCCAGCGCGCGACGTTGTAGCGCGCCGGCATCACGCGTGCCTTGACGCCGTACTCGTGCTCGAGCCGGTGCGCCACCACCTCGAACTGCAGCTGCCCGACGGCGCCCAGCAGCAGCACGCTGCCGGCCACAGGTCTGAAGACCTGGATCGCGCCCTCCTCGCCCAGCTGTGTCAGCCCGGCGCGCAATTGCTTGGTCCGCAGCGGGTCGGCCACCTCCACCGAGCGGAACATCTCGGGCGCGAAGAAGGGCAGGCCGGTGAACTGCAGCGCCTCGCCCTCGGTCAGCGTGTCACCCAGTTGCAGCACGCCGTGGTTGGGAATGCCGATGATGTCGCCGGCGTAGGCTTCCTCGAGCAGCTCGCGGCGCTGGCTCATGAAGGTGACCACGGTGTTCGGGCGGATCTCCTTGCCGCTGCGCGTGACCTTCAGCCGCATGCCGCGCTCGAAGCGGCCGCTGGCCACGCGCACGAAGGCGATGCGGTCGCGGTGCGCCGGGTCCATGTTGGCCTGGATCTTGAAGACCACGCCGGTGCACTTGGGCTCCTGTGGCTGCACCGTGCGCTGCAGCGCGGGCTTGGGGCCGGGCGGGGGCGCCAGCGCCACCAGCGCGTCCAGCACCTCCTGCACGCCGAAGTTGTTGATCGCGCTGCCGAAGAACATCGGCGTCTGGCGCCCGGCCAGGAACGCCGCCTCGTCGAAGCCCGGCGCGGCCTCGCGCACCAGCTCCACCTCGCCGGCGGCCTGCTCCCAGGCGGTGCCGAAGCGCTGCGCCAGCACCGGGTTGGCGATGCCGTCGACGACCTCGTCGCCGTCCTCGCGCAGCCGGTCGTCCCCGGGCGAGAACACGCGCATCTGGTCGCGCCGCAAGTCCAGCACGCCGCCGAAGACCTTGCCCATGCCCACGGGCCAGGTGAAGGGCACGACGTTCATGCCCAGCTCGCGCTCGATCTCGTCCATCAGGTCCAGCGGCTCGCGCACCTCGCGGTCCATCTTGTTGACGAAGGTGAGGATGGGCGTGTTGCGCGCGCGGCACACCTGCAGCAGCCGCCGCGTCTGCGGCTCCACGCCGTTGGCCGCGTCGATCACCATCAGCGCGGCGTCCACGGCGGTCAGCA
>JBMTXX010000269.1:0-4712 GCA_049453935.1 Rubrivivax sp.
GCGCGCGCATCGGCCGCCCCCTCGCGCTTGACGAAAGTGGCCCGCTCCTCGGCCACCATCTGCCCGGAGGCATCGGTCCAGCAGGTGCGCAGCGTCAGCAGGTGCAGCCGCCCGCTGCGCCCCTGCCGGGTCTGCACACCCAGCGTCTCGGCGCCCACACCGATGGTCTCGCCGGCTCGCACCCGCCGGTGCACCCGGAAGTCACTCGCCCCGCCGACCACGCGCGCATCCGGCGGCCCCGCCACCAGTTCCACCGGCGCGCCGTCGACCGGTAGGCACACCGCCGGCACGTCGCGCCAAGCCATCGCCTGGCAGAACAGCGGCGGCGCCTCTGCCTCTTCCCCCTCGGTGCCCGACCCGTCCACATCCTCCCCGATGGCCTGCCGGAAGCGGCGGATGTCGCGTGCGGTGACCTCGAAGTGCCACTGGGGTGTCGGCAAGGGGTCGGCTGCACGAGCGGGTTGGGCGCGGGCTGTGCTGGACATCGGGGCTCCATCGACGAGACCCGACGATTTCGCCATGCGCGGGCAACCACATGGCTGAGCACCCGCAAGTCAGGCGCTGCCGAGACGTGTCGACGACTCGACGCATACTCCATGGCATCACCCAACGCTGCTGCAGTCCCCTACATGGCACTCGGTCGGGATCCGAACAGCCGCTCATCGACAGGAATCGGCCATGGACAGGCATGACCGTATCGTCTGCGACCTGGAGATCCTGATGGGCAAGCCCACCATCCGAGGCACCAGGATCTCCGTAGCCCTGATATTGGGCTGGCTCGGCAGGGGTTGGTCCATCGAGCAGATCCTGGAGAACTACCCGCAGATCCAGCGTGACGATGTGCTCGCGGCGCTGTCCTTCGCGTCAGAGGCCCTGGACAGCAGATGGCTGAATGGCCGAGCGCTGCGGGTCTGACTCGCGCTGAAAACGAACCTCACGACCCATCCGACGCATCGTGAGTGCTTTGTTCATCGTCGTCACGCTCTGCTTGCTGGCAAGATCATCGATCCATTCACCGTCCACCGCTTGGCCATGACGACACCCATCCGCCTGACCGCCCTGGAAAGGGCCGTCACCGCCCTCGAGTTGGGCCTGCAGGAATACGCGCAGTACCCTCACGTGTTGACCGTCCGGGACGGCGTCATCCAGCGATACGAGATCGCGCTGGACGTGGCGCGACAACTGACGGTTCGTGTGTTGAAGGATGTTTTTGGCATCGACGAAGCACCCGCGCGCAAGGACACCTTCCGCGAAGCCGCGCGTCTAGGCCTGATCGCCGACGCGCAGGCCTGGATCGGTCATCTGAACGCACGCAACCGCACATCACATACCTACGACTCGGAGGTGGCTGAACTCGTATTCCGTCACATTCCCTCCTTCCCAGACGATGCACGCGACCTGCTCAGCCGGCTCGAGCCCCATGTCTCTTGACGTTCGGCCCGATCATCTGGAGATCGTCAGGCGCATCCTGGCGAGCCATGCCCCAGGTCTGGAGGTCTGGGCCTTCGGTTCTCGCGTGGACGGCCGGGCGGGCAAGCATTCAGATCTGGATCTTTGCCTGCACACCTCCCGCCCTTTGTCGTTCACCGCGATGGGACTGATGGAGGAGGCTTTCTCGGACTCCGACCTGCCGTACAAGGTCGATCTCGTCGACTGGAGCACGATCAGCCCCGAATTCAGGGAAATCGTGACCCGACACAAGATCGTCGTCCAGGCGGGGCCGCCAAGCGCTGCGACGCCCACCGGCGCCGCCGCCGGTGTCGGAACGAGCCCGGACGAAAAAAGCCGCCCGGGCACACACCTGGCGGCAGGCCATCCTCAGAGCCGTTCGGGCTGAGCCCGTCGAAACCCTTGGGCCGCTGCGCCGCGGGCAGTCACCGAGTCATCCGGCAGGCCGGCGACTCACGCCAACCCGTCACGCCCCCAGGCCGCTGGAGTCGGCACGCCTCGCCTGCGCCCTCAACACCGCACCCCCACATGCAGCGCCACCACACCGCCGGTGAGGTTGTGCACGTCGACATGGCCGAAGCCGGCGGTCTTCATCATCGCCTTCAGCGTGGCCTGGTCGGGGTGCATGCGGATGGACTCGGCGAGGTAGCGGTAGCTCTGCGCGTCGCCCGCCACCCAGCTGCCCAGGCGCGGCAGGACTTCGAAGGAGTACCAGTCGTAGACGCCGCGCAGCGGCTTGGCCACCTGGCTGAACTCCAGCACCAGCAGGCGGCCGCCGTGGCGCAGCACGCGCGCCATCTCGGCCAGCGCGCGCTCCTTGTGCGTCATGTTGCGCAGGCCGAAGGACACCGAGACCAGGTCGAAGCTGCCGTCGCGGAAGGGCAGGCGCTCGGCGTCGCAGGCCAGCGAGGGCAGCAGCAGGCCCTCGTCGACGAGGCGGTCGCGGCCTTCGCGCAGCATGGCCTCGTTGATGTCGCTGTGCACCACCACACCGCTGCGCCCGGCACGACGCGCGAAGGCGCGGGTCAGGTCGCCGGTGCCGGCGGCGATGTCGAGCACGCGGTCGCCCTCGCGCACGTCGGCCACGGCCACGGTGTAGGCCTTCCAGGCGCGGTGCAGGCCGGCCGACATCAAGTCGTTCATCACGTCGTAGCGCGCGGCCACGGAATCGAACACGCCGCGCACGCGCGCGGCCTTTTCCTGCTCGTCGACGGTCTGGAAACCGAAATGTGTCTGGGCCATGGCTGAAAGTCTAGTGCAGCCCGGCCGCAGCGCCTGCGGGTACGCGCCGGGCCGGGGACGCCCGGCGCTTCGGCATGCTGCAAAGAAGTCGCCGGCCGGCGCCTGGTGTGCCTGCGCCCCCTGGGCGTGCGCGCTCAGCCACAGCCGCCACCACCGCCCCGCGCAGCGGCCACCATCGGCGCGTCACGGTCCACACCCGCCTCGGCCAGCCGGGCTTCGTAGCGCGCCCACAGCGCGTCCTGCTCGGCGCCGAGCCGGTAGAGGTAGTCCCAGGAAAAGATGCCGGTGTCGTGGCCGTCGCTGAAGGTGGGCTGCACGGCGTAGTGCCCCACGGGCTCGAGTGCGACGATGCCCACGCTGCGCTTGCCCGTCTGCAGCACCTCCTGGCCCGGGCCGTGGCCCTGGACCTCGGCCGAGGGCGAGTACACGCGCATCAGCTCGAAGGGGATGCGAAAGCGCTGGCCGTCGTCGAAGGCGATCTCCAGCACGCGCGAGGCCTGGTGCACCGTGATGTCCACGGGCAGGGGGGTGGTGCGGGTCAGTCCGGCCATGGGGCGATGGGTCTCTCAGCGTTTCAGACGAGCACGCGCTCGATGCCGCCGGCGTTCGCCCGCGCGACGTAGTCTTCCATCCAGGTCTGGCCGAGGATGCGACGCGCCATCTCCACCACGATGTAGTCGGCCTCGAGCAGGCCGTTGGTCAGGTCGCCCTCGTAGCGCTTGAGGCCTTGCAGGCAGCTCGGGCAGCTGGTCAGGATCTTCAGGTCCTGCGTGGCGTCGGCGGCACCGGTGGCGCGCAGCGTGGCCTCGGCACGGCGAATCTCCTGCTCCTTGCGGAAGCGCACCTGCGTGCTGATGTCCGGCCGCGTGACGCCCAGGGTGCCGCTCTCGCCGCAGCAGCGCTCGCTCTTGACGACCGCCGGCCCGACCAGCGCGGTGACGGTCTTCATCGGGTCGCGCTGCTTCATCGGGCTGTGGCAAGGGTCGTGGTACAGGTAGGCGCCCTTGCCCTCGAGCACGATCCCCTTTTCCAGCAGGTATTCGTGGATGTCGATGATGCGACAGCCCGGGAAGATGTCCTCGAAGCGGTAGCCCTGGAGCTGGTCGTAGCAGGTGCCGCAGCTCACCACGACGGTGCGGATGTCCAGATAGTTCAGCGTGTTGGCCACGCGGTGGAACAGCACGCGGTTGTCGGTGATGATCTTCTCGGCCTTGTCGAACTGGCCCGAGCCGCGCTGCGGATAGCCGCAGCACAGGTAGCCCGGCGGCAGCACCGTCTGAACGCCGGCGTGCCACAGCATGGCCTGCGTGGCCAGGCCGACCTGGCTGAACAGACGCTCGCTGCCGCAACCAGGGAAGTAGAAGACGGCTTCGGTGTCGGCCGTCGTCGCCTTGGGGTCGCGGATGATGGGGACGTAGTTGCGGTCCTCGATGTCGAGCAGCGCGCGTGCGGTCTTCTTCGGCAGCCCGCCGGGCATCTTCTTGTTGACGAAGTGGATGACCTGTTCCTTCAGCGGCGCCGCGCCCAGCGTGGCCGGCGGGGCGGCCGTCTGGCGCCGCGCCACCGGGCTCAGCAGGTCACTCAGCGCGCGCTGCGCCTTGAAGCCGACATCGACCATCACGCTGCGCATGGCCTTGATGGTCTGGGGGTTGGTCGCGTTCAGGAAGGCCATCGCCGCGGCGTTGCCCGGGCGGAAACTCTTCTTGCCCATCTTGCGCAGCAGGTTGCGCATGTTCATCGTGACATCGCCGAAGTCGATGTCCACCGGGCAGGGCGACTCGCACTTGTGACAGACGGTGCAGTGGTCGGCCACGTCCTCGAATTCGGCCCAATGGCGCACGCTGACGCCCCGGCGCGTCTGCTCCTCGTACAGAAAGGCCTCGATCAGCAGCGACGTGGCCAGGATCTTGTTGCGCGGGCTGTACAGCAGATTGGCGCGCGGCACGTGCGTGGCGCACACCGGCTTGCACTTGCCGCAGCGCAGGCAGTCCTTGACGCTGTCGGCGATGGCGCCGATGTCG
>JBMTXX010000270.1:0-4686 GCA_049453935.1 Rubrivivax sp.
CGTTGCCCGCGCCCTGCATCTTCGTGAAGCGCAGTTTCATCGCCCGGATTATCGGCCCGGGGCTGCTGGGGTTTGCCGGACGCGCACGGCGGTCTCGTCTGCCCAGGACGGCACAAATGTTCCATTCACCGTACATTAGGACAAATGATCACGACTGGCGATGACCTCGCCCATCGCGCATCTTGAACACTGCTGCGTCGACCGACAGCCCCTACCCTCGTCTGGCCTGCGCCCTGTCTCTGGCTGGGCAGCGCCTGCGTAACCGCATCGTCCATGCGTCGATCTCGACACGGCTGGGCCAGGTCGGCGGGCTCGGTGAGGGATACCTGCGCTACTGCCAGGCACGGGCCCGTGGCGGTGCAGCCGTGCTGGTGACCGAGCCGCTGGGCCTGACGCCGCAGCAGGCGCCCGCGCGGCTGGCCACGTGGTCGGACGACCACCTGCCCGATCTGCAACGGCTGGCCGATGCCGTCGAGAGTGAGGGCTGCCGCCTGCTCGGGCAGATCCAGGACCCGGGGCGGGGCCGCCATGTGCCGGGCCGGGCGGTGCAGGCGCTCGCCCCCAGCGCGCTGCCGGACGACCTCAGCGGGACGATGCCGCGCGCGCTGTCCACGGCCGAAGTCCGCGACTGGGTGTCGATGGTGGCCGATCGGGCGCAGCGCCTGCAGCGCGCCGGGTTCTCGGGCATCGAGCTGTCGGCCTGCCACGGGCACCTGTTCCACCTCTTCCTGTCGCCGCGCGCCAACCAGCGCGACGATGCCTACGGCGGCGATGCGCAGGGCCGCACGCGCTGGCTGGCCGAGATGGTGCAGGCCGTGCGATCGGCCTGCGGTGCGGGCTTCATCGTGGCCGTCAAGATGCCAGGCGACGACGGCCTGGCCGACAGCATCCCGCCGGCCGAGGCGCAGCGCCTGCTCCAGGCGCTGCTGGCGCAGTGCCGCCCCGATCTGCTGTGCTTCGCCCAAGGCGCACACGCGCACACCCTGGAGATGCACCTGCCCGACGGTGGCGCCCCGCGCGTGGCCTACGCGGCGCTGATCCGCGACCTGGCCGCCCGTGCGCAGGGGGTGCCGGTGATGGCGCTGGGCCGCATCACCGACCCGGCCGAGGCGGAAGCCGAACTCGGGGCCCCCGGCATCGAACTCGTCGGCCTGGGGCGGCCGCTGATCACCGACCCGTACTGGCCCGCCAAGGCGCTGGGCGGGCGGGCCAACGACATCCGCTACTGCGTGTCGTGCAACTCCTGCTGGCGCACCATCGTCCAGGACCGGCCCATCGCCTGCGACAACAACCCGGCACTGGCCCTGCAGGTCGAGGACGTGCCCTGGCCGGTGGCCTCTGGACGGCGGCGCATCGCCGTCGTCGGCGCCGGCATCGCCGGGCTGGAAGCGGCCTGGGTGGCCGCCCGCCGCGGGCATGAGGTCGTCGTGTTCGGCGCCTCAGCCGAGGTCGGCGGCAAGGCCCGCGTGGCCGCGACCCTGCCGTCGCTGCACGCGCTGTCGAGCATCTACGACTACCAGTACGAGCGGGCGCGGCAGCACGGCGTGCGCTTCGAGCTGGGCCGCGCCGTCACGGCAGCCGATGTGGCGGCACTGGCACCCGACGCCATCGTCCTGGCCACGGGCGCCACCCCGGTGTGGCCGCTGCAGCTGCCGGCCAGCCTGCGCGACGAGGGCTGGATCCCCGACCTGGCCACGCTGTGCGGCGAGCTCGCCTCGATGCGCGCGGCGCAGCCAGGCACCGCGGTGCTGCTGGACCTGGACCCGGTGGAGACCACCTACGCCGCAGCCGAGCGGCTGGCAGCGCTGTTCGACCGCGTGGTGCTGCTGACCCCGCGCGATTCGATCGCCCAGGATTGCAGCCTCGTCACCCGGCAGAGCGTGCTGCGCCGCCTGGAGCGCGCGGGTGCGGATCTCCACACCCGCGCGCAGCCGCACTGGGACGCCGGGTTCGAGGCGTCCGCCACCCTGTCGGTGCAGGGCCTGTACGGCGACCCGCAACCCCCGGTGACGGACGTCGCGCTGCTCAGCTACGCGGCCCCGCGCCGCCCCGACCTGGCCCTGCTTGCAGACCTGCAGGCATCGGGCCGCCCCGTGCATCTGGTGGGCGACTGTCTCGCCCCCGCCGATGCGATGCGTGCCACCTCGCAGGGCATGGCCCTGGGTCTGTCGCTGTGAAGCGCGGGCTGCGGGCGCAGGCACGACCATCCCACGCCCCCTGGCGTGTTCCATGACATGAGGAGAACCCGTTGATGAATTCGATGAAGCGCAAGCGTCTGAGCCCCGGACGCCGTGCCGTGACCGCCCTGCTGGCCTTGCCGATGATGTGGCCGGTGCTGTCGCAGGCCCAGTCGGCCGAATGGCCGACCCGCGCGGTGACCTGGGTCAACCCCTTCGCGGCTGGCTCGGCGGTCGACGTCGTGGCCCGCATCGTCGCGGCCAAGGTCGCCGCCAACACCGGGCAGTCGATGAACATCGACAACCGCACCGGGGCCAGCGGCAACATCGGCACGCAGTTCGCCGCCCGCGCGCAAGCCGACGGGCACACGCTGCTGCTGGGATCGCCGGGCACGATGGCGATCAACCCCTACCTGTTCACCAAGCTGCCTTACGACGCGGTCAAGGACTTCGCAGCGGTGACGCAGCTGGTGTCGTTCCCGCAGGTGGTGGTGACGAGCCCGAAGCAGCCGTTCAAGACGCTGCCCGACCTGATCGCCGCGGCCAAGGCGCAGCCCGACAAGCTCAACCATGCGTCCTCGGGCCCGGGCACGACGTCGCACCTGGTGATGGAGCTGATCAAGGCCGATGCCGGCATCACGATGACCCACGTGGGCTACCGCGGTGGCGCACCGGCCATGCAGGCCGTGATGGCGGGTGAGGTCCAGGCCGGTGTCGAGGGCCTGCCGTCGATCGTCGGCCGCATCAAGGGCGGCGCGATCACCGCGCTGGCGGTGACATCGCTCAAGCGCTCGCCGCAGGTGCCGGACGTGCCGGCGCTGTCGGAGTTCATCCCCGGCTTCGACGCCACGGCCTGGATCGTGCTGATGGCTCCGGCCGGCACGCCGAAGGCAGTGGTCGACAAGATCCAGGCCGAGGTGAAGAAGGCGCTGGACGATCCGGGCGTGCGTTCGCAGCTCGAAGCCCAGGGCGCCACCGTCGTGGGCTCCACCCCCGCGGACACCACCGCCTTCCATCGCGGCGAGATGGCCAAGTTCAAGCGCGCGGTGGAGATCTCCGGCGCGAAGATGGACTGAGAAAGGCTGAGCACCCGGCCACACGCCGGCCTGCGGGGCTGGCGTGCTTCCGATCGCAAGCCTGTGGCCGGTGGGTCCTCAGGCGCCGGTCAGGTGTGGCCGGCCGCCAGCGACTGCGCGATGCACCAGCCCAGACCGAAGGCCTGGGCCAGCCCGTTGCCTGGCAGGTAGCCCTCCGCGCCGCGCCCGGCCAGCCCGGCCGCGGCGCCGCCGGGGGTGAGGTGGCCGGGGGTCGGGTGTGCGTCGGTGGCCCGCCCCCGGCCCTGCGCGGCGGTCAGCAGGCCGCCCTGCGGGTGCGGCAGCGCCCCCGTCACCCAGGACGCGCGGTAGGGGGCCTCCAACACGCGTTCGAAGCGCGCCCGGCCGAGCGGGTCTTGCCCTTCTCCGCTCGCCCAGCGCGCCACCTGGGCCAGGGTCTGCGCCAGACCTTGGGCGTCGACGCCAGCGCGGTCGGCCAGCAACGGCAAATCGGGGGCCTCGATCACGCGCCCGGCAGCTCTTGCCTGCTGGTAGGCCGAGTGCTGCCCCAGCCGCGCCTCGATCGCCGCATCGAAGACCTCGAGCGCCAACCCGTCGGGTTGCGCCAGCACGTGCGGGGCGAGTGCCGAGGGCCCCAGGTCCTCGCGCGCGAAGCGCAGGCCCTGGCGGTTGACCATCACGCCGCCCAGGCTGGGAATGCCCATGCCCAAGCGGGTGGCACCCCCGGGGTTCGTGTGCGCCTGGCCCTGGAAGCCGTCCATCCCCCAGACGTCCGCCCCCCATGCCAGGCCGAGGGCGATGGTGCTGCCGTCGTTGGTGGGCGAGCCGTTGTTCAAGGCGCCGGCCATGCCGGGGATGTAGCGGGCCACCATGTCGGCATTGGCGCCGAAGCCGCCCCCGGCCAGCACGAGCCGGGGGACGGTGAAGCGGGAGCCGTCCGCCACGGCACAGTGGAAGCCGTCGTCCACGCGCCGGGGCGAGAGCCTTTCCTCGACGAAGGCGATGCGGTCGTGGCGCTGCAGGGCTGCCCGCAGGCAGGCATGGAAGGCCGCGCCACTGGCGGGCTCGACGCTGTGGAAGCGGCACGCCGAGTGCCCCGGTGCCACCATGTCGGGCAGGAACCGCACCGGCAGGCCCAGGCTGTCGACGAAGAAGTCCACCACCTCCGGCAAGGCCCGCGCGACGGCGTCGGCGATGGACGCGTTCAGCGTGCCCGGGGGCGTCTGGCGGCGCAGGTCGTCCAGCCAGACCTGCGGCCCGTCCTGCACCCCGGCCTCGCGCTGCAGCCGCGAGCCCGCCGCCGGGAACAGGCCGCCGCTGATCGCGAAGTTGCTGGCGGTGGCGGCCATCGGGTCGCTGACCCGCACGCGCAGGCCGCGCGCTGCGGCCGCCAGCGCGACGAACATGCCAGCGGCGCCGCCGCCGAGGACCACGACATCGGGGGTGGTTTCAGG
>JBMTXX010000271.1:0-4650 GCA_049453935.1 Rubrivivax sp.
GCGGCCTTCAGCAGCAGGCCCGGACGGGCACGGAATTCCGCTTCAGAGGCCTGGCCCGAGGTCTGCCCTTGCGCAGGCGTGTTCAATGAAGACAACAGTGTCAGCGCGCGTGGTCCGTCTCCTCGTGCGATGGCCAGCTCCGCGTGCAGCCAGCCGATGGCGGTCCGCACGGCCGGTTCGGCTGCGCCGACGAGGGTGGCCGCCTCGTCCAGCGCCTGCGCCAGGGCTCGGGCTTGCGCATGCTCGCCCAGTCCGGAGGCGGCCAGCGCGGCCGCATACAGATCGGCCAGTCGTTCGACCGCGGCCCCGGCGTTGCGCGCATCCCCGCCGGCCGAGGCAGGCAGGCTCTCGACCGCCGAAACCAGCCGCTGCCAGTGCTGGGCCGATGGCTCCATCAGCACCCGCGCCCGGCCCTGCATCAGCGCATGCATGGGCGTCAGGACGGGCGGCTGCGGCGGCAGCAGGGCTGCGCGCGCCCGCGCGTCGGCCAGGCGCTCCGACCCCAGCGGGTGCGTACGCAGGTACGCCAGGGCGCCGCTGTCGTTGAGCCGGGCCGCTTGGTCCAGGCGGTCGAACATCGCAGCCGTCCCGAAGGGCGAGAAGCCGGCCTGCGCGTGGATCGCAGCGCCGATCCGGTCGGCTTCGCGCTCCATCTCGCGTGAGAAGTTGAGTTGCCCCTGGATCATGGCGGCCTGGCTGCCAGCCACTGCGGCCTGCGCCACGTCCGGGTTTCCGGCGCGCGCCGCCAGCAGCAGCCCCAGCAGCAGGGCCGCCGTCCCGAGGGCGCTCTGGCGCTGCCCCGTTGCAAAACCGCGGGCGATGTGGCGCTGGCTCACGTGTGTGAGCTCGTGGGCCAGCACCGCCGCGAATTCGTCGGCACTGCGCGTGACTGCCAGCAGGCCGAGGTGTACGCCGACGTGGCCCCCCGGCAGGGCAAAGGCGTTGAGCGTGCGGTCGCGGATCAGGAAGAGGCTCCAGGCGAAGCTGTCGTCCAGTTCTGGTGCGACGTCGCCGCGCGCGCGCGCCGTGACGATCAGGCGCTCCCACAACGACTGCACATAAGCGAGCGTCACCGGGTCGTCGAGGTACATCGGGCTGCGCCAGACCTGCTGCATCAGACGCTCGCCCAGGCGCCGCTCCTCGCCCAGCGGCAACACGGCGGACGCCGGGTCCCCGAGCGCAGGCAGCGCGGGGGCAACCGCCCCCTGCGCGCGGAGCGGCAGCCAGGGCTGGAACGCCAGGCAGGCGACCAGGCAAGACACCAGGCCGCGCTGCCGGCCCAGGCGGACCCGCCCGGGGCGTTGGCGTGTCGGGCCCGCCGCCGACGCGACCGGCCCTCCACCCGTCCGGACGGAGCCGTGCGGACCCTGCCCGGCGGCGCTGCGTTCTCGGCTCATCGATCGACGCCCCCCATCCCCCTATGATGGCAGTTTTTCATCCGCGAGGAGGACTGCCCATGACCGAGGGTGCGCTGACCCATTTCGATGCGCAAGGCCACGCGCGCATGGTCGATGTGTCGGACAAGGCCGTGACCCATCGGGTGGCCCGCGCCAGCGGCGTGATCCGGATGCTGCCGGCCACGTTCGACCTCGTGGCCGAGGGGCGGGCGAAGAAGGGCGATGTCATCGGCGTGGCGCGCATCGCAGCGATCCAGGGCGCCAAACGCACCGCCGACCTCGTGCCTCTGTGTCACCCACTGCCCATCACCCGTGTGTCGGTGGACTTCGATCTCGAACCTGAGCAGCATCGGGTGCGCTGCACGGCACAGGTGGAGACGCTGGGGCGCACCGGGGTCGAGATGGAGGCGCTGACGGCGGTGCAGATCGGTCTGCTGACGGTCTACGACATGTGCAAGGCGGTCGACCGGGGCATGGTGATCGACGATGTGCGGGTGCTGGAAAAGCGCGGCGGCAAGTCGGGCGACTGGTCGGCGGTCTGAACGCCCTGTCCGGGCGGGTTCAGAACGTGAAGCCGGCACCCACCGCCTGGCCGGACAGCGGCGCCATCAGTGGCAGCAGCGGCGCGAGTTCGCGATAGCGCATCGCCACGCGGGTCGCGTACCCGAAGAAGCGCGGCAGATCCTGTGCGTACGCGGGCTTGCCGTCACGGTGCTGCAGCCGGCAGAAGATGCCCAGCACCTTGAGGTGGCGTTGCAGACCCATCCACTCGAGCTGTCGCCAGTGCTCGGCAAAGTCGCCTGACACGGGCAGGCCGGCCTTGCGCTGCAGTTCCCAGCCGCGGATCGCCCAGTCGATCTCTTGCTCTTCCTCCCAGGACAGGAAAGCGTCGCGCAGCAGCGAGGCACTGTCATAGGTGATGGGGCCGGCCACCGCGTCCTGGAAGTCGAGCACGCCGGGGTTGGGGTCTGTCACCATCAGGTTGCGCGGCATCCAGTCGCGGTGGACGACCACCACCGGTTGCGCCAGCGCGTTGTCCACGAGCAGCCGACACACCCGGGTCCAGGCCTCGAGCTGCGCAGGGCCCCATGCGACGCCGAAGTGCTGCTGCACGCACCATCGAGGGAACAGGTCCAGCTCGCGCGTCAGCAGGGCCTCGTCATAGGGCCCGAGCGCGCTCACCGGCACGCGCTGCTGCATCTGCACGAGCGCCTGCAGCGCGTCGCGCATCAGCGCATCGGCCTGCGACGGCGTGGCCCCGACCAGCGTTTGCAGATACGGTTGCCTGCCGAGGTCCGTGAGCAGCAGGAAGCCGTTGTCGGTATCGGCCTCCAGCACCTGCGGCACGTGCAGCCCCGCTTCGCGCAGCAAGGTGGCCACCCGCACGAACGGGCGCACGTCTTCCAGCGGCGGGGCCGCGTCCATGACGATGAACGAGTCCACCTCGCTGCCGCGCTGCCCGTGGACCCGGAAGTAACGCCTGAAACTGGCGTCAGCGGAGGCTGGGCTGAGCGTCGACAGCTCGAGTTGCCAGCGAGGGCCGATCTGGCGGATCCAGGTGCCGAAAGCGGCTTCGCGCGAGGGATCCGTCCAGGCGATGGGGGAAGATGTATCGATGTGCATGTCCGTCAGGCACACCGAAAAGCGGCTGTGCCGATGACAGAATAAGGCCATTCCAGCACTGGCTTGGCTTCGGCAGCGACTGTCCGCACCGTGGCTCGGCCGCCAATCCTTTCGTGCCCACCGGACCTCTCCACGCTGCCCTGGCGCCTTGCATGCCCTGTCCGGGCAGGCCAGCCGAGCTTCGGCGTCGGATCTCGGCGGTCATCGGCCTGGTGCTCGCGGCGGCTTCCTTCGCGACCGCTGCGCAGGATCCCGCAGTGCGCATCGAGGCCGATCGACTGACCGGCACGCCCGGAGGCCTCACACAGGCCGAGGGTGCCGTCGACCTGCGCCGCGCCGACGTCCGCCTGCAGGCCGATCGTTTGAGCTACACGCCACAGGACGATCGCGCCGTGGCGCAGGGCCAGGTGACGGTCAGCCGGGGTGCGACGCGCTTCAGCGGCCCGCAGCTCGACCTCACGGTGGAGCGTTTCGAAGGCGTTTTTGCCGAGCCCGAATTCGAGTTCGGCGATCGCGGCACGCGTGGCCGTGCGGTGTCGATCGAGTTCGAGGGGCAGAGGCGGTTCCGCCTGCTGAATCCCCAGTACACCAGCTGCCCGAGCGATGGTTCGGCCGATCCCGACTGGTTGCTGACCGCCCGCGAACTGCGCGTGGATCTGGATGCCAACGAGGCCGTGGCGAGCGGCGCGGTGCTGCGTTTCCTGGGGGTTCCGGTGCTGGCGGTGCCGACATTGCGCTTTCCGGTCAGTGACGCGCGCAAGTCGGGCTGGCTGGCCCCCACGCTGCGAGTGAGCACGCAGAGCGGCCTGGAGGTCGGCGTGCCCTATTACTGGAACATCGCCCCCAACCGTGACGCGACGATCACGCCGCGCTGGCTCGCAAGGCGGGGGCTGGCCACCGATGCAGAGTACCGTTACCTCGAGACCGCCTACACCGGGCAATGGCACCTGGACCTGCTGCCGCGGGACCAGCTCGAATCCCGGTCCCGGTACGCGGCCTATGGCCTTCACGAAGGCCGGTGGCCCATCCCCGGGGCATCGTCTGTCCAGGGCCGCTACGAGATCGACGTCGCCACCGTGTCCGACGACTTGTGGTGGAAGGACTTCGATGCCGATGAACTGGGCATGACACCGCGGCTGCTGCGGCAGCAGGCGCGTGCCGAGTTCCCGCTGCGTTTGGGCGGGCAGCCCTTGCTGGGCTATGCCAGTGCACAGCGTTGGCAGCCGTTGCAGGTTCCCGAGGACACCTTCACGGTACCGTACCAGCGGGGCCTGCAGCTCGGCGCGACGGCTTCGGGCCTGGCCCTGGGGGGCTGGCAATGGCAGGTGGAGGCGGAGCTCAACCGATTCACCTTGCCCGATGCCTCGGCCTCTTCGACGCGACCCACCGGGCAGCGTGTGCACGTCCTGGCCCAGTTCTCCAGGCCCTGGCGTGAGGGCGGGCTGTGGCTCACGCCGCGCACACGGATCAACGCGGCTTCCTACGCCTTGGATCAGGCGTTGGGCGATGGACGTCGAGCGCTGGGCCGGGCCATTCCCACGTTCAGCCTGGACGGCGGGCTCAATCTGGAGCGGGATTTCCAGGGTTTCGGCCGTCTGCTGCGGCAGACCCTGGAGCCGCGGTTGATGTA